>NZEE01000128.1 GCA_002688965.1 archaeon | reverse complement strand
AAGAGAAGTCATCCCAGGTGATTTTAGAAGTAATTATTCACAAGGTTCAGAGACACTTCCATTTGATCTTACAAAATTAGAAGAAGAGGATTGCATTAAAGCTGCTAAAGCTGTTGATGGTATTTGGGTTGGTGTAGATTTTATACCGTCTGAAGATAGAGAAAATGAATCACCATTTATGCTTGAGGTGAATTCAAATCCAGGAACATCTGGTATAGAAAAAACTCTTAATAAAAATATAGCATTGGATGTTTTAGAATCATTTAAAGACAGGAGTAATTGGCTGAAACCAAAGCCATTTAAATCGATATATGATTAAACTAAAAGATTTATTAAGCGAAGCTGTAACAATAAATAAGCAACAGTTAAAGAGAATGATAATGCGTGCTAAACGAGCTGGTGCTAAGGGTTATGATATTATTTTATCGTTGTCTAACGACTTATCTGCATCCCCTGATGAAATAACTAGTGTTCTTGAAAAATATCGTTTGATCAGTATGGCAGAATCTATAAATGAAGAACTAACTGATGCTGATATTAAAAAAGGCGATGCTTATAAAAATATGTCAGCTCGAGGGTTTGAGGTTAGTTTTGTATATGGTAAAGCTCATTATGGTGGATGGCAAACATTAGATTATCAGTTTGAGCCACAATACGGCGTATCTGGATTTGTGGGTGTGGGTAGTGGACCTCCTGAAAGTGTTGATGGTTGGGGAAAAGATAAAAAGATTAGGGTTACTTCTAAGATGAAAAAGGAAATGATTAAGACATTAGAAGATGCTATAACGAGTAGATACAACGGTTCAGAAGAAACATCCGTTTTATTAAGAAATGGTTTACGATTATCTAATGTATTAAGTTGGGTGAAAAGGTTATAGTGATTAAATTAAAAACTTTATTGGTAGAAGCAAAATGGGATCACATTGCTTCACGAGTTTGGGATTATATAATTAGTAATAGAATTCATGTTACAAAAGAATCATTGAAAGAAATATCTGATGAGGTAGCTAAGGGAGCACATATTCAGAAAAAAGGTCTTTATGATGCGGTATTGAGAGTGGCGGACGATAAAAATTGGTTTACTCAATTTATATTAGATAAGGTGATAAAATGAAAACACAACTACTTTGTACATTTACAACTAAGAATAATTTAGATTCAATAATTAAAGAAATCAAAAGCAATTATGATATTGTTTTTAATAAAATTTATGTTTTACAAAATGAAAATTATCCTAAAGAATTAATTTGCACATATAATGTGAATGCAGTGGGAGATTTGGATTATAATTTAGTTGCAAGTACTATTTCTTTGCATAGGAAAAAACACACAAATACGCTATATACTATAAATGCATTAAATGAGGTTATAAAAAATTTGAATAACGGTATTTTAGATACCAGTTATAAAATTCCATGGGAAAATTTTCAAAATGTAATTATGGTTACAAATTCTGAAGGTCTAAATAAAATATCAACAAGGATATTTAAGATAATTAAAGTTACAGATTAAAATAGGAGAAAGGTTATGGTAGATTCTAATTTATATTATTTTTTCACAGTGGGGTGTGGTTGGTGTACAAGAGCAATGCCGCATGTTGATGAGTTAAATAAAGATGGTCATAATATTTTAAAGTTAGATTTAGAAGATTCTGATAATAAAGCAATAGAGAACGAATTAAAAGAAAAATATAATATTAGTTGTGGTACACCTTTATTTATAAATGCTAAAACAGGACATCATGTGTGTGGTTATAGAGAAAAGGATATTTTGTTAAAGTGGATTAATGGGGAAGAGGTACCAGCCCCACCATCATCAAAAAATCCGATGCCTAGAGTACCATTTCATGCCGCGGCTAAAAAAGAAATTAATAAGTGGAAAAAAGAATATAATAAATGGGCAGATGATAACAGTCACTTGCCAAATATTAAAACTATAGATCAATTATTAGCACTACCCCGAGTTAAATCAACTCCCCCACCCCCACCCATGCCAACGGCTACAGAGGAACAAATTGGAGTATGGAAGAAGAAGCATGCATTGTGGGTAAAGGATAATAAACATTTAAAAAATTTACCTACTGCAGATCAAGTTTTACATCGAATACAACAACAACGGGTAAGGCAGTTGCAACAAAATACCAAGGATATATCATTGGATGAAAAGGTGAAATCTATTGAATTAAAGTTAGATAGATTAATGGCACATCTTGGCGTAAAATAATGCTAAAACCTAAACCGACGATCGATCGGGATCCAACTCAAGAAGAGTTAGACAATATAGATAAAGTTGAAATTATGCTTGCTGAAGAGAGTGGTTCTGAATTACCATCTCATATGCAGATGGCTCGTAGTCTCGCTACAGATAGTTGGCGATCCTTAAAAGCATTTATGAGAGGAAAAAAGGTATTAGTAGAGTCTGAAGAAGCGATTCGTAGATGGGAAATTTGTGAAGGATGTCCTTTTTTAAAGTATGATGAGACAAACCCTGATACGGGTAAGAGAGATGGTAGATGTGTTCATTGTGGGTGTTTTATGAATATAAAAGTTCATTTTAAAACATGCAAATGTCCTATTGATAAGTGGTAATAATTAAAAAAAAAATAGCTGTTTGCTAAAGTTTTATTATATATATTAATAAGGGTTACACTAAAAATGTAAACTAAATAATAAAAACTAAAATATAAATACTGAGGAGAATATTCGCATGGATATTGAACAAATCAAAAATCGGTTACAACAACTACAATCAACAACATCAACTTCATTTTGGAAACCACAACCTGGTAAGACTCAAATTCGAATTGTACCTTATAAATTTAATAAGGACAATCCTTTTATTGAGTTATACTTTCATTATGGTATGGGGAATAAAACCTATATTTCTCCAGTGTCTTTTGGTAGACCAGATCCAATTAATGAGTTCGCAAGTAAGTTAAAATCAACTGGCGATAGAGAAGAGTGGATCCAAGGCAAAAGACTTGAACCAAAAATGAGAACATTTGCACCAGTCGTAGTTCGTGGAGAAGAAAGTGACGGCGTTAAATTTTGGGGTTTTGGTAAAACAGTATATCAGGAATTACTTGGGTTTATAGCAGATCCTGACTATGGTGATCTTTCAGATCCAATTAATGGTCGGGATATTGTTGTTGAACGTCAAACACCAGCAGAAGCTGGTAATCAATATGGTAAAACCACTATTAGAGTAAAACCGAATCAAGTTCCATTAACAGAAGATAAGGATGAGCTTGAACGAATCTTTAAAAGTCAAGTTGATATTACAGAGGTATATAATGAACCAACTTATGATGAATTAAAAGAGGTCTTCAAAACTCATATGAATCCAGAAACTTCCGAAGATAGCGCTGATGAAACAGTCGTTACTACTCCAGCGGCAACTAATACTGTCTCTGAAGTTAATGATGCTTTTGATCAGTTATTTAACGGTTAATATTAAATTAAATTGGGGTAGTTTTACTACCCCAATCATATTCGGAGGTTAAGTATGACACATACTGATGAACTTGCTGTGGTTATTGCAGATGAGTTAAATAAGCAGTTTAAACACCAACAAGTAGCATACTTTTTAGGCGCAGATGCTGTTTCTCCAACTGATGTTACAAGCTGGATATCTACTGGATCATCTGTATTAGATATTGCTATATCGAATAGATCAAGTGGCGGTATTGCAGTAGGAAAGATTACGGAGTTAAATGGATTAGAAGGCAGTGGTAAATCTCTTGTGGGTGCGCATGTCCTTGCAAATACTCAAAAAAAAGGTGGAATTGCTGTTTATATAGATACTGAATCATCAGTTTCTCAACAATTTTTAGAAGCTATTGGTGTTGATATATCAAAGATGCTTTATATTCAACTTGAAACTGTAGAAGAAATATTTGAAGCTATAGAGCATATTGTAACGAAGATTAGGGAGTCCGATAGAGAACGTGATGTTACTATTTTAGTAGACAGTTTGGCTGCAGCTACAACAAAAGTAGAAATGGGGGCAGATTTTGATAAAGATGGGTGGGCTACATCTAAGGCGATTATTATTTCTAAAGCTATGAGAAAAATTACTCAAATGATGGCTCGTCAAAAAGTAGCACTTGTATTTACTAATCAACTTAGGCAGAAGTTAGGAGTAATGTTTGGCGATCCATGGACTACTAGTGGTGGTAAAGCATTGCCGTTTCATGCATCAACTCGCGTTAGATTAAAAAATGCAGGTCAAATTAAAGATACTAAGAAAAATACAATTGGTATGAAGATAAAGGCACAAGTTATAAAAAATCGTTTAGGACCACCATTACGTATTGCAGAATTTCATTTATATTTTGATAGGGGTATAGATGATTATGGTGGTTGGTTGACTGTATTAAAAGATTATAAAGCAATTTCGGTTACTGGAGCGTGGTATACGTTGGTTAATCAAAATGGCGAAAAGATTAAGTTTCAGTCTAAAGATTGGGAGAAGAAACTTCAAGAAGATCCTGAATTAAAAAAATATGTTTATAATTTAATATGTGATAAATTAATTTTGAAATACCAATCACATCAATTAGGAATAGATGATATTACTGAAACGGATGATGTTGTAGATGACCTCTAATGATTTTAATAAAAAATATTTATCTATACTTGAACAAATTGAACAGGAACATGCCATCAACGATGAGACACATTTCGATATTAATAGTCGGGTTCTCATCCTTGATGGCCTGTAGCTGAATACATTTATACGAGCTTTTAGTGCCAATCCTGCTGTCAATGATGATGGTATTCACATCGGCGGTATAATTGGTTTTTTGAAGTCCCTTAGGTATACGCTGGCGAGGATAAAACCAACCAGATGTATTATTGTTTTTGATGGTAAGGATGGCACTAAACGCCGTAAAAAATTATACCCACAATATAAAGGTAACCGGAAGGTTAAACAAAGATTTAATAGAAATATTGATTGGAGTATTGCTCCCCAAAATGAAGAGCAATCTATAAAAATGCAATTGGGAAGATTAATTAAATATCTTGAACAATTACCTTTAACAATAATTTCTATAGATGGCACTGAAGCAGATGATATTATAGCTTATATTTCAAAACAACTTTTAACTACTCAAAAAATTATAATTACAAGTACTGATAAGGATTTTTATCAATTAATTGATGATAGAATCACTGTTTGGAGTCCAATTAAAAAAGTTGAATATAATATAAATAAAATTAAAGAAGAATTTGATATATGGCCTAGTAATTTTTTAACATATAGAGCATTGGAAGGGGATAAGTCTGATAATATAAATGGTATAAGAGGAGCCGCTTTAAAATCAATAAAAAAATATATTCCGCAGATTACGGGTGATGATGAGTTTGGTATAAAAAAATTATTTGAATTTGTAAATAATACTGATAGCAAATATAAATTAATAGAAACAATAAAAAACAACGTGTTTTTAGTAAAACGTAATTATTTATTAATGCAGCTTTTTAGTGTTGATATTAGTAATCATATTAAATTGCGGGTTCAAGAATCAATTAATCGAAAGGTTCCGACGTTGATTAAATATAAATTTTCAACAATGTTTATGCAAGATAAACTGTGGAGTCAAATTCCAGATATGAATTCATGGATAACAGAATTTGTGAGATTAGATCGGTTTAGTAAAAGGGATAAAAATGGCAGTAAATAAATTAGCTCAATTTGGCCACAGCTTCCAAATCAAAAGCATTGTTTGTTTAATGACCAAACCGCAATATATAGAACAAATTCATGATATTTTAGATGAAAAACATTACGATAGTGATGCTATGAAATGGATTGTAAAACATTGCAAAGAATATTTTACTAAGTATAACAAGCCAATTACTTTTGATGTTTTTAAGGTTAAAACAGATGAAGTATCAAACGATGTTTTAAAAACAACAATACTTGAAGTTTTAAAGGAAGTTTATAAACATTTAGAATCATCAGATTTAGATTTTATTCAAGATAAATCTTTAGATTTTTTCAAGAACCAAACATTAAAAAATGCTATTATGGAATCTGTTACTATTTTAGAACAGAGTGGTGATTTTGATAGTATTAAAACAATAATGGATAATGCAATGAACGCCGGCACAGAACGTAATATCGGCCATGAGTATTTTAATATGATTGAAGAACGATATGAAGAGATGGCTCGGGCAACTGTAGAAACCTCATGGGAAGTGATTGATGGATTAATGCAGGGAGGTTT
>NZEE01000127.1 GCA_002688965.1 archaeon | reverse complement strand
TTTTTCCATCGACCATCCTGTAAACCATAACATTAGTTGGACGTGCTTGTTTACCAACGGTGTATTCTTGAACATCTGAATCTTCTTCACCGATTGCAACGGCATCGTCAGAAGCAACATCAGATGGGTCAAAAGAATTGGGTAATTTTGATCGTAATTTGATTCTTTTTCGTTTACCCTTTGATTGTATTTCTGGGCCCACCTCTTTCGTAATTTCAACTTTTTGCCTTACTACCTTACCATTAACAGTACGTTTTGCCCATTTAAATTTCCCAGTTCCTTTTTTCTTTCTCCATTCCTGAATCTCGACTTCACCATCTTCGTTGATTGCTATTTCGACATTATCGAAATCCATATCAGGAAATTCTTGCTTCAATTCAGCAATTAACTCGTTATATGATTCGAGTTCTTCAGCAGTTATTTCTTCTTCTTCTTCAAGAACTTCTTCTGTTTCGTCATCAAGAACTTCTTCTGTTTCGTCATCAAGAACTTCTTCTTCTTCAGCAACAGTCGGTTCTAAAATCCCTTGAATGATTTCATCCTCAACGGTGCTGTCCTCAGAAGCAACTAGTTCTTGAAAATCTTTTTCCAATGCTTCCATTTTACTTCTCCTTGTACTTAATCTCTATAGATTTGTTGTATTGGTATTTATACAAATTATAATTTTGACAAAAATAATTCAAATTGTTTCAGAGCGTTTTCTTCTCGATTCTGTTTAGGCACATCAATTTGTTGCTTCATTTGTGCAATATCTGACTCATGTATTGCACCATTGTTCCAGACCCATTCTTTTCCTTCCATAATACCATTTACAAATGCATTTGGTGCAGACGGATCAGCAACAATATCAGCCGCAGTTGCCAGATGAAAGTCATCCTTTACTAATTTTATGCCGTTGGACTGCTCCTCCAATGATCCCATACCCCTCGATGAAACACCGAGTCTAGCACCTTCTTTGAGCAAACTTTCAACAATTTTGCCAGACGGTGTATCACGCATAACCTTTGCTTTGCCTGTCCAATCATTTCCAGATCTTCGCAAATCTGTAATCATGTGAGAAACCCGATCTAAATTAATAGTCGGCCCTTCTGGATGACCTAATTCACCAAAGGCACGATTTTCCTTGATATAATCTTTTTTATATCGTTTTACTTCTCTCTCCAAGATATGCCTTGGATAAGATCTTTTATTACGATTTACAGTTTCTGATTGAAGAAATACACCTTCAAGGTATAATGACTTTTTGCCATCTGTACCTTCTTCAATTTCAAAAACTTCTAAATCTTCCGTAACTTCAGTGATTAGTTTCATTTTTTACCCCTCTATCCAGAATAATCTGTCCTAGCTGCAAAACCAGCAACCTTTCTCACCGTAAGGATAGCAGTTGCAACACCCGAACCAGCAGTTACTATAATATCACCTGTTGCACCAGATGCGGTACTATACGGTAATGCCATTTCTAATAATTTCCCGTTGCCTGATAATTGCAATGCTGTTTCAGCTGAAGTGGCATCCCATTTAACCGTTATACCAGCCGCAGATGACCATTCAACATCTATCAAATTAACCCTTGCGGTAGCACCATCTGCATCTGCCAAAGCAGAAACATCTATGGTTTCAGAAGCACCACTTCCCAGATTAATCAGAAAAGTTGCCTTTCCTCTTATTTTTGATTGATCATAAACTTTTAATTGTGCCATATTACTTTATTCCTCTGCTACTTTAGAATCTTCAGCACCTGTAACAGCAGAATTATCCAACCAATCAGTTGCGAGTTCTTCTTTCCTAGCATCTAACACAGTATTTATCTTCGATGCCAGTTCCGTATGAAAATGTTGCAACGCATCGGAATTTTCATCATTCAAAATCGCATTTACTAAATCTATTGTTGCCATGTCATTTCTCCTTAAACATCCTCTAATTGACTACGAATTGCATCTATATCTAAAGACAATTCTTGTAATACTTGCTGTTCCTCTTGCGCTGGTGGTTGACCATTAGTTGGTGGTACTGGTGCTGGTGCTGATGGTGGTGGTTGTTCTGGTGGTACTTCTGGAACTTCTGGTTCAGGTGGCCCTTGTGGCCCCATAGCACCCCACTCAATAGTGGCATCCTTAACAATCTTGCCACCATCAACTTCAGCATCAATCTCTTTCTGCATTTTCTTTATTTCCTTATCTGTCATTTGCATAATATTCTTTTTAATCCATGCCATCGAGAAGTAACGTCCAGCAAACTCGGATATTGTACTGAGTGCTTCCAATCGCATGTTTAAAATTTCACTATTCTTCTGCTCTCTATAAAAATTATCTTCTGCATAGACAAATGCTATTTCATGTTTAATCTTATCCCAATCCTGTGCTTTGATTATACCTTGAAATATTAATTGTGCCTTGAGCAGTTGATTGAAGAAATCAGTGAACTCTGTTCTCAACCTCTGAACAAACTTTGAAAATTTCAATTCATCTCTTGTTATTTCGGATTCTCGACCTAATGAAAAACCCGAACCGTTTTGATCATCAATTCTGGACGATGGTACATTCAACGACTTGTAGAATTTCTGTAAGAAGTAAATAACATCTTCCATCTCACCTAAATTCTGTCCGCCAGGCAATGTTGAAATTTCTGTACCCCGTCCACCCTCTCGTCTGGGCAACCAGAAATCTTCTAACATTGCCATATGCTTACGATCATCTTTGATCTCGCCAGTATCTGCATCATAGACTAATTTATTTCGATACCGATTCATGGTATCTTGCAGATATTGTTCTGCCTTTGCTTTTGGCAAGTTTCCTACGTCTATGTAGAATAATCGTCTTTCTGGAGCTCGACTGATACGGTAGATTACTAATGCATCTTCCATCATTCTTAATTGATTTAACGGTTTTATTGCTTTATGCAAATGACTTACGACTACGTTTTTGGAGTGATCAAACATACCAGATGTAACATGAGCAATGGCATCAGGCAAAATTCTAACTGCTTCTGATATCTGGGCATCAGGTTTTATTGCCTTTTCGTTGAATACAAAATATTCTACCGATTTCTGAATCATATCAATGCCATTCTGTGCTTTGCTTTTCACATTTTCTCTGACTTTTCTGATTTTTCTCGGATCTATATATCTTAGTTCTTGAATTCCTTGCTTTTTATTTTTCTCATCAATTATTATGTGATAGTAAAGTCTACCATCTACATACCATTTTCTAAAAATCTCATATGCCTTTTCGTTAAAATTGAGTTTATCTATAATACTATCAAAGGATTCATGTATTTTCTTTTTAACGGTATCAGGCGCACCTAAATTTTCCAAATCTAATTTAACAACATTGTCTTCGTCTTCTGGTATCACGATTGCTTCATTTACTACATCATCAATAGCCGCATCACATTCTGGATGTAATGCCATATCACGATATCGGTTAATCAGTTCTATCTCATTCTTGATAGACCCTGCCATATCAATATATTGTCCAAAAGCACCACCTGATGCTATAGGCAAAGCACCATCATCATTTTCTGGGGCTGCAAAAGATCTCACATCTTTCTTTTTTGCTTTTGTAATTTCAAATCCTAAAAATCTTGCCATTTGTAATACCTAAACAGGGTAGGGGGAAATCCCCCTACCATAGTTTTATTTTTATTTATGCTAACTTATCTAATAGACTTTCGATTTTACTAACCGCAGCGTCTTTCATCTTATTAACGATTGGTGTAACAATATCACCAGCTAAGTTTGACTTAGCACTCTGATCACGTCCGAGATTGACCCATTGATTGAACGTCCAAGTTATATCAAACGTTTCTAATGAATCGTTGGTTTCCCAACCCAGCTCGATACCAGCAATTACACTAGGCCAACAATCTTGCATAGCATATTCTGCAATTTTCTCACCACTTTTGCTAAGATGAACAACGTGTGCAACAGATGTGTATTCAGAATAACTATCTGCTAAAGTAACATTAGAAATAGGGCCATTAATCAATTCTTGCCATTTCTCGACATAATTCCTGACCGTAAATCCTTCGTCATTGACAACAGTAGTATTCCAATCTTCATATGTCCTATCGCCTGCCATTTTAACCTTTCTACCCATGTAAGGCACTTCTATCATACCAATATTCCCTGATGGAATAGAAGCAGTTTGTGCCATGAAAGAGATAAAATTAGCACCGTCCAGACCATTGTTCCCCGTCTTGCTAAGTCCAGATGGCGGCATAACTTGGACAAAATAAAGAGTAGGTCTTGCCCCACCCCCTGCCATTGCTTGCTTGAAACCTGTAATATCCATTTACTTTTCTCCTTATTACCCTGCTACTTCTGAGAACGAAACACCAGTTCTAACAGCAATGAAATTCAATTGAATGTAATTAATGGAACGTGCTGGTTTGATATAAATATCACCCACAAATTCATTTCTATCAATTACATCACTAGTATTATTTGAACTATCGCAAACAACTTTGAAGTCGTAAATGCCTCGTTTTGCTTTAATACCAGAAAGGAATGGTTCTACCATATTGCGAAATGATGACCTAGTAAATTCGTCATTAAATTCAAACAACATGTATTTAGCAGCACTAGAAATAGTTCGTTCTAATAGATTGAATAACCTACGAACGTTAATTCTATCAAAAGCACTTGGTTTTTTCAAGAATGTTTTATCCCCATAAAGAATTGTACCAGCACCAGAAATATTAGCAACTGGATTGATATTTGCTTTATAAAGAGTATCCCTTTCTGTCTTATTTGGATCGAAATGCAATTTTACTACGTTACGAATTGCTCCACGATTCAACCCTGCTGGACTCCACCATGCACCCAATGAATTATCAACACTGACACACAAACCAGCAACATCACCGTTTAACGGTATGTCTATATATTTATCTGTATACCTGTTGTAGGTTCTTTTCCAACCAGAATCCATAACTGCATAAGATGTACTGCTCAGACCTGTTTGAGTCGAATCCGTTACAACATCAGCTGCTTTAGTTATACCTGTACCAATAACACTAGCACTATCTGGTGATAAAAACACGATACAATCCTTTCGTATCTTTGCTATATTATCAATTACTAAAATTGCTAATGCACCAGAAGAATCTACCCCGATAGGCAACAAATCAATATCAACCGCTTCTTTATCTACGAACAACCCATAACCAGTTGTTGCAGAATAACGTTTTGCAGAATGATTTCCACCACCCGATGATGAATCATCATCATCTTCTCCATCTGCTAATTTTATTGAAATTGCAGTCGAACCACCCACATCACTAAATGCCGTTGTTCCAGTGGAAGATTTGCTTTCCCAATCTGCTCTGCCTACATTATCCCAATTTCCTGTAGCATATACATATCTCGAATCTCTGCGAATAACATCTTTGTAGTAATTGCTATTCCCCTGAGCATCCTTTGCATCAGTTGATAATGAAAGATGAGTATAAGTTTCTAATACCTCGCCTGCCTTTCCAGAAATCTGACCGTCATAATCAACGACTGCAACATGAATTTCATCATTCACTACTGTTCCACCATTGTTATTTAGGACATAATCAGATGTTGTTGGCGCACGATCAACCAATGCACCAAAATCAACAGTAGTAGTAGAACCATTTTGATAAAAATCTTCTTTCCAATTTGATAAATTTCCAGAACTAGCATGAAAAACATCAACCTGTATTGAATTTCCTAATGCACCAGCATACCTAGCAACAAAAGTTGCTGTTCCTGTTGTAGCACCACCATCAAAATCTTCTTCATTTTTAACTAAAATACCAGCAGATGAAGTACCTGTTACTGTTTCAACCGTAACTGTACCACTTATACCTGTTGCAACTGTTAATACATCACCTGAATTATAACCAGTACCACCAGCAACTATTGTAATTGCAGTAATAGCACCACCAACAACAGTTATCTTACCAGTAGCACCAGATCCAGTACCACCAGTTAAACTTTCTGTATTTTGGTCTGTGTAACTATTACCACCACTTGTGATTGTAGTTTCAAAGTCTACAATTACACCTTCCGTTGCAGCTGCTGTACCATCTGATGAATTATATGCAGCTGCACCCAGTGTTCTGACTACTTGCAGTGATCCTGCATAGGCAAGAAAACTTGCAGCTGTATACCAGTTTGTCTGTGTATCGGAGTCTGGTTTTCCGAATGTATCTACTAAAGCAACTTCTGATGCTATCGTAGTAATTTTATCTGCAGGCCCCCATACGAAAGCAGCGGCAAATCCTGCATCAGACGTACTGACAGCAGGAACCACGTTAGTAGCATCAATTTCCGAAACGTTTACGCCTGGACTAACTTGAAATGCCATTTCTTTTCTCCTTATTGAACTCAATTTTTAATTTACTGAAACTTTCCCTAAAAAATCGTGTCTTTTTATTGTATATAGTTATTTATAAAAAAAGACTTCTTCACCCATAACCATGATCTTTTACAACATTCCAACTTTGGCCACTATCATCCACGATGATTTCGTTTTCCAATCCGCTTTCAATAAATCCAAATGGAGTCAAATCTTCTTCAATTTCCCTCATCCGTTCTTGATACATCTGCAACCGTAGATCCTGATCCATAAGATCCTTAAAATACCTCTGATTTGCCACCCATGCAAAAAGTACAAGTGACATTACTATATCGTCATGAGCTCCTTCCGTAGCTGCATAACTTTTTCCCTTTATAGCAAAACAAGATAATTCTGCGATAGCCATTAAATCAGGTATCAACAATTGATCTTCTTCAATAAGATTTTTGAGGACACGACAACCGATTCTTTTAACTTGTGCAGTTGTTTTTATTCCCAAATCTGTACCTTTAGAAAATCCAGCCGATAGAACCTGACCAGAACGACCTTTTGTCGTTGAAGTCAATATATTTTCATATTCCAAATCATAATGTAAAGTATCGGCCACTTGACCACCAATATCATTAACTTCCAACAAAACATGAGCTTCATTATAATCCTGTGCCACCTTTGCAATGACTGTAGGATATAGTAAAGGTGATATTTGATTGTTCATATATCTTGCTACCATTCTATATGGTGTATCTGTTATATCAATAACCGAAAATGCGCTAAAGTCCTTTCCAGCACCTCTTGCTACATCACATGCCATAAAATAGGAACGACCATCTTGTGCCTTTTCCCAAACATCATAACCATCTTTGCTTGCTATCGGATTTTTATAGACTAATTTTGTCAATTTGGATGGTGAAATTAGTGTGTTTGTTGAACCTATGAATTCTGTTTCAAATTCAATTCTAAACTGATCTTCTGATGTGTTCCTTATAGTTTGTTCTTTCCATTTTTTATCTCGGCCTGGAACTTCTGACCAATGAACATCTATCGGTAAGTAATCACTTCGACCCTCTACGGCATCAGTCCACATTTTATAAAATTGGTTCATCCCATTTGGTGTTGAAACTATTAATACCTTTGTTGTATTTCCAGAAGATATTGTAGGATAAACTGACCTAAAAAATTCTTCTGCAATATTATCTGG
>NZEE01000126.1 GCA_002688965.1 archaeon | reverse complement strand
TGTATTGCCTATTTTGAGTGAATTTGAGGGGATTGGAGAAGAAGTCATGATGGGAATAGGTGGTACTGGTTTAGTTGCTGTATTTGGTGTTTTGATGAAAATAGGAAAAGTAACTTCTGCGGTGCATGACATAGCAGAAGAACAGGACGAAATTCACGTTCAAATGGATGAACAAGAACGGCAAAGAAAAACGGAATTACGAATACGAAAAAAGGATTCGCCTTATCAATCAGATCCTATAGGGTGGTGCGAATCCGAAAGAGGAATCGACCATGAAAAGTTTTAAGCAACATCTTACGGAAATATATGGACTTAAATCAGTTAAGGAGTTGGTTTTTAGCAATTTAAATGTTAGACCATCATTGCCTATTAGCAAACTGATGTTTATGCGTTTGACATCTGAGAAAAAACGAATTCGATCTATTCATGTTACTGGTTTTGAAGGGTTTGTAGATTTATTGTCTTTGCTTGGTACACGAAAACAGGTTGCTACTATGACCAATCTTGGTGCGATGGATACTATTAAGCATGGGGTTACAGAACCTGCTGGTATTGCCGTTGTGTTGGAAGGGTATCCAGTTCTTGAATCATCTTATGATTTGCATACAAGAGTGGACGATCAAGGCCGAAGATGGATAGATATAGATCAGATTACAGAAGTTACTAAAGATAGAGAGATCGAAGATACATTGGTCGGTGCAATGCATGTGGTCAGATCTAAAATTATAAAGGAAATTCGGCAAAAATTTAAATTTGAAGCTAGAGAATGGGAAAATTTAAATATGGAATTGCCTGATCGGAAAGCAGAAAAAGAAGAAGATGATGAATTGAGGAAATTTGGTGTATTGAGAAGGACTGCTAGTCGTAGGCAAATACAAGGTTATGCAATTAAACGATATATGGATTTGATAGAGAGTATGGTCTGGAAACCTAATATTACTAGGGTTATGGAACTACTTAGCGGTGCAACTAGTTATGAGTGGTCTTGGAATGAAATTGATTTAGTAGATACAGAAATTGTAGAAGTTCATCTTTTAAAATTTGATGTGAGGCAATGGGTTATTAATTCTGGTGGTGATCCAGATGATCCAGAAGATGATATGTTGGCATTTATGGACGAAGATGATTTAGAGTATTATAATGGGCATTATATTTGGTATATGAAAAATGGATACAACAAGAAATATAAGACTATTGTAGTAAATAATGCCGATAATGCAATGTTGGATGCAAATGCTCAAAAGCATTTTAGAGATTTATTTGCAGAGGTACAAAGATATAACAAAGCAAGATGAGGGAATAAATGAAAATAAAATATATTCTTATAGGGATAGGGATGTTTTTTCTCACAAGTATTACAGGTTGTGTACCAGTATATCATCCAATTGATGCAATAGATATCTATGATCATAGTAATAGACTAGAGGTTGTTTATGTGCCAAGATATGTACCAAGATCTATGTACTATTATGATGGTTGGTGGTATGATGAACCGTATACGTATATAACTTATCAGGATATCAGAGGGAGAATATCTCCCCGAAAAATACCAAAAAGACTTATGGGAAATATTGAGCAAAGAATGAAAGAAAGAAAATCACAGACCAAATTTCCTATGGGAGTACCACCAAAAAAAAGAGAGATAATAAGAAGAAGAATTAAAAAAAGATCGAAAAAATAGCAAAATAAGCTTGACTTTGCCTTGACCAATATGGTATAATTACTACTATGAACAACAAAACAGATAAACATGATCCAGTGAGTGGATTTGAATCAATGGTTAAGCAAGTTTATAAAGACGCAGGGCCCAGTTGGGATTGGGATGCACTTGTATCCGTAGTTAATATCAAAAAAATAAAAGGTGAGGAATATTGGAATGATTTCTTTGAGCAGATGTGCAAAGATAATCCTAAGACATCAATATCCAAACCAAAAGAACGTTGGATGCCGTTGTCTACCAAGAAACGACTAAATATTGTAGAGACACAAACAAGTTTTGATGAAAATCTTGAAAGGTTGGATGATGTGACAACAGAAGAATCTGCTAAGAATAAAATGATAGAATTGCGTGAAAAAATATCATATCACAATGATATTTACTATAATCATCCCGATAGAGTTGAATTGTCGGATTTTGAATTTGATATGATGCTCAAAGATCTGGAACATTTAGAATTTAAATATCCACAATTTCGTACTGTGGATTCACCAACACAACAGGTGGGAAATTAGTATGCAAGAATCAATTATGGTTAGAGTTGAAACAATGAATCCGAAATTTAATATTGACATTACAGCAAATTCAGTTGATGAGGTAAAGGATTTGATTGATTATATCGAGAAAAAATTTAAAACAGAAACCAAATCAGATCTAGGTTTAACACTTTCGACTAGTCAACCGATGACATTGATGGAAACTATGTCTAATGAAAGTGCTGGTGTTACTGCAAGTGATTTTGTGATATCAGTTCCTGATAGTGATAGGGTAGAAAAGAAATAAGGACTTGCAGTTGATGATACAAAATTGTCGGTACACTGGACAGGGGTTCGACTCCCCTCGCCTCCACCATTTATTTGGGGTAGTAGTTCAGCGGGAGAATACCTGCTTTGCAAGCAGGGGGTCATCGGTTCAAATCCGATCTACTCCATTTTGGGGGGCGCATTTGGAAATCGACAGGTATGACGATGATGGCGAGTAGATTGCATGGAGTGGCAACAACTCGAAAGTTGCAAACAAGTAATTGAAAATTATAATCAATTACCCATGGCTGCTTAAATAAGCAAGCCGGAGTTTGGGCAGTACTTGTCAACAGAAACTGCCCATTTTTAGTCATATCCCAAGAGTTATAGCAACCCAAGCGATATGACAAAGGTAAGCCACACTACCTACGAGATATAATTGTGTGGCACGAATTGAAATAAAGGAGAAATTGTTTGTGGTATATGTATTGGTTGTGTTCTAGATTCTTAATGGATTATTTTGGTTGACTGTAATGCTCAGAGATTTTCATAAGAATGGATAACATTTTTGGTGCAATTTTAGCAATTTCTTTTAGTGGTGCATATATACCACAGATAGTAAAGATGATTAGACGTAAAAGGTCAAGTGATGTCAGTTTGATGATGTTGTTTATTAATGCAATTGGTTATTATTGTGGATTAGGATATGTATTAATGAAAGAGGTGGATGCCATTTGGTTGACTCTTAATTATGTATTGGGATTTTCAATGACTGCATTGTGCATTATAACTTGGTCGTTTTATAGTGAAAGAATTTTAATGGGGGGATTTAAAAATTGGATATTGAAGAAATGGAAGAAGTAGAAATTGATTTGGAGGAAGATACTTACAATAAGATTGTTGCATATCTAGGAACAACAGATCCTAAAATAATTTCCGAATGGATCACATCTGTTTTGGAAATGGTGTTTACTGAATATTTGGATAAGGAGAAGGGGTAATGATTAACACGTATGGTGTAAAGTCGATGAATGCGGTAGATTATTATCGGGCATATGTGGAAGTGCAAGCCGCAAAACAGGCTGAGAGATTAAGTATGAAAACTGAATTGTCAACTCATGAAAGAGAAAAGCACATGATTAATGTGCAGATACGACAAGATAATAATGTTATGGCTCCCAAAAAATGGGGAAATAACTTAGATATTAAAGCATGAATGAATACGGAGAACTGTATGTTAAGTGGAATTACTGCAAAAACTTTAGGTCGGTATCAAGAAGCAACGAGAATGGTCGAAGAAACGATGTCTAGGTTGGCATCTGGAACTGCTGATATTGGATCAGCTGATAAAATCAAGGTAGGTAGAATTAATAACACCATTCATACTTTACAGACAGCAAATAAGGTGGTTAAGCAAAATCAAGATTTGTTAGAATCGGCACTTGCTGGAACCGATGCTGTTACAGCTGTTGTTACTAAGATGAAAGAAGTTGCAGCTGAAGCACAAGATGATCAGTTGACATCTGCTCAACGACAAGCATTAATGGATGAATACAATGAACTAGCAAAGGAAATTGATTTTGTGGCTAAGAATACTGAATATGATGGCACAGAATTGATTGACGGCACTTTTGGAACTAAAAGTTTTGTTATTGATGGTGTTAGTGTCGATCAGACAGTTAGTGTTGAATTGGGCAATTTAACGTTGGAAGGATTGCAGATTGGTGGTTATACTGATGCACAGGGCAACATAGTTGTTGCATCTAAATTGGATGCCCCTGCCGATGCAGAAGATGCAGTAACACGATTAGAAGCAGCTCTTGCAACATTGGAAGGTGAACGGTCTAATCAATTGGCAAAAATTGAGAGGTTTGATTTCACTATTGCTCATATGGAACGTATGATCACTATTAACGAAGAATCTGTTGCATCTATTAACGATTTTGATGAAGCATCAGAGATGGCTAAGTTGACTAGTTATAGAATTGAACAGCAGACTGCAATTGCACTGATGACTCAGGCACATCAGTTATCAGCAAATGTATTACAATTACTACAAGGATAGAAACTGTGAAGGGATTAACTGAATTGGAATTTGTAGAAGTGACAACTCAACATCAACCGCAACAATTTGCGGTTGGTGTCGAAAAATATGTTCAAGAGCATGAAGTGAGTTATATTGATGCGGTATTGGGATATTCTGAAGAAAAGGAAATCGAATTGGATATCATACCGAAATTGATTAATCCCACACTCAAACAAAAGTTGGAAGCAGAAGCAAGATCGTTGAATCTGCTACCAAGGATACAGGCTTTGCCTGTATAATATAGTAAATAAAGGATAAAAAATTATGCATAGTCATGGATTTTCTGTTGAACCAGAAACACTGATGAGACAAGCTTGGAAAACAGCTGAAGAATGGTCTGACAGAGCAATTGAATATTATGATTCTCAATTTGGAGAAGGATATTCTAAGGAACACCCTGAAATGATATCGGCATTTTTAAATGCCTGTGCTTTAGATCAGATAGCAGGATGGTTAGCTACTTATGATCGAGTTGGTTTAGAGGTAAAAGTGTCTAGCAGTGGTGTTATAGAATAATTTTTTTTAACCTTGACATTCAAGGTTAAATATGGTATAATTAGTAATGTTCAATAATTGAATTGGACAATTCGTATATTTCGTATACAACGTATATAACGCATATAAAAAAGGACAGAAACTATGTCAGGATTTCAAGCACTGAAACGCAACCGTCAAACTCAACTCGCAACTCTTACCCAAGAGTTGGAAAAAAGTCAGCAATCTAGCAATTACGAAGATAATCGAATCTGGAAAGTAACTAGGGATAAATCTGGTACTGGTTCAGCAATTATTCGATTTTTACCGCCATCAGATGGTGAAAATACACCTTGGGTTCGTATTTTTTCTCATGGATTTCAAGGTCAAGGTGGATGGTACATTGAGAATTCGTTGACTACCACCAATGATAAAGATCCTGTGAGTGAATTTAATACTTCACTTTGGAACAATGGAACTGAAGCAGGGAAGGATCAGGCACGAAAACAAAAACGTAGGTTGAACTATTATAGTAATATCTATGTTATTGATGATCCAGCAAATCCAGAAAATAATGGCAAGGTTTTCTTATTCAAGTATGGCAAGAAAATACATGAGAAAATCACTGATTCAATGAGTCCAGAATTTGCAGATGAGGAACCTGTAAATCCGTTTGATTTATGGGAAGGTTGTAATTTTCGTTTGAAAATTCGTATGTTGGATGGTTGGCCTAATTATGATAGGTCAGAATTCGATAATCCAGCCGCATTATTTGATAATGATGAAAAACTGGAAGAAATTTGGAATTCTCAGTATAAATTACAAGAATTGATTGCACCAGATCAATTTAAACCTTATGATGAACTGAAAAGTAAACTTGATCGAATTTTAGGATTGAACGGAACACCTACTGTAAATCGAGATGAGGAAGATACACCGTTTTATCCAGATGAATCGAAATCAGAAACTGCTGAAGCTTCAGCAGATACGTTATCGTATTTTGAGGAATTGACAAAGCAGTAGTAACTTGTTTAAGTTAGACACTAAAACCCACACTTCGGTGTGGGTTTTTTTTTATTACCATCCCATTTGTGTCACCAATCCCTGTGCCATGCTTTGCAAGAATGCGGTATCTTGTGCAGCTGCAGGGGCAGCGATTGTATCAGATGAAACCGTTGTGTTATTCTGCGTGGTGGATGGTGCGTTTATAGCAGTTGTTGTTCCACCTTTTTGTGCTTCTTTTTCTGCTCGTTCATTTGCTTTTTGTCTATCTACCAAATCTCTTTTGGTTTCTTTTAGCATATCCTTTGCTTGGGTTACTATGCTTTCTCCCTTTACACGGAAGGTGTCATAATGCATTTCAAATTCATTTTCCGCTCTAAGTCTTAATGATTCCTTTCTTCTTGCAATTTCTTCTTCTGTTGCACCTTCTGATTTCATTTGCATTTCCATTTGTTCTGATCTTGCTTTAACAAATTTTCTGCGGTCTGCTTCTTCTTTGGCAGGGTTCATATTAATTGCATCACCAGTATCATCTAAAGGAACACCAAGCATTTTTGCAACTCTTGATCTAATTCCTAATGTTTTGGGCATTATATTTACAATACGTCTGCTAACAATTTCTTTGATGTTTTTAGTAAAGTTTGAGAATTTTGCACCTTGTTCGGTTTGACGTTCTTGTGCTTCGGCAACTGTAGTGCCAAACATTTCTGCAACTTTTGCCTTTAGACCAAAGATGTTGGGTATGATTCCAATAATACCATCTTTGATTGTTTGCCACAGATCAAATCCTTGAAATAATTGGAAAATTTGTTGTCCGATTTCAACAATACCCGCTATATAATTCCAAATAATTCTGAATGGTGAAGTTATCATTTCAAACCATCCAACCATTATTGGTTTCAATGCATTGAAAATTGCCTTTCCTCTTTCAACTATGCTACTGAAAATAGATGGTACAGTTTCGGTAAAGAATGATCCGATTGCAGTAAATGCTGGTTGTATGGATTCCCATGCGGATGTCATTATGCTAGGTAATTTATCAAACAGAAAATCAAGTATTGGTTTCATGTATGTCATAATATCAAAATCCATAAATTTTTGGCCAAGTTCTTCCATACCAAATTTTTTCAGTATCCATCCTATTAAATCTGCACCAAGATTTACAATACTGCCTATGAGTGAATCAAAAATTCCCATTAATCCACCTTTTATTCCACCTAACAGACCACCACCATCACCGAATCCTTTTATGAATCCCATCACACCTTTGACAACAGCATCTATAACAGTAATTACTATACCAATTGGGCCTAATAATTTTCCGAATTTAGATCCAATTTTAGTTCCAGCACTGAACATTGATTTTAGTGGTTTAAACAAATTATCGAGTACATTAAATACGGGTTGGAGAAATCCGAAGAATTTTTTTATTTTGCCAAAAAAGGATAGTCCACCAGTAGCAGCATCTGCTACATCATCAACTTTTGCACCAAATCCTAATATATTTTTGAAAAATCCACCAACTTTGCCAAAAAAGGATAGTCCACCAGTAGCAGCATCTGCTACATCATCAACTTTCCCGCCAAATCCTAATATTTTTTTGAAAAAACCGCCAATTTTGCCAAAGAATTTTTTTACAGCATTGAATCCGTCAGTTAATGAATCAATTACTTTCTGTGGTATTAATTTTTTGATCAATTTTCCAATACCACCAAATACCCATTTGAACAATTTGCCTATATTTCCCATTCCCCATTTGAATAATTTTACAATTCCTTTTCCCACTTTCCATATATCTTCAATAATTGCAGTTATAAAACCAAAAGCTGCACCAGCAAG
>NZEE01000125.1 GCA_002688965.1 archaeon | reverse complement strand
TTGGTTGTAATGTATTTAACCAATTACATCCAGTCAATCTCATTTTTGGTTTTAATTCATCAATATCTGGTGTTAAATAATCACCTTCACCCCAATACATTCTACCATTTGCCAAACCTTTTTTATATAAATCAAAATCTTTCAAATAAGAATTTTTAAGAAATAACAATGCGTTTGATTCACGAAACACATCAATCGTTCCAATCAATGATGTAGAATCTTGACCATCAATTATCATATAATCACCGGTTATCTTTGATATAAATTCTAATCCTTTATCAATTGATTCTTTAAGTGATTTCTTTTTATCTATAATACTTGCTTGTCCTACCCACGCATAATCATAATCATCTGAATCTGTAAACTCTATTCCTACTTCACGAAATAAATCTTGAGCAGACAAAAATGGTCTGAAAGTAGTTTCATTTCTATGGATATGATGCTCTAATAATTTTATTTTAATCATATTTGACTATAAAACTCATTCTGTTTTTCTTGTTTGTCAATTTCTTTGTTATGAATCATCGCCCATTCTTTTTCTGCCGGTAAGAAAGTATATTCTCTATAACCAACTATTGTCTCGTGAACTGGTCTTTCCCATAAGATGTTTGGTCGTTTTCTGTATAACCTACTTTGATAATCAGGAAAATTTATCCAACCTTTTTCGTTTACCTGCCATCTCCATTTATTGATATGTTCTTGTGTTAATCCCTTTATGGTGTTCACTCGTGGTAAATAAAATAAATCAATTGATGGGTTTGATTCCAAAACAATTTTGATATTTTTCATAAAAAACTTTGTTAACATCTCGTCTGCATCTATGTTCATGATATACGAAGAATTACACATACGATTCAAGTAATTTTTTTGATTAGCGAAATCTTTTAGTAATTGTCGTTGTTCAAATTTTATCTCATGTATTGAAGTGTATGTGTCAAGTATCTTCTTTGTCTTTTCATCATCTGAAAAATCATCAAGTATAACTATCTCATCATTGTCATCTTTATATTTTATTAGAAAATCAAGTAACCGTTGTAATGAATCTATTTCATTATGTGTTAGAATAGAATATGAAATATTAAAATCATTGTTCATTACTTTCCCTTCGTTGTTTCCGTTCTTCAGATAACATCTTATTTGTTTTATATGTAACAGATTTTATCATTGTCATTTTGTTAATTGAATATGTTCTGTAAGCTTTCTCGTAAAAATTCCAATATCTCATTTTTTTATAATTTTTTTCTTCTAACAATATACTAACTTTATATTCTGAAAGATAATTTATATTTAAACCAAGAATCGTTTTATCCATGTCATTTCGTTTCAACACAAAAACTGTTGGTATTCTATCATAAATGTCATCACCTTTATAATTAAATTGAATAATGTCACCAGGAATATATTTTTTCCCAACCACATCTTCTGTAAAAATATTTCTACTATGACTAACTTTTCTTGGCATTTTTAATCAACTTTTTTTAATTTTGGAAGTTTTAATTCAATCGGTTTGTCTTGTTTTTCCGCTTCTTCTTTCATCTTATTATTCACCATTAACATACCTTCAAAAAATTCATCAAACATAACTACATTGTGAGTATCATACATCGTCTCATAAAATTTACCACTATCTCCAGGTATTGAATAATTCTGTTGTTGTTCTTTAGGTATGTTAACCATTCTAGCAAAATACCACTTCATTTCACCATTTTCATCATCCTGTGGATATAACATTCCCACCGGTAAAGTCATTATTGTTGGTATCCATATCCTATTATTAATTTGTTTTGACCATCTCTGCATGTCTTCCGTGAGATTTTTGTATTCTTCATTGTCTTCTACCGTTCCAATAAATTTTGATGTGCTTACATATCCACAATTCAGGCACTGCATCATCTGTGCATCTTTTTCTCCCATAACATGAAGTGAATGTTCTTCGCAAAGTGAGCAATTTGATATTATATCCATGTTATTTCCTATACCTTTTTTAATTTAGGTAATTTTATCTTCGGTAGTTCTTGTTTGTTACCATCAACCTTTTTTAATTTAGGTAACTTCAGTCCAACCTGTGATGGTAAATCTTTCGTGTATTTATCCATAATTTCACCAAGTTTTTTTGCCATATTGTTTAATGTAAATTTATCTCTATTTATACCCATCAATGATTTTGCTCTATTCTTTATGGTATAAACATTATCAAAAGAATAATTTAACGCTCTATACGCTATTTGCTCATCAACTGTAAACCACTGACTTTCTGGTATCACTATATCTTTCCATACAGCTGAACCTGGAACTTTTTGCATTTCACCAGTAAGTAATATTGACTTTTCAGAATCAAGAAAATCAATTTGGCCACTCCAACCAGATGCTACAACCGGAAGTCCTGTCATTGTCGCTTCTAACATCGGTCTTCCAAATCCTTCACCGTGAGTAAATGACACCAGAATTTTTACTTTTGGATGATTATATAGATAATTCATTTCTTTATCTGATAAATCACCATGTAATAAATATATTTCAGGTAGTTTCCAATCAGATGGAAATTGAGATTTAACACTTTGTATTTTCTGTAATGTGTCTTCTCTATCAATTATAGAAAATGTAGCTCCACTCGTCTTTAATATCAAAACTGGTTGTTTCTTTTTATTGGCAAATGCTTCATAAAAAACCTTTATAGTTCTACCTATGTCTTTTCTATCTTCACCATAACCACCTTTTGTCCATTGACCAACTAACAAATATGCAAAAGTATTTGATATTTTATCATTTATCATATTTAAGAAATCCTTATCAATTTCTTTGACATCTAATGGTTTGTAAATATCTTCATCTGCACCTTCAAATAAAACTTCTATCGGTTTTTCAAGTCTCATCTCACCAATTTTTTCTTGCTTCCCATCTGGTATGTTTTGAACTTTATCATATACTGTGTTAGTGAAACCATATTTTGAATGTTCTGATGGAACAATGACTAAATCCATTTTATTACAACCCTCTAACCATTTACCAGATACTGCATTGGTTTCTATTCCAGCTGTAATTCCAACATTGAATTTTCCATATGTTTCAAATTCATTCGGTATTCTGATATCAACATAAATATCTGGTTGTCTATCCATTTCAGGTTTAAGTAAAATACAATCTAATATCTGTTTATCTTTTGGATTATCTTTATCTAATGCATTCTTTGGTGTATCACCCCAACGAACATCAAGTATCTTTACATCATATTTGTCATGTTGTATAAATGACCATACTAAATCACGAGCATGACTACCATATCCTGAACGAGAAGTTACTGGTGCGGTTATTAACATAATCTTTTTCATTATACAGCCTCCAATGTGTATTTCTCTCTAGACTTCCAATTCTTAAATGCACCATTTATTGATGTAATAAATCTTTGACCCATTAATTCACCGTCCATTCCAATATTTTTATCTTTCACAAACTGTATTCCCAATTCACCACACCTCTCTCGTTCTTCCGGTCCTTTATCATACCAATAACGAAGTGCATTTCCAGCATCTTCATATTGAACTCTATCATCAAAAATATATGGTGTAAGTGGTGAACCTTGAAGTGATACGTTACTCGGAAATACAGGTTTGACCCATTCACCATGTTCTTTATATTCACCTCTATGGTTAGAACTTAATTCAATATAATCATCTTCTGTAAGATATGAACCATCTTCTTTCTTAAATCCACATTGATCTTGTAAACCACCAGTCACGTTCACTACAATCGGATTTCCTGTTGTAAGTGCTTCGCAACTACCTAAACCAAATCCCTCATTTGATGCTATATTCACATAAACATCTATTGAATTATATAAATTATTCATTTTCATATCATCCATCGGACCACCATTATCATATGTAAATACAACATCATAATCTGGTATCAAAGTTCTACACACCGCCCGTAAATCAGTTCCATTATCATCAGATGGTTGTGTGTGAAATACTAATACACATTCTTTTCTTTGTTCTTCCTCGAGACTATCCATAAAATGTTTATAAGCTAACACAACATCACCCGGTTGTTTTCGTCTTATATTTCTATTCAAATATAACACCTTAAATTTATATTTATCTAAACCATATTGTTCTTCAAACTTTTTAAATTGTGTATCACCTTTATCTTTGATTTTAAAAAATCTTTTTGAACTTATACCGTGTGGAACATAAGTTACCTGCCAATCTTCATATCCATATTTTGACAATATCCGTTTATTTATCCCATATGTCTGTCTTGATATCGCCATCAATAAATCACAACTTCTATAATAATTTGTATTATATAATGGATCTGGTAAATTATCCCATATGTTATAATAAAATATAGGAATATGTTGTCTTATTTCGTGTTCCATATTATAAAACCAAATCCAAAATCGTGGATCCGTATAATGTAATATAGCATCTGGTTTTTCAATTTCCATTATCTGACGCAATATATCAGGATTCCCATATCCACTTACAGGATATATTTTTAAGTAAGAGCCGGTAATTCCTTTTTCTTTATCAAGTGCTTCAGACATATCAACAATCTTACCTTCTTCTGGATGTTTGACAGCACCAGCAATCTGAACCCAATCATATTCTTCTATAGTTTCAATAACAATATCTTTTGATACACATGCCACCCCACCATGCATTCGTAAATCATCAGACATCAACAATATCTTCTTCTTTGACATAGATTAACCCTCTATTTTATAAACTGTTACTACCACTAGCACTTAAATTATTATAAGTTTCTATCCTATCTTTGAAATTATCATCCGTGAGATATAAATCAATTGATCTATTTGTAAGTTTCTGTAGTGTCATCTTTGTGTTGATTGTTGTCAATTTAAATCTGTCATATAATTCTTTTAACAACTTTACTGATGTCAATTTAGTTTCATTCATAACCATTCTCCTATCTTAATGTTATATATATATAAATATATATAAAATAAGAAAACTAATGAATTATTATTGTTTTTTTATTAAATTGTTCAGCATACTTTAAAGTTGAATCTGTTCCATTTGACATAATACCTTTAGGAACAAAAGCAACTACAATGTCACTTGTTTGAGCTATTATCTTATTTCGAACAAAATAGTTTTTTACATTATATGGTTTTCTATATCTTGATTCTGGTAAAGTACAATATAAATTATGAACTTCATGAAATGGTGGATATTCTTCATATTGCAATCCAAGTTCCAATGCATATTTCTTAGCATATTTGTCAGCCCCATTTTTACAACCACCACTTACTATAATTGTATCTTCACCATGTTGTTCTTTAAGTTTGAAAATAAAATCTTTAATTTTCTTTTTATCTTCATATCTACGACTACCTACTATGCCTACTTTCATTTTCAGTTTTATCCCTATTCTTAATATGTTTTACTAATTTGATGAATGACGCTATACCATCTAATATATCATCACTCGTATAACTCTCACTTTTATAACGCCAATCACTTTTGTCACCAAGACCTCTAATTAAATACCAAACTGGTGCGAACTTTTTTGTAATTTTAGTGTTTACCTCAAATAATAAATGTTCATTCCGTTTAACAAACTCCTTCGTATCATACGCGTTAGCCTTATCAGACCAAAAAACTACTCTAAATTGACCACCCACTAAATTACGACAATATCTTATATTTTCCAAGATCTTTTTTTCAAAAGCTTCATTTATTATTATATCATCTAATTTTAATCTCAAACTATGACGATAATGTCTTAAATTACTCATGACCTTACTCCAACTTTACAATGTTCTGTTTGATTAAACTCACAAAATCTACAAGATTTCTTACTAGGTGTTGGTAGTAAATTATCTGTTGTATGACTACCATCATCATTAAAACCCTCATCAATAAATTTTGAAAGTTTTCTCGCTACCTTATTCATTGACACAGTTCCACTCGCAGGTGAAAATTTCTGAACTCTTTTCTGTGGCCAATCTACATTTTCATATAATTTTCTCTTCACTATGAAATATTCTACTTCAATTTGTTCAATAGGATAATTATGTTGTTTTGAATAAAATTGTTTATACAACAGTAACTGTTGTGTTTTATTCTCATCAGCTTTCATCCATTTGTTCCAACCCTTTGTCGATGTTTTTATATCATATATTTTAATCACATCTCCAATTGTATCCTTAATAACAATATCAATATAACCAACCCATCTTAAATTTTTCTGTAAATCTAGTTCGACTGGAACTTCACAGCCAATTAATTCATAACCTTTTTTGCTGAAATACTCACCTCGTCTTTTCTTAAAGAAATCAAGAATGTCACAACCATCTTGGAAGAACTCTTGTAATTGTTCTTTTGTACATGGATCTTTTCCATATGTTTCTTTATCTTTATTGAATACCTCAATCATTTTCTCTTGTAATGTTCGTTCTAAATTAAGTTGATTAGCTCTCTTAACTGTAAACTCATACATAACATTAAGATACTTTTGTAATGTTTCATGCATTGCTGTTCCAAACAACAAATGAATACTTGGTTCTGATATTCTGTAACCATCTATATAATTTAACTTCCATCTATGTGGACAATCAGAAAACATAGACAACTGTGAATATGATATTCTATTCATAAAAATCCTTTTTCTCTTCAACTATAATTTCTTCTATCTCTGGAACATATTCTTTTGGATTCTTTGGGTATGGTTTCTGTAGATGTTTAAGATTTGACATAATCTTTTTCTTCTCCCCTTTAGTTCCTAATAAATAAAAGAAACGATGTTTTCTTGGTTCTTTTCTTCTCCAAAATGTGTGTCCTATTCTGCTCTTCAGATGTTCTAAATTACCAGAACCAAACATAACAAATACAGTTCTTGAATGTATCCACTTACCACCAGGTTCTAATTTGATTCCATAATTATCCATAATTCCTAAATTAGTTCCCTGATAAACCCAATTGGTAGCTTGATATATACCACCAATGTGTTCTTGACCAGGATCTGCATATGATATTAGAACTTTTATATCTGGAGCATTTTGTTTCAGCCACTTAAATGTTTTAGATATAGAAATACTTTCCATATTTTTACCATATTCTTCATATATGAATAATCTTGTTAACTCCAACGCTTCCTTCGCCTGTAACATTGGTGAAATAGAAGAAGCTGCTTTAGCTCCAACTGGATATCCATAAACAGCAACACCAGCTAACTTTTCATCTTTTTCATCAAAAAAACTATGTTCGTTATCCATCTCATAAAAAATACCCAACGCATAACGACAACTAGTCCAAGCATGACTATAATGATTCTTAACAATCATATCTTTAGCTATCTTCTTCGATATCTCACGAATGGTTATTTTGGTTTTGTCTACTTTCCCCATTTTCCATTCTTCACGATTGTAGCCATAATACCATAATTTGACATATCAAGAAAAGCATCTTCAATTGGTTCATTGTTTATAGCTGCTTCTTTATTTCCCATCAATAAAGTTTTAACTCTTTGTATCTTGTCATTAATTCTAAACCATAATCCTGTAAGAGATAACTTAACATCTTCTTGTGTCTGTAATGGTGTTCCAACTGATATATTTCCTGGACCATAATCATGTTGCTTACGACAAAATAATACATATTGTTCTCGTTGTAATCTTTTAAACTCTTTTGTCATCTCTGGCCATTCTTGTTCCATTAAAGCAACCGCATCAACTGTTAAATGAGAATTACTTTCTTTCTTCTCAACATTTTTATATGCTATAAATGGTTTCCCATTTTTGTCTGTCGCAATGACTTCACCAAAATCCTCAACTTTATATGTCTTCCGTTGTGGTGCATCTTTTAATATCTTTTTACTCATTTTAATACCTTCTTAATTTGTTTTTTGTCTGTTCCATAAAGTTCAAGTATACTTCTTAATTCTTCTTTACTCATCAATTTAATATATTCTGTAGCATGTAATTTACTACATTCAAAATATCTAGTCATTGTAGAAATCAACATTTTATCATATTTCTTACCTTTGTTACCTTTAACATATTTATTATACCTTTTACCCTTTGGTAAAATATCACAATACCACTTGTATACTTCTCTTGATTCTAATAATCCTATTGAATATTTTTGAAAATAATTTACTATCTCTATAAAATCATTATCCATTGATAACCAACGATTTATTATGAATATGCTAAATGATTTTTTATCTATATCAGAAAATGTATCCCACGATTTTTTGTGAACTAAAATTTGGTCTAACCAATTAAATATCGTCATCTAAACTCCTAACACGAGGATTTATCTTTAACACTTCAACTAGGTTTAGGTGGTTTTGAATAATTATCCTTAGCCCAACCACCACCTTTAAATTGTGGTTCACTATTCATCTTCCAAACCCTTTCCATTATCGGTGTATGTATTCCACTACTAACATCTTTACATCTTTCACAGATGGGTGCTGATGCATTCATACTCTGTTTTACATCTATAGACACAGAACAAATTGGACATTTAAAAGTATAGTCTGGCACTGTCTACACCGTTGATATCCCAGAAGAATCTTTAAATTCATCATTGATATGACCACACAACTCACAAGCAAATACAGCAACAGGAATCATAGCTTCTTTACCTGTTGGTGATA
>NZEE01000124.1 GCA_002688965.1 archaeon | reverse complement strand
CTGAATTTGCATTACAAAAGTTTGTTGAAGCTATTATTTCAAATATTAGTGTTGATAAAAGAAAAGATATTAAATTCTATATTAATATTGAGAGTAAAACTGCATATGAGAATTTAGATAAGATATTAAGTTCGCCTGTTTCAAAGTTATTAACTGGTATCGTGGTAGGAAGATCAGATTTAACTAAATCATTTGGTTATGGGAAACAGCATGTAACTTCACCTGAAATGTGCAGTGTTGTTACCAGTATATTAAAACAATCTAAAGAGTATGGTTTCAGAACTTTGATGGGTGGTAATATTGGCACTTCTAGTATTGAATTTATTAAGCAATTACATAAAGATAAACTTTTAAATAACATAGAAACAAGAAATGTAATTATAGATTTAGATAAAGTTGATGTTAATAATTTGGATAAACTAATAAAGAAGGCTTTATTTTTTGAATCTAATTGGTTAAACTATAAAGCAACTTATTATAATAAGATTGGTAATGAATATATTGAGAGATCAAAAACAATATTGGATAGAATATCGTGAATGATAGATTTTTAAAATTACAAGAATTATTTGATAATCAAAAATATTTTAAAATGATTTGTGGTGCTGGTAATGAAGATTTAGAAGAGGTAAAGAGATTGACAATGATTTATACTTTGGCTGGTGCTAAAGGATTAGATATATCTGCTACTCCTTCAGTTGTTGAATCTTGTGTAGAAGGCATTGATAGAGCATTTGATATATCAGACTCATTAGGTATCAACTTAAAGACAATACCATATATAATGGTTAGTGTTGGAATGCCAGGCGACCACCATGTAAGGAAAGCCTTTATAGATCCAGATACTTGTATTAAATGTGGGCTGTGTGTATCTCCTGTTTGTCCAACTGAAGCTATAAAACCAATTGAAGTAGGTAAAGAGATTGCATTTGTTATAGAAGAAAAATGTATTGGCTGTGGTGATTGTAGTGCTATTTGCCCCATATTAGATATTATTTCTTACACTCATAATGAAAAAGCTTTATCGGAAATTTTACCAAAGTGTATAGAACTTGGTGCTGAAAATATTGAATTACATGCTGCTATTGCCGAAGATAAATATATTATGAAAGAGTGGGAAATTGTAAATAAATCAAATCCTAATGGTCATAATTCTATGTGTTTAGACAGATTACATTTAGGTAACTTTGGTTTAGAACATAGAATAAAGTTTGCTAAAGAACTAGCAGGTGACAGATTAATTATTCAAGCGGATGGTTATCCCATGTCAGGTGGAGAAGATAATTATAATACAACTTTACAAGCAGTTGCAACCGCAGATGTGATTAATAAAGCATTTAATATGAGATTGAATAAGAAAACTAAAAGAATAGAATATAAGAAATATAGAGAAGTAAATATATTAGTGTCAGGTGGAACTAATTCATTAACATCTAAATTAGCTAATCAATCCGATGTCAGATTTCAAGGAGTATCTATCGGAACATTTGCTAGAAATTTAATATATAAAAATATTAAAGAAAAATATGATTATGAAGATAATGTATTTTATACAGATATGGAAAATATAAAAGAAGCTTACAGAATAGCTAAAACATTAGTGGAAGCAAATGTGGGGGAAGTAAATGAGTGATAACAAGTTAACATTTGCTGTAGATTTTGATGGTTGTTTAACTGAATATAGTTTTCCTGAAATAGGTGAACGCGCAGAAGAACAAAAAGAATTATTAGATGTATTAATAAGATTAAAAAAAGATGGTCATAGACTTATACTCTGGACATGTAGAGGGAAACCAGTCTTACAAGAGGCAATTGATTGGTGTTTAGAACATAATTTAGAATTTGATGATATAAATGTTAATCCGTTTTTTGAAAAGGAATCGGGACCAAGTCCAAAGATTGTAGCTGATTATTATATAGATGATAAAGCTTTAGAATTTAAAAGTATAGAAGCTAGAAAGAGAACAATAAACTTTTTAGAGGAGTTATTGAATGAGTAGAGAGAAAATCGTGGTGGTAGTTCCTGTTCGTAAGGGTTCTCAAAGAGTTAAGAATAAAAACTTTAAACCTTTTGTTGGAAGTAATTTGTTAAAGGTGAAACTTGACACTTTAAAACAAGTAGACACAATAGATGAAATTATAGTTAATACAGATTCAGATATTGCATTGGAAATAGCAGATAAATATGGTGTTAGTAAATATGTGAGAGAAGAATATTATGCTAGTTCAAAATGTAACAATAGCGAGTTTTTCCAGAATATAGCAGAGAGCACAGATACAGATTATATTATTTATAGCCCTTGTACAGCACCATTAATTAAGGTTGATACATATTATGATTTTATTAATAGATTTAGAAATGCAAAAGATAGATACGATAGTTTGACTACTGTAACTAATGTAAAACAACATTTGTGGTTAGATGAAAAACCTTTAAACTATGACCCGTCCGATTCACCCAATACACAAGATTTACCAGATATAGTTAGTTTAACATATGGAATATCAATAATATCAAAAGATAATATGATTAAATATAGAAATATTGTTGGAAAGAAACCTTTATTTTATAAGGTTGATGAGATTGAAGCTGTTGATGTTGATACTCCATTAGATTTTGAATTTGCAGAGTTTCTTTATAAAAAATATAGGAAATAATTATGATTTACAAAAATATAATGGAATTAAAGGATATACATAAAGGAGAAGATATTTGGGTTCTTAATGCAGGCTCTTCTATGAATTTTGTAAATAATAATTTCTTTGATAATAAAATAACAATTGGAGTTAATCAAATACATAGATTGTTTAGATGTAACTATGTTGTCATGAAGGATTTGGGAGAGTCTACCAGGTTCGATGAAAGTATTGTAGAATTAAAAGATAGTAACACAAAACTTTTGTTTTCAAGATATCATGCAGGAAACTATAATCCATCTCCAGGCACAGCTATGAGATCAGATGGTAAAAATACACCTGAATATTCTGACAATTTTTATGTGTTTGATCATGGCAATAATGGTAGTTATAAAAAACCGGATGGTAGTTTAGACTTAGATGTGATTGGTAGTGAGGATAGAATCATAGCTATCCGTTCTACATTTACTAGTGCTTTACATATATCAGCATATTTTGGGGCTAAAAATATAATGGTATGTGGTGTAGATAGTGGTAAAATTGATGGTAAAAGTTATATGGATGATTATACACAAAAACATTGGATTTCTGGGGGTAATAATCCAGGAACTGAACAATGGTTGGGGGGAATACAACCTTTAAATATACAAGTAAGAGATAAAATCAAAGAAGTATATGATTGTAATATCTATTCTTTAAATCCTTTTTTAAATTTTAAATTAGATGGAAACACATATGAACCCTTTTAATGGTGGGATTGATTTTATAGTTGTTAGTTATTATAGAATAGACTATATCAAATTACTTATTAAAAGTATAAGAAAATTTGTTAAACATCCATATCTGATAACTATAGTTGCGAATGAAACCCCAGAATCAAAAGAATATTTAGATTTATTTAAAACCTATAAATCTGCAGAAGATGTTAATATAATACCAGGTACAAATCAGGTATCTTTTGAAGAAAGAGGGGGAATGGCTGGAGTAAAATGGGAAACTGATAAATTTGGTAATAAATTTGGTCCTGGTAGTAGAAATCATAGTAGAGGATTAACATTAGGAATGAAAAATACTAATCAAAAATATATCTGTTTTTTAGATAATGATGTTGTATTTTTAAATAATTGGGTTGATGATATTTTACCAATGACCAAGAAATATTTATTTATTACTAGTAGATTTGAAAAAAATATTGCAAGACCTATGTTTATGATTTTTAAACGAGGTAAAGTACCTTATCCGGATTATAGTTATGTAGATTCTTGTGGAAATATAACTAAATATGCTACAGATAATAATTTAGAATTTAAAGTATTAAAAAATTCATTAGATGATAACAAATTATATAATGAACATTTAATTAAAGTACCACATGGGGAACAAACATATATAAATGATAAACCCTTCCATTTTCATTATGGTAGGGGAGGTAGTAGAGAAATAGAGAAATATAAAATATGGGTAAAGGAAGTTAAAAAGTTTTTAAATGAGGTATAGAACAGATATTATTAATTTTTTGATTAAAAATTATAACTTAAAAAGTTATTTAGAGGTAGGTACACATGACCCCAATAGAAATTTTAATAAAATAAAAATCAAATATAAGGAATGTGTAGACCCAAACCCAAAAAATAAATCTATAACTTTTAAAATGACATCAGATGAATTTTTTCAAAAAATCGATAAAAACAAAAAATATGACATAATTTTTATTGATGGGTTACACCAGGAAAATCAAGTAGATAAAGATATACAAAATTCCCTAGATCATTTAAGTGGTAAAGGATTTATTATCATGCATGATTGTAACCCAATATCAGAATATATGCAAAGAGAAGTTCAGGGGAGGGGTTATTGGAATGGTACTGTTTGGAAGTCTTGGGTAAAGTTAAGGTGTACCAGAGGGGATTTAAAAATGTTAGTTGTTAATATAGATCATGGTTGTGGAGTAATTCATAGAGGGGGCCAAAATATATGGAACAAATTTACTAATATACAAGAATGTACCCAATATTCGTATTTAGATAAATACCGATCAGATTTACTAAATTTAGTGTCAGTAAATAAATTTAAAGAATTATACAATGTCTAAAAATATAATTTATATGGTGGCCATAGATCACCACACATCTCAATTTAAGGTTACAGATTATTGTCAACCCTCAATTGATTCCTGGAAATCTTGGTGTAAAAAACATAATGTAGAATTCTATTTAAATTCAGAACATGATAAAAGATTTGATAAACCAATTTGGAATAAGGAATTAGTTTTTGAAAAAATAGGGGATTCATATGATAAAATTGGAATCGTAGATGCTGATACAATGCCAAGATGGGATATGCCAAATATATTTGATTTATATTCTGAAGATGATTTTTGTGGTGTTATAGATAATGATAATTTAGGGTATCTTAATCATAGTATTTCTGCTTATAAAAAATTCTTTCCTGGTGTTAATTTGGACATGTATTCATATATTAATGCGGGAGTAATATTTTTTTCAAAAAAACATAAAAAAGTATTTGATCATTTATTAGAGTTTTATTACATTAATAAGGAAGAAATAGATAATTGGAATATTCCAAACACAGGAAGAGAGCAAACTATTTTCAATTTTGTGTTAGAGAAATTAAAAATAAAAAAGAAATTTTTACCCCCATCATATAATTTAATAGGAATGGTAAAAAAAGATATGTTTCATCACAACTGGACATTAGGAGATAAAACACCTTATTTTATGAAGTACGGATTATTATGGCACTTTACAGGATTTCCTATAGAAGAAAGAATTAGAATAATGAATGAAATTTGGGTTACATATAAAGATAAATGGTTAAAATGAAGAATGTAGTATTTGTTATAGCAATTGAAACGGATTCTAGAAGTAGAGATCAAGAATATAAATGGTCTATAGCTAGTTGGGAAAAATGGTGTAAGAAGAATAATGTTGAATTATTCATTATGCAAGATTTATTGTGTCCAATTGAACAAATGAAATTAACTTGGCAACGATATTATTTATTTGATTTATTAGAAGATGGGGGAATTGAATATGATCAAATATGCATGGTAGATGCGGATACAATAATTCACCCAAATTGTCCTAATTTTTTTGAACTAACAGAAAATAAATTAACCGCAGTAATTAATCCTGTTAATGAGTGGGTAATGAGAAGTATTGAAGTATACCAACATTATGTTTTTAAAGATCAAGATGTTGTTGAATTTTGGAAATACTTTAATTGTGGGTTTCAGGTTGTTAACAAAAAACATAAAGAATTTTTTAATATAATAAAAGAATTTTATTCTAATAACCAACAAATGTTAATTGAACTTCAAAATAAAGTAGGATTAGGTAGTGATCAAACCCCATTTAATTTTCTTTTAAGAATGCATAATATAGAAACAAAAACACTACCTTATACTTATAATATGCAAGATTTGAATAGAAAAGAAATTTGTACCGAAGATTTATTATTTTCAAAATTGGGATGGATATATCATTTTAATACATGGCCAAAACCTACACCTGGGTATTGGATGGAAAAAACATATAAAGCACTTTATGAAAAGTAACAAAGGAGAAATATTAAAAAAGGCTAAAGATAAAAGAGAATCTTATGTTACAACTACTATAAAATTCAAATCAGATTTAATTGATTTTTTTGAAAATAAGAATTTAAATACAATTGCTGAGGTTTCTGGGTGGGGAGGCCATACTACAAGAGTTTTAAGTTATTTATTTAAAAAGGTATTATATGTAGAACATCCAAAGAATTTTAATACAAGAATTTTAGGGGAACATGAAGGATCCCCTTATACTCATTTAAAAGATAGAAAAAATGTAGAATTTATTCCTTTAGATGTATATAATGCAGAATGGAATTTTCCAGCATTAGATGCACTTTTTATTGACTGCATTCATAGATATGATAATTGCTCATCAGATATTTTAAATGGATTAAAGTATGTTAAGAAGGGAGGCTATTTTATATTTGATGATTATTCATTTCCAGAAGATAATTTTGGAGTACGTAGAGCAATTCATGAATACATTATTAATGGTAAATTTGAATTTATATGTTATGTAGGAGAAGAGATGGAATTTTATGAAAAGAGACCTATTCAATCAGAAAATTTAGATGAAACTTATGAAGGAATTATTTGTAAAAAATTATGAAACTTAAAAATAAATATATAATCGGGACGCATGTGATGTTCTATGAAATAGATATGTTAGATGATCTAGTCCAGAGCATATTGAATGCATCGGAATCGGTTGAAAATAAACAAAATATTACAATAGATTTTTTATTTAACATGTCTGAATACTTTGAAAAGATAGATAATGAACAGATCGAAAAAGATAAATTAGAAGTTAAATTTTTTGATTATTTGACAAGACTTCGAAATTTCGGTTTTAAGATACAATTTGAAATATATACAGATGATAAACCACTAACAATGGTAGACTATAGAAGAGATTTAAATTATAATAATTGTAAAAAATATGACTATATAATTTGGGGCGAAAGTGATGCAATGGTTCCAAAAGAATTATTTCAATCTTTAGAAATAATTCGCGATCATGCAAATGAAAATAATATTCATAGATACATAACAACATTTGCAGTACGGAAAATGTGGGATGCAAGTTGGAAACTACTTGAACATCCAGAGTTTACAGATAAACCTTATTATGAAACAAAACATCCAGATGGTTCTAGAAATAATAAAGCATTTGAAGAGCCTCACAGTATTCGTTACACGATGTCGATAGATGAAATGAATGCGGTGAATTCTAAAACAGATCACCTTGATATTAGAGTGTTGAATAAACCTCAATTTGATGGATCTATTTTATGCATTAGTTCTGATTTGATTAAAAATGGTGTAAATATACCACATTGCATCTTTGGACATCTAGTTGATGATACTGCAATGATGTATAGCTGCAAACAGATAATGGGTAATGCTTATGTTCAATTTGTTGTAAGAAATATTCTAAAGGTTCATAATAGAATGCATCCGAAGAAAAGACTTTATGCTCTTGATATGGATCGAAGTAGAAAACTTACTGATGTTGATAATTCAGGGAAAGGTGAATGGTTTCATAGAATGAAAGAATTGGTTCATCATAACTTAAATAATTTTGGCTCAAGCCAGGCAAGATTTAATACGTATAAAGATTTTGAAAAAATAATGGAGAATAATAAATGAAAAAAAGAGCATTAATTACGGGAGTAAATGGAATGGATGGAAGCCATTTAGCAGATTTTCTTTTTGAAAAGGGGTATAAAGTATTTGGAATGGAGAGACGGTCTTCATCAAAGAATAGAACAAATACTGCACATTTAGAAGGAAGGATAACATTTATCAATGGAGATTTAACAGATCAAAATTCCTTATTGAGATGTTTAAAAGAATCAGACCCTGATGAAATTTATAATTTAGGATCACAATCATTTGTTGGTGAAAGCTGGAATACTCCCGAACAAACTGGCGATGTTACGGGATTAGGTGTTCTGAGAATGTTAGAAGCAATTAGAGAGTATGG
>NZEE01000123.1 GCA_002688965.1 archaeon | reverse complement strand
TGGGGCAGGTGATATGCGTAATTTAGATATTTTTAGTAGTCCTGGAATAGTTAAACTTAATAATGAATTAGAAGCAGAAGGTGGTTCAGTAGCAACCAATACTGTTAAATGGATAGTTCGTGACCCAGTTACTAACTCTGGTGCTAACTTTTATGCGGTAGATGCGGCTGGAAAGGTCTATGGTTCAACAGATAGTGGAGCAAATTTTATTGTTTTAGCAGCTCAACCAAATACAGCTGGTACAGGTCAAGGACTAGCAGTTTGGAAAGATCATCTATTTTGTCCTAGAGATACTGCGATGGATGTTTATGGTCCTTTATCAAGTAGTCCTAATTGGAATGATGGATGGGATACTATTGGAACTGCTACTTGGCATCCAATGCTAGTTTCAAAATTAGATGGTAAGTTATATTTTGGTTGCGGAAGATATATAGGAGTAATAACAGAAGCATCAGGAGAAAACTTTGCTGACGATACAGCATCAACTTATGCTGGCAGTACTTCTGGAGTATTTGATGATAACTCTTTAGATTTACCAGAAGATTATGAAATTAGATGTTTAGCAGAACTAGGTAATAATTTAATGATAGGATCTGGAGTTGGTTCAGCAATAGATGATAATAAGATAGCTGATATATTTACATGGGATGGTAGCTCAACATCCTTTGGTAATCCCATTCAAATGGCTGAAAATGGAGTTAACGCAATGGTAAATATCGGCGGAAATCTTTATATTTCAGCAGGTCTTGATGGTAGAATTTATAAGTCAAATGGAGTACAGGCTTGGCCAATAGGTCAAGTTCCTGAATCAATAGCAGATACAAGTGGCGGTAAATATACAGAAGTTTACCCAGGAGCAATTATGAATCATAGAGGTAAATTATATTTTGGTTTAAGTTCTTCTGGAACTGTTGCTGATGGAATAGGTATATATTCTTTAACCGAAACGTCACAAGGAAACATTTTAAACTTTGAACATACAATTTCAACTGAAACAATGGGAAGTTCTAATGCCCTTATTATTGGTTCATTAAATAGTATTAGTAGAGATCAATTTTTAGCTGGTTTTACAGATAATGCAACTCATGAGATTGATATACTTTCAACTAGTTCTTATGCTTATGGGACTAATTATACTAAAGCATATTTTGAAAGTAGATTAATGGATGTAGGAACTATACAAAATAGAAGAACATTTACTGCTATGGAGTTCTTTTTAGCAAAAGAGTTAACTTCAGGTGAGGGAATACAAATTAAGTATAGAATTAATCTTACAGATACTTTTATAACAATAGGAACTTATACAACAGCAGAGATTGGTACAGAGAAAACTTCTTTTAGAACAGAGGAGATAAGTATACCTGAATGTGAGCAGTTACAGATAAGAGTTGAGTTACTTGGAGACACCAATTCCTCGCCAGAGTTTAAAAGATTGATGCTATTTTAATATGCCTGATGAATTAAATTATATTCCAGCAATAAATAGTACAGCACTACCAGGTAAAGGAGATCAAGCAAATTATTATCCAGCTTTAAATACACAGCAAGTAATAGATGGTCAATATTTACAAGCAGGTTCAGCTCCTAATAGGTCTTTAGAAGAGTTTCCATCAGTCGATAAGATTTATACGGCTGGAGAAGATATTACAGCAGGACAGGCCTGTGGTATCTGGGGTTATATTACAGAAACAAGTGAATTTCTAGATGCTGCTCAAGCTACTTTTGTTCGTTCTGACCAATCAAGTTCTAATTTTGATAGCACTAGTCCACTTGAAACAAATGAACTTGTTAAACACGGTTTAGTATCTTGGAGCAGTATGCCTGTTATTCCATCAGGAACAGGATTAACGATTATAACAATCAAAGTAACTTTTAAATATAGTATTACTGGTGGCACATCTACTAGTGGTGAATTTAATAATAATACGGCTACATTTGACGAAACACTGGTTGTCTGGGATGACAGACCAGCACACGATAGTTTTCAAACAAATTATGGATTTGGTGCAGGGTCAGGACTTAAGACAGGTACTAAGGTAACTTTAACACCAACACAGTATAATAATTTAAAAGCTAATGGTTTAACATCTGTTGTTGAAACTGGAAATGCACTTGAGTTTGAAGATGAAGATGCTGGTAATCCACCACGAGTACAAGTTGAATTTATTTATAAGATTCAAGACGGAAGTGCTTTTTTATCAAGTGGACTTACTTCTGACCAGGCTGATGGTTTTAGAGGAATAGCTCAGAATGATGCGGTAAAAGGTCAAGAGGTAATTCTTAGACAGGAAGGCATAGATGATGATCATTTAACTGGACTAACCGCTTTTTCTGACTATCAGTTAAGTGACACGCCAGGCTCAATACAAACAGGAACATCTGCAACCTCAGACAAGGTAATAGGAAATGCACGTTCTGCTACAAGTTTTCACGTTAAATATGTTTTAAATGATGCTACTTAATATGCAAATTTCAATAGATATAACAACTAAACAAGAAAAAATACTTAAAAAGGTTTACGGTGAACAAACCCTAGATGCTTTGTTTCAGCTATGGTTCAATGAATGGATTAAAAAACGGGTAGATAAATTGATGAAAGCAAGAGAGGATGAACAAACCCTAAACCAAAAGATAGATGAACTAACGAAATAATTTTATGGCTCAATTTAGAGATGGTAACAAATTTTCAATTAGGAATCCTGGTGGCGGGGAGCAATCTTTTGAAGTTCCACAGGATCAATTATTTAAACTAGCCAGTGGAGATGTTGGTGTTTTTCAAGGCAACCAATTATCTTTATTTTCTGGTAAAGGAGACTTTGGTGATCTTCCTACTATTCCTAATGAAAGACTTTTAGAATTTACTAAAGATAGATTTGAAGGTGGAATTACTAAGGTTAATAATCCTGATGCTGCATTTTTTAAACAATTTCAAACAGCTACAGATCTTGCACCTGGAACTTTTACTCCTTTCGGTGGTTTTGGACAACCAGCTTCTACGCTAACACCTGAACAATTAGCTCCTTTTGAACAAGAAGCTGGACTTAAAACAACTTTACAATCAAGAGCAGATGCCGCACAACGTTTTGGTCAGCCTGGTGGACAAGTACAAGCCGCTGGTGGTCAAACAACAACTCAACAAGTTATTGATGGGGGATTAATTAAGATTGGTAGTCCTGAACGATTACAAGATATTGCAGGTAGGCTTGGTATTACTCCTGAAAATGAATCTCAATTTTTAGAAAGAGTAAGAAATCCTCAAACAGGTGTAGATGATATATTTTTAAAACAATCTGCTCTAACTCAGTTTGTTGATAAAGGTTTTGAACCACAAGATGATACAATTACTGGAGATTTATTATCTCAAGAACAAATTGATATAGATGGTATATCAGATGATATTATTACATCACAATCTCCTCAATCTACTTTAGCAACCGTACCTTCAAGTTTAAAAAGTATTCAAGATTTTATTAATGCTTTTTTTAAATCAGAATCAGATGAAGAGATAGATTCTTTATCAGCAGAGATTAGTAGATTAGAAGAAGAAACACTAGGACAAACAGATTTGTTTCAACAAGAATTAGAAAAACGAGAAGCAGAAAAATTAGAAATAAAACTTCAAGCTGTTTCTGATGAAATTGAAGTAGCAACAGCAGATTTACAACAAACTTTAGCTGATATTGATTTAACACCTCAAACAGCGGCAAGAGCACAGGGAGCACAAGCGGCTGCAATTCGTAAAACACAAACAAATATAATGTTTTTACAAGCTCAAGCTAATGGTTATATGAATAAACTTAATTTAGCATTTAATCAAGCACAAAGAGCTGTAGAAGCTAAATATAAACCAATATTTGATGAAATTAAAATACTAGAAAGACAATTAGAACGTGCTGAAAGTAGTGCTACCAGACAAGAAAAGAAAGATATGCTCGCCTTTAATTTTGCTTTACAAGAAAGAGCAACTGCTGCTGCTCGTGCTCAAGCAAATGAACAATCTAATCATAATTTGATGATTCAATTAGCTAGTGCTGGTGCAAATTTAACTGGATTTGACCCTACTGCGGATTTTGGAAGTAATATAGCTGAATATGGTGCTGGTTTAGCACAAAAACAAGGTATGACAATGGAGGATATATTTAAAATATCAGCTTCAGCACCAGACCCTGCTAAAGCATTTGATTTTTTAGTAAACTATTCAGGACTTGGTACAACATCATCTACTGGAGAAAATGGATTTACAATCCCTACTGAACAAGGAGATATAACTATTACAGGTTATGGTTCTTTTACTGATGATGGCACACCAGTTTGGGAATGGGGATTAGATTTAGTAGGACCATCTAATTTAGAAATCCCATTTGATTATGAGATTATTGAAGCAACCAATAATTGTGTTGTAGGAGATAAAGGTTGTAATAGTGGATTCGGAAATCAAGCCACAATAAAAAATTTACAAACAGGTGAAATTACTATGATTAGTCATTTCCAACAAGGTTCAGTAAGTGGTCCAGGTAGCTACCAAGCAGGTAGTTCAGTTGGAACTATGGGAAATACTGGTACGGTTTTTTCTAAGAGCGGAGGAGACGGTACTCATTATGACTTTACTATGCCTAAGCCAAGTGGAGGATTTTTTACACCACAACAAGTAGCTACTAAATGGGGATTAGATGGACCTATAACAAATCCATTTACTGGTAGAGATGTTACTGCTGAAGCTCAGAATATTGCTACTTTGATAGATAGAGGTCAAATGACAGTTGCTCAAATTCCTGATGACCCAGAACTAGAAATTGAAGTAGCTAGAATACGAGCTGAACAACCAGCTCCTAGAGACCCAAACATCGATATATTTCAATCTAAAATTACTGATATTGATGAATTACTAAGTCATCCAGGATTTAATGAATCGGTCGGACCTAATCCATTTGCCAGAAGACACTTTAATTTTAATGAATTTATTAATTCTAATTCAGCAAATTTTATCGCAAGTGTAGCAACATTAATAGATAAAGAAACTTTAGATACCTTATTAGCCTTAAAAGCTAGGGGTGGAACACTTGGACAAGTCAGTGAGAAAGAACTTGCCATTTTGAGAGGTGCTGCTACTAAACTTAGTAAATTTGAAGTTAAAGGTCTTTTAGGACTTAGTGATAGAATAGTAGGATTTAGGACAACTGAAGCAGAATTTACAAAAGAACTCCAGAAAATAAAAGACTCAACTCAAAGAGTATTAAAAGCATTACAAGATGCACAAAATGTTGGTGGTTTAACTAATTTAACTGATGAAGAATTAATTAATAGACAACCGTAATATGGCATTTTCACAACAACAAATAGATAGAGCAATGCAAAATCCAAATAATTCTATTAATCAAGAAATACTTAGAAGGGTAGGAACACAAGCACCAATTCAACAAGTTCAACCTCAAAGGACTACAAGATTTGGTGGTGTATTAGGTAAATTTGAAAGTGTAGGTCAAAGAATAGGAGAAACAATACAAGATATTCAACAAACTGGTAGTGGAGTATTAAGTAAATTTACTTCTGGAGCTGACCAAATAGCTCAAATTGATAAGACTCAACCAGGGGTTGTTCAAGCTGTTGAATCTTTTGGTGTTGGTACAGGAACAGCTGCTGGAATATTTGATGAGGTTTTTCAAGGTATTTTAAAAGTTGCTTTAAGCCCTAAACAAGAAGAATCTGCCAAAGAGGTATTAACAAAGTTTGGAGAATCTTCATTGGTACAAAATGTAGCACAAGAGGTTCAGCAAGCCTCTGATTTCATAAAATCCGTAAATCCCGATTTACATAAAGGTTTAGTCGCAGGTATTAATACTATTTTATTAGGAACAGAAATAGCAGGTGCTGGAGTGACTAAGAAAGTTGGTACAGAAATATTAGAACAAAGTCAAAAAAGAATATTTGATACTACAAAATCTGTAGCTGAAAGATTGAAAAATGTTAGAAAAGCTATTGATGATGTGCCACCTCCTCCACCACCTCCTCCACCTAAACCTACAACTCCTTCTTTACCAGAACCAACTATTGTGCCAATAAAAGAACCAACTAGTTTTATTAATAATCCTACTGTTACAGGTGCTATTGATGATATTAAAATAATGGTTGGTTTACCTGGATCTACTCCTGCTGTTGATTTAACTTTTAGAGCTGTGAAGCCTAGACTAACAAAAAAGATTAATTTAAGAAGAGTAAAGGCACAAATGGAATTGGCTAATCAGACAATAGTTGATAACGGATTTAGACCAACTACAATTAAAGAATATGCTGATGCGGTATTTCAAACTAAGAAAAAAGTATGGGCTGAAATACAAAGTAAGTTAGATGAAGGTCAAGCAGCTGGTCTTGAAATTGATTTAGATTCTATTGGTTTAAAAATACTAGATATAGCAGAAGACCCTGCACTTGCTAGGGTAAACCCTAATGCAGTTAATCAATTAACAGCAATCGTAGAGAATTTGACTAAGACAGGTGGTAAGGTTGATATATTAGAGGCTGAAAGAATTAAACAATTTATAAATGCTGATTTAGCTGATGCTTTTGGTAAAACAGATTTAAGTCAACCAGCTAAAGAAGCACAAAAATTAATAACAAAAGAAATTGGTAAACAACTTGATGAAAAACTAACTCAAATACCTGGTGAATTTAGAGATTTAAAGATTAAGTATGGTTCACTTTCAGCTATTGAAGAAGATATCTTAAAACGAGCTATTGTATTTGAACGACAAAATCCAGAAGGTCTAGCTGATATATTGACTAAGACACAGGCTGCTGGAGATATTGCATTTGGAAGTCCTGCTGGTAAAGCTAGGGCTGTTGCTAGATTGACACTACAAGCTCAACTAAAGAAAGCTAATGACGCTGATGACCTTATTAAGAGAGCATTTGAACAACTGTCCCCAAAAGGTAAGGGCAGAATCCCTGGAACTACCATAGTAGATGACTTAGCAACACAAGCAAGGAAGTTTGATACTGCAGAGGAGTTTATAAAAAATACTAATAACTTTGAAAAAGTATTTCATAGTGGAGTTGATATTAAAGAAATTAAAATTGATAAATCTAAATTTGGTGATGTATTTTTTGTATCAGAAAATAAAGAATTTGCTAAATCATTTGGTGGTAAAACAGCAAAACTTAATGAATTATTTTTAGATGGAAATGCTAATTTAGTTGATTTAGTGGACTTAGATGGTAAAACATTTGATAAAATAAAAGCAGTAGTTGATAAAAGAACTAGAACTTTTGATAATAAAGGTATAACTATAAAGGAAGCAATAGGTAAAGAATTAAATTTTAATCCATTTAGTAAAGAAACAGTTTTACAAGGAATAAAAGACGGTAAAGCATATTTTGCAGAATTACCAGCAATGCAGGAAGTTTATAAAGAATTAGGTTTTGATGGAATGATTACTCAGGAATTAAAAGGTGCGAGTAATATAGGAATATTTAATCCAGATATTCTTAAAACTAAACAACAACTAATAGATATTTTTGAACAAGCTAAAAAGCCTGTTCCAATCTTCCAAGGCTTCACAGACCTTACCACAGGTATTTTAGATCGTTTGAAGGGTAAAAGTGTTACCTCCAAGCAAGAGATTTTGAACTTTACAAATATGCCAGAGATAAAACAAGTTGACAAAGACATTGTTCGTAGAGTTGTTAATGAATTTCAGGGTGGTAAAGTTCCAGTGCAAGAGTTTGCTGAAAGAGTGAAGTCAGAGTTGATTCCATTAACAACACTCGAAAGTTCTAATGCAAGTTATGCAGCAAGAGCGCATGATAATGTTCGCAGACCATTGTATGAAGACAATTACACTCTTCCAGAAGAATTGAGAGGTAATGTTGCTGACTATGGTGAACGAATTTATAAACAACCATTTGAGGTTGCGACAGACCCTGGTCACTTTCCAGGATTGAATGATAAAATGTTTGGGTGGGCAAGGTATGAAGATTTGGCTAAAAGTGTTTGGGATGGCAAGAAGTGGATACCTCAAGAAAGTGCTGGCACACGCAGAGTGCTTGAAGTTCAAAGTTATATCTATCAAAGAGGTAGGTTGGAAAGCAGTGTGAACAGATTTGATGATCTGATTAATAAGAAGAATGCTTTATTAGAGAGACAATTTGCATTTGAAGAAGCTCCTACACCTGAGTTAAAAAGTCATATAGATGAATTGAAGTCTGCAATAGAAAAAATAGAAAAAGGAAAGAATGAGGTATTGGAAAAGCTCCAACAATACAATAATCCAACAGCTCACTTTCGTATAATAAGAGAAGAGTTGAAAAATGCAGCACAAGCCGGAAAGAAAAAGGTGCAATTCCCAACAGGTGAAACAGCTATGAAGATTGAAGGACTGGGTGGTAAGCATAATTGGAGACATTCTAATGGTGACATGTTCAGCGTTGATGAATTAAAAGTAGGAAAAACAATCAAGCAGGTTCAGAATAACTTTGAAGCAGATTCATGGGTTATTACTGATGTTCTTGAAAATGGTAAGTTTAAGGCAATACAAAAACAACACTTTGATGTTTTACCAATTTCTGTTGATGAGGCTATCAAGAAAAATGCAAATAATAAATCATGGGATCAGCTAAAAGAGCAATTTGATATATCAGGTGCTATTGACAAAACCAATCCTATCTACAAATTCTACGAAAAGGACGTAGCTAAGTTTTTAAAAAATCAGTTTGATGCAAAGTTGATAACAGACCCACAAGGAGTGAAGTGGATGGAAGTGGACTTGAAACCAAGTTTTAAAACTCTACCAATAAAGGCTTTGGGCTTGACAGGAGCTGTTGCTTCAGCACCTTTGTTTGTGGACCAGATTTTAGAATAGAAGATTTGAATAAAGAATGTCAAGATGAATGTGTTTGTAAAAAACATATTTCACAAATTCAATAATATGTTTTATTTTTTATTAACAATTATATGTGGTTCATTTTTGATTAAAATATTGAAGTTATAAATATGCCTAACGATAAACTAGAAAAACTAAAGAAACTCCTTGAAATGGTTAATGAAAGCATTACCCGTAAAGAGTTTGTTGAATCCTTTAAGAAGGTAATGGATCATGTTTTAAAAACAGAAACTGCGTTAATGAAAAAGTTAAATAAGTTTACTAAAGATGTTGATAAACTATTAAATAGTAAAACTGATGACGGTTTATTAGAAATGAAAGCACAGCTTACTAAAGATACTAAGGAGATGTTTGAGGAACAAAAGCAGAACCTAGACTTTATAAAAGATAAAGCAAATAGAATAGTAAACGGTATAGACGGCTTAGATGGTAAGGATGGTTTAGATGGAGAACCTGGCAAAGATGGCGAAGCTGGGAAACCAGGTAAGGATGCTAAACCAATTGATAAAGAAGATCTTATTGAAGAAGTATTAAAGCGTATTCCTAAAGGTAAGGGTGGTGGTACTTCAGCTATAGGTATAGCTCAAGCTTTTAAATGGATAGCTCATACTGAAGAACCTAGTGGGGATATAGATGGGGCTAATACAGACTATACAGTTAAAACAAATATTTGGTGGATAGCTGGGTTTACCTTAAATGGAGAACAAATAGCAGAACTTCCTAATTTTACATTTGTGAATAAGACAATAACATTTAGTTCAGCTTTACCAGCTGCTTATTCAGGAAAAGATTTTGAGGTTAAATACATAGGAACTTAATATGAAAAAACTACTAATTCTAATCTTTCTATTACTACCAGGTTTTGCTTTTGCCGATACAATTAATAATTACTATTGTAGTGAGGTAGAACCAAGCTTTGGTGCTTTTGGTGATCCTTTTATTTCACTTCAGTTAGCTGCAAACCCAGTAGCTGACTATATTCTTTCTACTGATGGAACTGATAGCACTTGGGTTGATCCTGCATCTTCAGCATTAACTTCTAACTGGGTTTATACAACAACAGATTCTATTAGTCCTTCTAGTACAGTAGGTCTTATAGTGTCGGCATCTTCGACTATTACTACTTTGTCTTTTGATAATGCAACAGGGTCTAATGATTTAGAAATCGGAAATAATACTACTATCACCAACCATCTTGAAGCCGATTCAACTCTTTTTGTAAAAGATTCACAGGTAGGAATTTTAGAAGAAGCTCCAACTGTTCCTTTAGAAATTTTAACAGCAACCGAATTTAATCCTAGTGCTATGAGAACGTCTGATATATTTTTAGGTCATACTACTGATGACACTACTATTGGGACAAATATGGGTAGTATTGGTTTTGAGTCAGTATCAGGCAATGTTGGTGGAGCTGCAATTTATGCTCAACACACAGGCGCAGGTGTTTCTAATTCAGGCATAGCTATTGCTACTAATAATAGTTTTCCAAGTGCCACTAATAATGGTACTCAAAGATGGATTATAGACCACGATGGTAAGATGGGACATAATACTTCTACTCCTTGGGGTTGGTTATCAACTGAAGGGCAAGGAAATAGTTTACCAGCTTTTGTGGTGTCTGATACTTCAAATAATGTAGACTTTATAGTTGATGATTCTGGAAATGTCGGGGTGAAAACATCAGCTCCAACCGAAACCTTAGATGTTACTGGTACGTTCGCTGTTTCTGGTAACGCCACTACTTCTGGTAGATTGATCGTTGGTACCGATGGAGTTTCAGACTTAATGGGTGTTGGTGACTTATTTGTTGGAGCAAAGGCAACGGTTACAGATGCTTTAAGTATTGGTAGTAGTTCAAATTGTACTAATCTTGATTTTAGTGGTGGTGACTTATGTATTGGTGGTGATTTAGAAACTTTAGGTGAAACTTATTTAGTAGATGTAACAATAGCCTCAACAACTGCGGCTAACTTAAATGTAACTGGCAATGCTACTGTTACTGGCCAATTTGAAGCTGATGCTACTTTCTTTGTAAAAGATGAAAAGGTAGGTATTGGAACAACTGCTCCAGGAACAGAATTAGATGTTTTCGATAGTTCTTCTGCTGACATTCGCTTTAGAACTAGCTCGGTTGATGGTAGATTAATAGCTAATAGTAATGGTTTAACTCTTTATCCAACCACAGCCCACTCATTAAGATTGGGTTCAAATAATGTTCAGACACAAATGGTTATTGATACTGCTGGTCAAGTTGGTATAGGTATGCAGAATCCGTCTGATCCTCTAGGAGTTTTAACAGATGCTGGTGGAGAGGCTATTGCTATTGAAGAAAACAGTGGTGGTGAACAATGGGAATTAGGTGTTGATGTTAACGGTAGTTTGCTTTTTCAAGATGGTGGTAATCAAAGAATAATCTTTTTAGATGGTAATGATTATGTCGGTATTGGAACAACTACTCCTAATTTTAACCTTGCAATTAATCAGCAAGGCGCAGTAGGTGGAGAAATAGCTTTGCTTCTTTCTTCTAGTAGTATTACTAATGGAGAAACTTTAGGAAGAATACTTGCAGGTGGTTCAGAGACTACTGGTGACGCTTCAAGTGCTGACGCTGGAGGAATAACATTTTTAGCAGATGGAGGCTGGGGTAGTAATACAGATACTGGAATGAAGATGAATTTTATAGTAACCCCTGATGGTAGTGCTACTAAAGCTACGGCGATGACTATTTTAGGTAATGGTAATGTCGGTATTGCTGACACTACCCCTGATAGCAAATTAGATGTTGTTAATACCTCCTCGGCTAATGATGTCTTGCAAGTACAAGACAGCAGTGGAACTTGTGAAGCCCAGCCAACTACTACTGGACTTACTTGGGCTTGTTCGTCTGACGCTAGGTTAAAGGTAGACATCAGACCAACCACTTATCAGTCGCTTGATTATATAAATGGCATACCACTTCACGACTATACTGTTATAAAAACTGGTGAAGAAGTTAAGGCTGGAGTTGTCGCCCAAGAGTTGCTTGAAAATTATCCTGAATTGGTATCAGTTGGTGATGATGACTTTTATCAGGTTTCCGAACTTCCAAATTGGCAGTTAGTTAAAGCTATTCAGGAGTTAAAGACCGAAGTTGACGAATTGAGAAAAGAAGTAGAGCAGAATAATAATATGTGTACCTATGAAATTTCCAACAGAAAATAAAACATTAAATTTAATAATTTTAATAATCTGTATTGCAGGATTGAGTTTGATAGTGAGTTTTTTTATAAGACCTCCACTCCCAATCATTGGGGCTTCTCTTATTAAGACTGATAAGGATACTCGGATTGCTGAACTTGAAGCTGATATAGTTATTAAAGATACTGAACTTACAAATATTAAAAGGGCAATCTTAGAGAGGGATAATGTCACAATTGAAAATATGGGGTTTAACATGGATGGTGCTAGATTTTTTCATGAAGGTGTAGAGCTTATACCAGAAAATAAATGTATTAATTTATGATTTAAATAAACTATGGCGGATGAAAAAACAAATGGTCGTAGACCAATCATAGATAAAAAAACAGGATTTTCTATTGGAGTTATTATTTTAATTGTTGGTATTGCTATGTCTTATACCACTTTACAAACACAGTTTACTGGTCACGTTAAAGACCCGTTTTTACACAAAAATATTGTTGACAAACTAGAGGCTGAATATGTATCACAGACCGAGATTGCACCAATGAAAGAAGATATTATTGAGATAAAAAGTGACGTTAAACAGATACTTAATAATTTTCAAAAATGATATTTCAGATATTACAAATAATTAGTTTATGTTTTATACTAGCGTTATTTATTTTATCAATACTAATTCTGATAGATGTGTTTACTATGGTAGAATGGCAGATTTTAAATTTACTTTGACAATTTAAACAACTTAGGAGAAGAAAAGATGAATAGAATGTTTAATGTGTTTTACGACATCTACGGAATGGTTGGTAGAACCTTGAATTGGCTGTTTATTTGCCTACCTCATGGTCATGACTACCAGACAATAGGTTATTTACCCGAATGTCGGAATTGTTCCAAGATCTACAAAGGAGATTAGCTATGGAACCTACCGAATTAAGGAGACGAAGATGAGTAAGAAGAAAAAAAGTTGGAGAAGAAAGCTGAAGTATCGTTTTCGGCGACTAAGTTGTTTAGGGGACGGCCATCAACTGGCCAAAATCAAAAACGGAATGGCACAATGTCGGTATTGTCACAAGAAGTTCCGTAAACGTTCATTGTCATAGAGGGATTGGCAATACGAACGTCAATCCCTCTTTAATCCCTAATATATAAATTATGCTTACTTGGTTCAAAAATTTATTTAGAAAAAAATTACAATTACCACCTAGTTCTTTTATTCCAGAAGAACCTGGTGAGAATGATGCGTTTGATGATGAGGTATTTGGCTCAATGGAATTTGGTAGCAGACCATCTAAGGATTGGCGAAAATTTAGGCCAGTACATGAGATTCAGTCTTATGGTGATTGTGTTAGTTTTTCACGATTAAATTGTGCAGAAAGTCAAGCTAAGATTGACGGAGTTACAGATGATAATGGCGAAGAACTTAATTTTTCAGATTTATATTTAGCAGTAAAATCTGGTACTTCACAACGAGGTAATAGTTTAAAACGAGTAGCGGAGTATGCTAGAAAACATGGTATAGTTTTAGAAAAATTCTGTGAGTATACTCGTAGTTGGGGTCAAAGAGCAAGCAGGGTTGCTTCAACTCCTAGTTATGCTAAACGATATAAACTTGGTAACTACGCTTGGGTTAAGCGTGACAGTAAAGGTTTAGATAGAAATTATATTAAAAATTCACAAGAAAAAGGACCAATTCAAATTGGTGTTGGGCTAGGAGAAACTTATAGATATGCTGGTGAAGTAATTACACCACCTAAGAATATATCTGTTTGGCATGCCTTAGAGTCTGATTATACTGATGAAGTAGATCAAGTTTATGCTTATGACCACTATAATAGAGCTAACGTAGTATTTTCCGCTGACTATCCTATTACGTTTGCTATGACTTTTAAAGACTTACCAGAGAATTGGCGGGGTGAAGGTGTTGATGAGTCTAAGTTCTATAACAGAATGATTGGTAAATTTATTTTAAGAGCCGAAGGAGCTGGTGAACTTTATGAAGTATTAGAAGACAAGATGGTAAAAATTGTGTTTACTATTTCTAATAAGAAGATTTGGGATGCTTTACATGAAACTTTAAGGCCGATGATTGTCGGAGTAAATGAAAAAGACTTTAAACGACTAGAACAAGTAGCGTTTAAAGCAGAAGGAGTTAAGGAAGCGGATGCCGAAATTATTTTATCTAAATATTTCAAGATTGATTGATTCGGTGGATTTCTCTATGACATAGACGACATAACCAAATAACCTCTGCAGGTTTGTTATAGTCTGGGTGATGACCATCAACTTTTTCTTCACCACACTTAACACAGAGTTCCTTAGTGAGCTTTCCGTTTTTTAGAAGACGTGCAACAGTTGCTCTAGCTCTATTCTGTTCTGGATGTGCTTTAATATACTCGTTGTAATAATTGGGATTTTCAGCAAGAAATTTCTGATTACTAGCTTTTTTCCACTTTGGATTCTCACGACGATATTCTCTAGAATACTTCCTGTCGTGTTCACGCTTGTATTCTTTTGTCCACTTGATAGACATAGATTAGTAAGTTAATAGTAATAATTTCACTATACATCAATTTTAAAAAGATGCAAAGGTCGACTAATTAACCAAATTAACATTTAAAAATATGGCAGAACAATATAAACTAGATCGAGAAGATGGTGGCAAGATAGTTAAGGTTATTGCTTACGCTGGTATCAGTGCGGCAATAGCAGCGGCTAT
>NZEE01000122.1 GCA_002688965.1 archaeon | reverse complement strand
TAAATATTAGTACTGCTGGTGGTACAGGCAGTATGGATTTTTACACTAATAATTTAGGTGGAAAACAATTTTCAGTAGCCCACACTGCTTCTGCTGATAACTGGATTCAAATTACGGGAGCCGTATCGGGTGGTAATCCAATTCTTAGTGTGCAAGGAAATACAGATACAGATGTTGGACTAACTATTGTCTCTAAAGGCGGAGATCCCATATCATTACAGACGGGTGGAGGGACTCAGCAGGTTTCAATATCTCATGCGGCATCTGCTACTTCTTACATAAATCTTAACGGCGGATTTGGGATGTCTACAATAAGTATGGCTGGTGCTAATGGAGGATTAAATATTAGATCACACGGCACAGGACAAGCTGTACATATTGGTGATACTGCAAACGGCGCTAATTATAACGTCTATCGTTCCGGTGGTATTGTTCATTTGGATAGTCTTGTAGCAGTAACTTATAACCGGACATCAACGACCACTGGTCAACAAGTCTTTATGAATAGCGCTAGTGCCACTGCCTTTAGAGTTAATCATGTGGCATCAGAAGTTAACTACATTGACATTTATGGAGCTTCAACAGGTAATGCTGCTGGAATACGCGCTAATGGTGAAAGTGGTTCTAATTTAAATATTAGTTCAGCGTCTGGTACTGGTACTATATTCTTCTCAACAAACAATGCCACACAAACTTCTTTCCGGGCTATGTATATTGCCTCGTCACAGAATTACCTTGCAGTATTTCCTTCTGCTGGTACCGATTATACAGAGTTAGTTAATATTGCAGCGGGTGCTTCAGCAGGTATTCGTATGAGTACTTATGGAGCTGGTAATATTCAGTTCACTACCGGTGGTGCTGGTGGTAAAGGTAATGGTAATATTCAATTACAAGTTGCCCACGTTGCATCAACTAATAGTTATGTTACTATTAGTGGCCATGCCGGGGCAATTCCTGCTGTAGAGTTCCAAGGACAAACTGACACTAACGGACGAATTCGAACTTCTGGTACCGGTACCTTATATATTGATGCCGATACACATAGTCTTCGTTCTCAAGCCGGTACACAATTTGCTTCAATGACTTCTACCTTGCTTAATATCTATGCAGGAATGGATATTACTGATTCTTATGCTGGACCTCTCTTAACTGTTGATAATACTGCCGTGGCACAGAATACTATTAGGGCGATTGGTAGTAACGCAAGCTTCACAGGAAATGTACTACAACCATGGACCGTTAGAACGGCAAGCTCGGCCTTCGATTTTATTGAATGTGTCTCCAATAATGGTACTCAAGTTCCATTCCGCCTTCGTGGTGATGGTTATGCAATGTTTGGTATTAGTGGTGGTGGTGTTACGATAAATCCAAGTAATTCTACTTCTGGGGCCAGTGCTGATACTAATGCTGATGAAATTGTTGTTAATGGTAATGGTAATGCAGGAATTAGTATATTGGTTCCTGATGCAAGTAATGGTAGAATAACCTTCGAATCTCCATCTGGTCATGTTGGTGCCTTAAGAGCTGAATATAATTCTGGTACTGACCAATTAATAATGGAGGTTAATGGTTCTGACCGAGTTACGTTCCAATCAGGTATCCAGATGAATTCACCAACCGGTGGTGATAAGGGTGCTGGTACAATCAATGTCTCTGGTGGGTATTATGTGGACGGTACTGAACTTACTAGTGGCGCCATGGAATTCTTATCTTCACAAACGGTTAGTGCAAACGTATCTTGGGTAGAATTCACAAGTCTTTCAACTGCTTATGACACTCTTGTGTGGATAATTACAGGTATGAGGCCTGTAAATGATCAAACTTATTTAATAGCTGAGATAGGAACCGGTGGAACACCAACATGGATAAATGGAACAAATCTTTATCATACGTATTCTAACGATCCAGGCGATAATGGAGGTTTAGGATCACGACTAAATTGGGAAGCCTGTACTGTAGGTAATGAATCTACTAGTCAATTATATGGTGAAATTAGAATGTCAAACATTGCAAATGGTGATACCTACTTTACTCCTGTAATGGGACAAGTATATAATGTTAATACATGGGCTGATTTTGGTCCACAATGGGGTCTTTCTGGTGGTAAATATAATACAGCGACGGCCCATACAGCAATCCGATTTGGATTTAGTGGCGGCAGTGATATACAAGATGGTACAATATCTATGTATGGTATTAGAAGTTCATAAAAGATTAAAGGAAATTTAATATGTCTTATAAATTAACTGATGGGGAATTAGTACCACTTACTGATGAAGATGAACAACAAAAAGAAGATAGAGAAATTGAACATCAAGCCAAGTTGGTTGCTGAATCCCAGATTAAATATGTAAAAGATAGAGTGAAGGATTTTGCTCTAGATGTTGGAGATACTACTGATTTTCAGGAAAGTACTTTATTGGTATTAAAAGCACTAGTCTCTGCCGTCAAGGATGGTGATAATGTAGAACTAAATAAACTTGCATCTCAACTTACGGCGATAGACGCCAAACATCCCAAACCATAGGATAATAAAATGACAATATATCTAATACTTGCAATACTAATATCTGGACTATTATTCAGAGTACCTAGAGGCGGTCCATCTAAGGAAGTATGGGAAGACCATTTTGGTTTCGGTGGATTCGGTTCTACTGGTGGGGCATTGATTTGGGCTGCATTTACTGCCTGTTCCCTATCGTACATTTTCGGACTACATTGGGTATACTATATTCTCTTTACGGCAACCCTTATGTTAATGGAAATGCCGGGTTGGTCACAGTGGTGGCCTAATAGACCAGATGGTGGTAGTTTCCTTAGACTTACATTGAGAGGGTGTTTGATTCTAAATCCACTCATGGGTCTATTTTACTTTGGGTTCTACAAGATAAGGGATCGTTTGCCAACTAGTGGATTCTTTATTGAAGGTTGGACCTCATATGCTGAGATACTATCTGGTATCGTAACAGCCTCCGTGATGGTCTTTTTAATAAATAGTAGTTGGTTTGATGTTCTAAATAACTTTATAATGAGTTTAATATAAAGATTTTTAAATGGCCCAGAAACTTAATATTATCATAGATCAGGGATCAGATTATACCTTAGACTACACTGTGGTTGAGGCTAACGGTTCTCTCATGGATATAACAAGCAATACTAGTCGAGCTTCTATGAGAAAACATTTTGATTCTACAACATCCTTAGATTTCACGGTTGTTGTGGATTCTGGTAATAATAAGATCACCTTGACTATGACAAATGCATATACTGCCAATACTACACCTGGTAGATATTATTGGGATGCGGAGGTTGTTTCGAATACTAACTATGTTACGAGGGTGGTAGAGGGAATAGCAACGATTACGCCAGAAGTAACTCGGTAGATAAATACAAAATAAAGAGGTACTAAAATGGCTGTCCCTACAACTAGAAGTGAATTCTCCGAATATTGCTTGAGAAAACTCGGTAAACCTGTTATAGAAATCAATGTGACCGATGAACAGGTTGACGACCGGGTTGATGAATCCCTATTATATTATTATGATTATCATTTTGATGGTACTGAAAAGATTTTCTTAAAACATGTAATTACCGCAAATGATGTCACGAATGGATATATAACCGTACCAGAGAATATTATTGGTGTGGTAAATATGTTTGATGCCACGTCTTCCACTTCATCCACCAATAACATTTTTAATCTAAAATATCAATTCGTGCTTAACGAAGTATTTGATATGGCAAGATATAGTTTGGTAAACTATTATATGACAGTCCAACACATTCAACTGTTGGAAGAACTACTTGTAGGCATGAAACCAATTAGATATAATCGGCATAGAAATCAATTACATGTTGATACCAATTGGGATACATTTACGATTGGAAATTATCTAGTAGCTGAGTGTTATAGTATTGTTGATCCTGCTACATATACGGATGCTTGGAATGATAGATGGTTGAAGAACTATTGTACTGCTAAGATTAAATACCAATGGGGATCGAACTTAACTAAATTTAACGGGATGCAACTCCCAGGAGGTGTACAATTTAATGGTGAACAAATTCTAGCTGATGCTAGAGAAGAAATACATAAATTGGAAGAGGAGATGATAATTTCATATAGTTTACCTGTGACGGATATGATTGCCTAGGAATCTTAAAGGACATAAGTCCTATTATAACACAATATGAAATGTTGTCAAGCGAAAAATGAAAAGGAATGAAAGAAAATGAAGAATATTTTGATGTATACTATTGGACTACTGTTTCTTGTAGGGGTTGGAGCTAGTTTTCAGTCAGCCCTTGCTGATACAACTATTAATCCTCATGCAACCGTGCATGTGGACTATGGAACTACCCTAGAAAATACTCGCCAGTCAGATGGAGATTTCCGTCGGCTACGTGTTGGTGTTGATGGAACAATGACCGACCTTATTGATTACAATCTTGAGGTCGATGCGTCAGGAGGTGATCTTAATCTCGACAATGCCTGGATTAAAATTAATCTTCCCGTACACCTTACTATGGGAAAGTTTAAGCAACCTTTAGGTTTTGCTCGTTCAATCTCAGCTGATAATCTTGCCTTTATCGAACGACCTATGGTAAGTGATCTATTGGTCGATCAACTAAGTGGAGGTAAGCGTCTTGGAATTGGTGCAAATTATATGTGGTCGGGTTTCTGGGTTGGAACCTCTCTGGCCTCGAATGAAAATAACTTTGATGAAAATCTAATCTCATGGAATAATCGAGTGGCTTGGTCTCATACCCTTGCCGGTATGACCTTCCATGTGGGTGGTAATTATTCAACACTATTGGATACTACTACAAGAACCGTAAATTATGTGACAGAACCAGAACTTAGACTTGGTGGTGTGAATATTATCGATGTTGATAGTACCGGAGTAAACGATTATTCCGTATATGGTCTTGAAGGGGCTTTTGCTTATGGACCTATGTGGATGTCTGGTGAATATTACTATGCAACAGATAGTAATGATAATTATAATGGCCATTATATTGAAACAGGTCTTTTCCTTACTGGTGAGACCAAGGAATATTCAGTCTCTGATGCGGTCTGGGGTCATGTGACTCCAAACAATTCCTTGAATGATGGTGGATTTGGTGCCATTGAAATTGTTGGTAGATATTCTTATGCGGATGTGAACCGTGATGAGGAAACCATTTACACCGTTGGTGTTAATTGGTATCTTACTAATAATGTCAAGGCTCAGTTGAATTATGCTCACTCGGATATACCTTCTGTTGGTGTAAGACTAGCAGTTAACTTCTAACCCAGTAAAAGGATAGTATCTTGACAACATCAACTCTATTCAACAATTTTGAAAGTTCCATGGAGCAGGAACTAATCAATTCCCTTATTGTTGAATCCATTAAAATATATGGACATGATGTGTATTTCATTAATAGAAATGTTGGTGATGTAGATGCTATCCTTAATACTGCCGATCTACCCACTTTTGATGGAGCTTGGATGGTCGAAATGTATATCAAGAATATTGAGGGATTTGATGGTGATGGAGATTTCCTTGCTAAGTTTGGTTTGGAGATACGGGATCAAATAACCTTTACTGTGGCTAAGACCGTTTATGAAAAGGATATTGCACCATATAATAGTAAGAATGTTCCTCAATTAGGGGATTTGATATATTTTCCATTGAATGGTAAGGTCTTCCGTATAGATTTCGTTGAACATGAGAGTATATTTTATCAAATGGGTAGTCTGCAAACGTATGATTTAGTGTGTTCACTTTTTGAGTATAGCCAAGAAACTTTTTCCACCGGTATAACAGAGATCGATACTCTATACGATTCTTATAATTATACTAGTAATACATCCATCGAATATCTTGAAGCTAATGATCCATTAGCTCAGAATGAGAGTTTTGAAACAAATGCTGATGCAATTGTGGATTTCAGTGAGGCTGATCCATTTTCAGAGGGTGGACGTTGGTAGGTAAGCAACGTTTACCTTTTCTGTGACTATTTAATCCATGTGTAGAAACTTGCAAACCGCAATCAATACAACAACATGTGTGTTTTTTCATATATTCTCTTATTTTCCGTATCGTGGCCGCTGAAGGTTTTCTACCTTTATTCGCAACGGATATCTTTTTTCTATGTTCTGGATTATTCATAGCATTATTCTGAGACATAAGTAATTTAGTTTTATCACTATGGTTTTTTCCATGCATACCTATACGTTTTTCTTTATGAAGTCGTTTATTATTTTCTGAAATCTTTTTTCTATGTTCAATAGTTTTGGGTGGTAGTTTGCGGCCTCTTTTGGCCTTACTAATATTTTTCTTATGTTCCTCTGAAAATATTTTTCCTTTCGCAGATTCCGACATTTTCTTTTTTGTTTTTTCGGAACGTTTTCTTCCTTTGGGGATTATGTCATTACGACCATTCTCAATTGCAAGATTCGCCCACTCTTTGGACTCCACAATATCATTATCCCTAGAAAATGCTAAGGCAAATTCCCCCACTTCATCTATATTTGTTGATTGGAATACTATCTCTGTAGAAACATTATAACCATGCTTGGCAATATGGTTCTTCCAATACGTGCCACTACCGCGATATTTTTCATAGTCAGACTTTATGGTCTTACCGAAATACTTTAGGCCCGTGGTCTTATGAGTTTTTATATATAAATAAATAGTTGTGCTGGACATATAAGCCTCCTGTGGTTGTCTAGAGTGATTGGATGCTGATAACATCGCGAATCACATTGATATAAATATTTATACAAATTAAATTTTAGGAGAAGAACAATTTTTGGACATTCCCCCTTTTATTTTGAAACCATAAGGCGATCAGTCATAATTTTCGGCACGATGTTCAATGAAATTTTGGTCAGCCGTACCGATAATAACGATGTTCAACAGAAACTCTTTAGGGTACCAATCTCTTATGGTCCTATCCAAAAGTTCCTTGCAAGGATTGAACAAGACCCTAATTTGGATAGTCCAACAGCCATTGTTCTTCCTAGGATTTCCTTTGAGATATCAGGAATTAACTATGATGGTGAAAGAAATTTAACCCACCTAACAAGAAACCGAAGAGTTGATACAGCAAATACTAATGCATATGATACTCAATATACTCCTGCACCTTATAATATTGATTTCACCATGTCGGTATATGCTAAGTATTCTGAGGACGGTACAAGGATTATTGAACAGATAATTCCTTTCTTCAAACCAGAATGGACAACCACCGTTCAATTGGTTGATGATATGAATTTATCTTATGATGTTCCTACTATACTAACCAGTGTAACGAATGAAGAGATCTATGAAGGGGGTTTTGAAGAGAGACAAGTAATTCTGTGGACGCTTACTTTCACAATGAAAACATATTTCTTTGGTCCAGTCACCTCTAAGAAGGTTATCAAGTTTGCTAATACTGAGGTATACTCAACCCTGACAGCAAATAATGCTTCTGAAAGCGTTAATGTATATCCACAACTTACGTCCAATACTGCTGTCCATTGGTCTGATATTGATTTTGATGATGATTGGGATTATAAAATTGTTATAGAGGATGCATAAATGGAAGATATTATTGCCGAATCATTAGGTATGGAACCTAAAGAGAAAGAACAGATACAGGAAATTGTTGTAACGGCTGAAAATATTGTTGTGAATAATGGTGATATAGATAATGATTATAACTTCACTCGTAAAAACCTTTACAATATTATAGAAAAAGGTAATGAAGCTTTAGAGGATATACTAGATGTTGCAAAGGCGTCTGAATCTCCTAGGGCCTATGAGGTTGTTTCTGATTTATTGAAAGCAATTGTTGCTACAAATAAAGATTTGTTGGATTTAACTAAGAAAAAGAAAGAGTTGGAAGAAGTTCCAAAGGATCCAGATGAAGGTGCTGGAATAACTAATAATAATCTATTTATTGGGTCTACAGCAGAACTCCAAAAACTCATTAATAAAGTATAATAAATGGCCGTATTAGATGATGGATACTTAGGCAATCTTTTATTAAAAAAGAAAAACTTTAATATTGAATATACTCCATTCATGGTTGAAGAGTATATTAAATGTTCTAGAGATGTTAAGTATTTCTGTAACAATTATTTTAAAATAATTAATATTGATGAAGGCCTTATTCCTTTTGATACATATACTTATCAAGATGATATGCTTGATTCTATGGCTAATAATAGATTTACTATTATGGCCACTGCAAGACAAACGGGTAAATCTACCACAACAGTTGCTTATTTACTTTGGTATATTCTTTTCACTCCTGATAAAACTGTTGCCTTACTTGCCAATAAGGGTGAGACTGCTCGTGAAATCCTTGGAAAAGTACGATTAGCTTATCAGAATTTACCCAAGTGGTTGCAACAAGGTATTAGTGAATGGAATAAAGGTTCCATGGAACTTGAGAACAATTCCCGTATTATTGCTGCGGCAACCTCTTCGGATGCCATTCGTGGTTATTCTATCAATATTCTATTCATTGACGAGACCGCTTTCATAGATAATTGGGACGCTTTTTTCACCTCAGTATTTCCAACAGTTTCTTCTGGTAAGACTACTAAGATAATTCTTGTATCAACACCTAATGGTATGAATCATTTTTATAAACTATGGACAGATGCTATTGAAGGTAGAAATACTTATAATCCTATAAAGGTTCTTTGGCAGGATGTACCGGGCCGAGATGAAGAGTGGAAAGAAATTACTCTAGCTTCTATGGGATTTGATTATGATAAATTTAGACAAGAATATGAGGTTGAATTTCTAGGAAGTATTGGTACATTAATCTCTGGCCAAAAACTATCCACTCTTATACACCAGACTCCTATAGCTTCTTCTGAAGGAATGGATGTATATGAAAATCCTGTAGAGAAACATTCATATGTTATAATAGTGGATGTTGCACGAGGTAAAGGCCTGGATTATTCTGCTTTCTCTGTAATAGATGTCACCAAGATGCCTTATATTCAGGTTGCGGCATATAGAAATAATTTGGTTACTCCAATAGAATATACTGAAATAATTAATGCTATGGGGTTGCATTATAATGAAGCTATGGTTCTCATAGAAAGCAACGATATTGGAGCTCAAGTCTGTGATCTTTTATATTATGATTATGAATATGAAAATGTATTATATACAGAAAATAAAGGCAGATTAGGTAAAACAATCTCTTCTGGATTTACAAAAACCGCTGAAAGGGGAATAAGAACAACAAAAACTGTTAAGTCTACTGGCTGTACTATGATAAAAATGTTAATAGAACAGGAACAATTACTAATAAATGATCATCAAACCATTTCGGAACTATCCACTTTCATAAGAAAAGGAAATTCATATGAAGCTGAGATGGGATCACATGATGATTTGGTTATGGGATTGGTCTTATTTGGTTGGTTGTCTTCTCAACCATTCTTTAAAGAGATGACTGACATAAATACCATACACAAATTAAGAGAAAAGACCGAAGAACAGTTATATGAGGATTTGTTGCCATTCGGTATTGTTAATGATAACAATGAGGAAGATTTAACAGATGTTGTGGTCGTTGACACCGGCGATGGATCATGGCTACTATAAATCTCGTTTATTATAAATAAAACAGAATGTAATTCTAATATAATAATTTTTAAAGTCGAGGAGATGTAATTATGCCATTCCAAGTTAGCCCCGGTGTTAATATTTCTGAAATCGATCTATCAACTGTTGTACCAGCAGTAGCTACTACGGAAGGCGCCATTGTGGGTGTGTTTTCGCAAGGTCCTGTGAATGAACGTGTTTTGATAGATTCAGAAAATACACTTAAGACAGTCTTCGGTAAGCCTAGCTCAGATAATTATGAGACATGGTTTACTGCTTCTAATTTCCTTGCTTATGGAAATAAACTTTACGTAACAAGAGTTGTTTCAGCAAATGCTACCAATGCTACCGAATATGGTAATACTTCGCTTCTAATCGAAACTAGAACAGAGGCGGAAGCCGAAACTGGTGATGGTACTTTCATTGCTAAGAGTATTGGTGCCGATGGCAATTCACTTAAGGTCTCCGTATGTTACGATAGTACAGATTTTGAAGAGAGTATTACTATTCCTTCAATTGCTATTGGTAATACAACCTTTGATCTTGCCAACAGTTCGTATGACACCACAGAAATTGATGTTGGTGATATCCTACGGGTAGGTAATACTTCCCTAGGTTTCCAAGACCTGACTGTGGCCACGATTGGTTCTGAAATTGGTGGTGTAAGAGCTACAACTTTCACTCCTGCATATCGTCTAAAGGAAGCTGGTCCTACCACTGCAACCCGTCATTGGCGGTATTATAATAATGTGGAATCTGCTCCAGCTTCTGGAAATGTCCATATTGTTATTATTGATGAGGATGGCACAATTACTGGTGAAGCCGAAACGGTACTTGAAGTTCATAGGGACGTATCAAGAACAGACGGTACTCTGGACGATCAGGGACAAAACATTTATTACCAGACGGTTATTAATGAAAGTTCCGATTATATCTGGGTAACTGCCACTACTCTAACAAACGGTACTAAGGATAATTATATTTCTCTTAGTGGTGGACTTGACGGTAATGATGGAACCGAGAGTACTATTACTCTGTCCAGACTTGCTACAGGATTTGATCTTTATAATACAACAGAGAATGTAGATATTTCTCTATTCCTTGCTGGTAAGGCCGATACAAATACTGCTAACTATATCATAGACAATATTTGTGAGGTCCGTAAGGATTGTGTGGTGTTTGTTTCACCAGAAAGAGAAGATGTTGTTAATCAATCAACCAATTCTGAATTGGATCAGATAACCGGATTTAGAGATGGACTATCTTCATCTTCATATGCTGTTATGGATTCTGGTTACAAATATCAGTATGACAAGTATTCTGATCTATATAGGTGGGTGCCTCTTAATGGTGATGTCGCAGGCCTATGCGCTCGTACAGACGATCTTCGTGATCCTTGGTGGTCTCCTGCTGGATATAATAGAGGTATAATCAAGAACGTTGTTAAACTTGCATTTAATCCTTTGAAGTCTGATAGAGATATTCTTTATAAGAAGGGTATTAACCCTGTTATCTCACAAGCTGGTCAGGGAACTTTGCTATTTGGTGATAAAACTCTATTGGCCAAGCCAAGCGCTTTTGATAGAATTAACGTTCGCCGTCTATTCATTGTTCTTGAGAAGGCAATTTCAACTGCTGCGAAGTTTACCTTATTCGAGTTCAACGATGAATTTACAAGAGCCCAATTTAAAAATCTTGTAGAACCATTCCTTAGAGATGTACAAGGCCGCCGCGGTATCTTTGATTTCCGTGTAGTTGCTGATGAAACTAATAATACTGCTGAAGTCATTGACAGAAACGAGTTTGTTGGTGATATTTACATTAAGCCTGCTAAGTCAATTAACTTCATTCAATTAAACTTTGTAGCTGTTAGAAGCGGTGTGGAATTTGAGGAAGTTGTGGGACGTTTTTAGGTAACCTATTGATATATAAGGGAAAAGTGGGTGGTTATAATGATTTCCACCCATTTTTTTCATTCGAACACCAATAAGCAAGAGTAGAATATTTAATAGTAGGATAATTTTTATTAGCTTCTCTTAAAGATTTGAAAATTTTAATTCCGTCTGTGACTTTTTTATTGTTTGTACCATATTTAAGAGCCTTTTCTGAAATTTTTTTTCTTTTATTTGGATCATCCATGGGATTGTTTTTTTTCATAAATTCTGATTTCTTTTTTCTACCTTCTTCAGTTAAGGTACATCTTGAGTTTTTAAGTCCAATTTTTCTTTTTGTTTCAGTTGAATGTTTTTTACCCCACATTCCGTTTTTAGGACCACCATTCACCTTGCCACGGCCAATTTTATAACCAACTTTTTCATAATCTTCTATTAATTCATTTAATACTAGAATAATTTTTTTATCTTTAAACATCCAGATCCTATTCATTTTCATCTCTCGCATTTTCTGTCTTACTTCTTCATCATAATATATTGCTCCTGAAATATTTTTATTTAACCATTTCGGGTCTTTATGTACATTTAATCGTCTTTGAACAGTTTGTTCCCATAATAAAGATTTTCTTACTGAATTAAATGTTTTTCTTATTTGTATTACATCTGGTTTTCCATATTTTTTAAAAACAGACTTGACATATAAAGAAGATGTGAAATATATTGTAAACAAATCTTCTACTTTACAACCTTTTTTATATCTTACTCCATAATACCATAGATTTAGTTTTGACCAACCAATTAAATAAGTATATGCTTTCATTTTTTCACACCTTGTTGTTATTATAGGTTATTTATAAAAACCTAAATTATAAATAACTATGAGTTAAAAAGGAGATGAAATAAAAATGGCGTTTAAAGTACAAGATATTAGGTCCCAATTAGAAGGTGGTGGTGCTCGTCCTACTCTATTCCAAGTAACGAATATTGCGGGCGGTGGATTTGATGCGGAAGGTGCTGCAAAGTTGCCTTTCATGGTTAAAGCTGCTCAACTACCAGGTTCTACACTAGGAACTATAGAAGTTCCTTACTTTGGGAGAAAGATTAAAATTGCGGGTGATAGAACCTTCGCTGAATGGACTGTCACAGTTATTAATGATGAAGATTTCAAAATTAGAAATGCTATGGAAGCATGGTCTGCAAATATTAATCAACATGTTGGTAACAAAGGTGTTGCGGATTATAAGGCTGAAGCTCAGATTGTTCAATATGCTAAAAGCGGTGCTGTACTAAGAGAATATACCTTTACCGGTCTATTCCCATCAGAAATCAGTCCTGTAGAAGTTTCTTGGGAAACTGTTGATGCAATTGAAGAATTTACGGTAACCTTGCAATATGATTGGTGGTCTGTGACGGCTGGTATTACTGGTTTGGTTACTGCATAGTTTGATATAAATAGATTTGAGGAGGGAGAATTTCTCCCTCCATAATCTAATAAGGTGATATTAATATGAAATTATTTGGCTTTGAAATCAAAAGGAAAGAAGAAGAGCCAGTTTCCTTTGCTCAACCAATAAACGATGATGGCGCGGTTGTTGTAACCGCGGCCGAAACTGCTTCTGGCCATGCATACGGCACCTTTGTTGATCTTGAAGGTACTGCTAAAAATGAAGCTGAACTTGTTACAAAATATAGAAATCTCCTAATACAACCAGAATGTTCTCGGGCCGTTGACGATATCGTTAACGAGACAATTGTTGTTAATGAAGGACGTAAGGTTGTTGAATGTGTTACAGATGATATCAAGCATCCAGAATCAATCAAGAAAAAGATAAGAGACGAATTCGAAGAGGTTCTTACCTTATTAGATTTCTCCAATAAAGGGTATGAAATTTTCCAGAAATGGTATGTGGACGGAAGGTCCTATTACCATGCAATTGTTGATGAACAAAAGTCTAAAGAAGGTATTCAAGAACTAAGATATATCGATCCTAGAAAAATTCGTAAGATTAAAGAAGTTGAAAAGATAAAAGAGAATGGTTTCGAAGTTCAAAAGTTGAAAAACGAATATTATCTTTTTACTGAAAAAAGTTTTATGACTACCAATTCATATAACGTTAATAATACAGCACATGGAATAAAAATTGCCAAAGATTCCATTATACATGTGACCTCAGGTCTTGTCAATGAGAATAATACTCTTGTTCTTTCCCATATGCATAAGTCAATTAAGCCTGTCAACCAATTAAGAATGTTGGAGGATGCTGCTGTTATCTATAGGATTTCAAGAGCTCCTGAAAGAAGAATTTTCTATATTGATGTAGGCAATCTTCCTAAGGTGAAGGCTGAACAATACCTACGAGATATGATGACTAAGCATAAGAATAAGTTGGTATACGATGCAACCACTGGTGAAGTGAGAGATGATCGTAAGTTTATGACTATGTTGGAAGATTTCTGGCTTCCAAGACGAGAAGGTGGTAGAGGCACAGAAATTACTACACTTCCTGGTGGTCAAAACCTTGGTGAAATTGAAGATATTTTATATTTCCAAAAGAAACTTTATCAATCATTGAATGTGCCTATCGGCCGTATGGATTCTGAAAATGTTTTCAATATCGGTAGGTCTCAAGAAATTACAAGAGATGAAGTTAAGTTTTCTAAGTTTATTGTTAGACTAAGAGCTAGGTTCTCCGACCTGTTCAATAGTATACTTGAGAAACAACTTATCCTCAAGGGTATTGTTTCATATGAAGATTGGGTAGAAATCAAGAATACTATCAGATATAACTTTATGGAAGACAACCATTTCCAAGAGTTGAAGGAAGGCGAGATTCTAAGACAACGTACAGAAATTCTAAGAGATATGGAAGAGTATGTTGGCAAGTATTATTCTCAAGAGTGGGTTAGAAAGAATGTCTTAAGACAGACTGAGGATGATATTAAGGAGATTGATAAGCAAATTAAAAGTGAACCTGATCCTGATGATGAAGATGATGAAAGAGAACCTGAGCCTAGACCAGAACCTAAGCCTGAACCTAAACCGGAGCCTAAGCCTGAACCAGAAACTAAAACGGAAGAAAAAAACCTTTTAGAAAGTATGTCTAAATTTATGGAGCTGTCTGAGACAGCTCAGCTGTCTGGGAAGAAAGTTTAAGTGGTACGACAAGTGGTACTAGACTAATTAATTTGAATGGTGTTCCAACCGATATAAGTACTGTACCTGCTAACGTTTGGAATTACATAATTGACAATACGAAGAACGAGGCTGCGAAAGATAAATTAAAAAAGATAGCAAGCAAAACTCAAGATATAGCTCTATCTTAATAATTTTTTATATAAATACTAAGGAGAAAAAAGATGTCTGATGAATATAGTGTAAATGATATGGTTGATGCCGTTAATCAGGAGAATCCTACAGAGTTTAAAGCTGCTTTTAACAGTGTAATGAAGGATAAGATTAGCGCCGCACTAATGGCAAAACGAGATGAATTGGCTACTAGTACGTTTGATAGTAATGTAGATATTAATATGGCTGATGATGAGATAGATGAACCAGACATTGATGAGGATTAATATTTTTATTAGGGAGATTTTTGATGAAATCTTTTAAGAGTCATGTAGATGAAACTATGAAACCTAGAGCTAAGGGTGAGAGAGACTTTAGGAAACTTCATACCGATAATGTCGATATCAGAGATTATCCTGTTGGCGATAAAGAAACCAATAATGGCCTAAAGGGAACTCCCGACAACGCTCGTGGTACCAGTCAGGATGGTCAAAAGGCTGTATATCAGGATGACGTTTGTCCGGTATGTGGAGAAGCGTATGAAGATGATGAAGACGAACACTACCATGAATATGATGAAGATGTAGATTTTGAAGACATTGACGAAGCTGTCGATGGACGAAGAGTTCACATGGCCCTTAATAAAGAAAACTCTCCCAAGTTAGATAAGCGTTTCAAGATTTTCAGAAAAAAAAATAATGCAGAAGAGATTGAAGAAGATGGTATTGAAGAAGAGTTAAAAGGTACTGTAACCATTCCAAAGGGTGTTGGTTATTGGGATATTACATCCCATCCTGTAGGTGGTAATTTCGGTCGAGTCACTGATCCTAAAGGTATGAAGGTAACTGTTAGACGGACATTTAAAGCAAGTGCTGGAACAAAGATGACAGACACTGAAGCTGATACTGCTGATAAGAAACGTATTGTGTTCAAGTCAAGTCTAATTAAAGAACACGTTGACCTTGATGAAGGTGTTAAACCAGTAACAAAGAACGATCCTCTTGTTACCGTTTGGACTAGTCCATCATCAAGTGGTACTAGACCATCTTATGGTCTTGATGGTCATATGAACCTTAGTACTGCTGCTGGTATCTATGGTTTCAAAGTTACTCCACAACTAATTAAACAAATACATGCTAACAAATCTAAGAATGAATCCAAGGATCGTGTGGAGATTAGGGCTAGAGACCATGCTATTTGGCTTACATGGAGTCCACATAATGCCAAACGATTGGAAAGACATGGCAACGTTCGTGAAGCTACTAATGCCCATCAAGGCGTTAAACCAGTAACGAAGAATGATCCTCTTGTTAATGTTTGGGAAGGTCAAAAGAGTGTTGGTTCTAAATCTCAAGGACTTGCAGGACATATGAGTCTTAGTACAGCAGCTGACATCTATGGTTTCAAAGTTACTCCACAACTAATTAAACAAATACATACTCATAAATCTAATACTCGTGTTGGTGCTAAGGGTAGAGATGCCACTGTCTGGCTTACATACAGTGTAAATAATCCATCTCGTTATGTTAAGGAAGACCTTGATGAAGGTAAGACTGATATTTATCATCAAACAATGTTAAAAGCACTAGGAAAGAGAGCTCTCCCTAAAGACCATGGATATACTTCTGCTATCGGTAGTAATGGAGATTTCATAGTTTACGATCAAATCAGCCGCGGCGGTTCCAAACGAGTCGTTGGTAGGATTCGAAAGGGTGAACATGATATTAAGGAAGAGGTTGAACTTGATGAGGGTAAGAAAAAATTAGAAGATTTGTCACGCAATGAATTACAACATTTGTTAGACACTG
>NZEE01000121.1 GCA_002688965.1 archaeon | reverse complement strand
GCTGAACCACTTATGTTTCCACTTGCGGTTATGTGTGATTCAGTTGAAATTGCACCACTTGCACTTATGTCGCCTTCTACAGTTAATGCTTTTGTTGGACTACTTGTTCCGATTCCAAGACTTCCACCTGTAAGATAACTATCACTTCCACCGTGTATATAAGCTGAAGTCCCACCTCCGCTGTTACTCAAATTAATAATGCCACCGTTAGAATTTCCTCTTAATCTTATACCCATCTGACCATCAGGTTGCTGTAATTTAATTTCAACATCTGAACCTGCTAATTCTAACATTTCAGAAGGACTTGTTGTTCCGATTCCCAACTTATTATCAATATAACCAGATCCGAATGAACCAGTTGAAGTTGATGAACCACTTATGTTTCCATCAACTACCTCCATACTTCCAGAAACATACATTGAACCTGTAAGTTGATGTGTATCATCTTGTGAATCACCAAATATTGTTGAACCACTTTGTTGTTGAAATTGAACATTTGTTACAGATGATGATACGATGTATTGGTCAGCGATTAAATTACCATTTATTCGTAAATTAGTAATTTCATTACCTTCTAAATCGTATAAACGATTATCAGAACCAGTTTTCTGTAATAGATTCTGAAATGTACTTGATATGGTTTTGTTTGTTAAATCATATGACATATATTATATAACCTCTTATTTAAAAATCTTTTTCATTTATCGTTCTCCACTTATCAACGATATCTACATAATCATTTTTTTCTTTTTTTATATTTACTTTTTCTTCATTTAAAGTTTTAGAATTATTTTTATTTTTAATATTTGATGAACTCCAATTATCAACAATATCTACATAATCATCTTTTTTATTTACTTTTTCTTTATCTAAAAAATCAGAATCAATTTTTATTTCTTCATTTAAAGAATCTTTATTTGTAATGCTCCATTTCTCTAAAGATAAATTATATCTTTCATCATCTGGCATCAAAACTAAAGTATCTAATTTACTTATTATATTCTTAATATCTTGTTTCATATTATTAATATTTTTAATACGAGTTTCATATACCTTTGATTTACCATGAACAGTTTTTAATTCATCATCAACTCTAACTAATTTATCATTAATAATTCCCAATTTTTCTTCACATAATTGTATTTTATTTTCTATAGTTTCATTAGAGTTTATAGTTTCTTCATTATCATAATACTTAACTACCTTTTTTGATATCTCTCTAATATCTTGTTTCATATTATTAAGTTCAAGTTCTATTTTTAATGAATTTTGAATAGATTCATTTACCTCATTGATATTTATTGGTTCATTAAATTCACGACCTTTTATAATAAATGAAGATTTCCATGGTTGAAAAAATACATTACCTGCTAAAATTTCTAATCTCATTAAACCACCAGTAGTATTACCTAATTTATTTCCCAAACTACCAATAGGAATACTACATTTTCCTTTCTTATTAATAGTTCCACTAAAAGTAAGACTTGTATCTTTACTTTCAACTATCATTCTAGCTTTAGCTTGTTCTAAAGGAATTCCTTTTAAATATAATTGACATTCAAAATCTTGAATTTTATCTGTATAAAGTTTATATGGTTGTTTATTCATAATCTTCCACTAATTTTGTATTTTCTATTATTTCATCACCAACTTCAACAACTAAGGATACAGATTTTTGTCCTAATACGCGTCTTGTAACTAAATCCACATCTTCAAGTGTTATTTTAATATTATCTAAATCTATTTCTTTTATATTATCATAAACCTTTTCACCCTTAACTCTACAAATAAGATGGATAAGTTTTTTCTTCTTGACTTTATCCTCTTTAATGAGTTTATTAAGTCTTGCTTCTCTTGCTCTTCTTGAACCAGTTCCAATACCATCAGCTATTTCAATGATAAAATTAACATCACTCCAAGAGTATGAATTATTTCCCCAAATAATAGCTATATTATTAGGAATGCTTTGATTCTTTTGTCCTGCCATTGGGTGCATAAGGTGACCATTCCAAAGAATTGGTATGTCATTGAAATATTTATCTTTTTTTGCCATATCTATAAATATATATCTTTTAATTTAAAAAATCATTATAACTTAAAATTGAAAATTTTTTAAGTGTTGTTTTATATAAATATATAGAAAATATTCTTTACATCAAATAAAAAGAAAGGGGGGAAAATTGTTTAAATATAGAATAGTGGGTCGGAATCGAACCGACACAAAGTAGATTTGCAGTCTACTGCTTTAACCATTCAGCCACCACTATATTTTTTTATCTGTAATACTTCGAATACTTGCCACGAGATTTTTTCTTCTCTCGTTTGACTGGCGTATATTGTTCAGTTGATTGATTAATCCACCAGTATAATAAGAGGAATATAATGGGTATACATACAGCACCCATTATATAACCAAATATACCCTGAACCTCAACTAACATTACATATGCCATAAAAACATATACACCAATCAATCCAATCCAGTTAACTGTCCACATTCTTTTTTATTTAACCGGCTGCTTTCTGAATAATAGTAATAACAATATAACTGTAATACTAAATTCAATTAATTGACCATTACCACCTGTAATTACCATTAAGGCTACAATTGCAATAAACAGTAAAGCATCATACGCACCTTTAAACTGATCTATCCAACCTGTTAACCTTTTATCTTCTAAGTTTATATTTTCCATCGTTCTTAGGTTCTCCTATTTTGTTTATCAAGCTTTATTTTAACGCTTCTTCTATAGATTGATACTAACGAGCTTGATACGAAGTATCAAATTACTATATGTTAATTTATATGGCCCGAAAAAAGCTACCTCGAAATATACGCTAGTCAGAGCCCTCAATAATTATTTTTTGTCAAACCGAAAAACCGAATCAAGTTGTTAAAATCTTGAAATGGCCCTTTCCGAGTTAACTATGGTGTTCCCAACAATAATGTCAGGAACACACTAAATTCTTCGTTAAACCACCATTCTAAAAGTCAGTAGCTTCTTTTACTTCATCTTCATTGAATAATTCATCACCAGAACCGTCATCACAGAATTTTTGAACTATTTGTTTTACGAATGTTCGTTCACTATCTACACCACCTGTATTATCATACTGGGGATAGATACTGACCTCTGATGCTTCTTCTAATGAGAAGCCGTCATATAGTAACCCTGATAGTTCTACTGTTGTTCTGGTACTAATACCGAAAGGTATTCTCGCTGTATCTGATGTTGATTCACTACGAGTTAAACTGGCAATTTTACTTACATTACCTAATGCCTTACTATCTACATTAGGAAACATATATGTTAATAATTCATATTCTTCTGATTCATTTAACATATCCATCTCTACTATAGTGAACCTATCCATTAGAGCCTTATCCAACTGACGAGTAGATGTATACTCATTACCTATATTAGCCGTAGCTATGAAGGTAACATTATTAGCAACTTTTATAGTTGCCTGGCCATCTTGTTCATCCAACCGAAGATATCTCTGACCATAGTCCAATACTGTCATTAATATATTCCAAGCATCTGGGTGAGCCCTACTTAACTCATCTAATAGTATAACTGCATTTGGAGTTTGTATTGCCTTAACAAACATTGATTCACTAAAGTAAGTACCTTTATCACTCTCAAAGTGTGTATTACCAATTAGTGTTGCCCGAGGATCTTGTGTAGCTCCCAAATTGAAATAGTAATCAGGTCTGTCAAGTGAATTAACAAGGGCCTTAGCTGCCATAGTTTTACCACATCCGGCAGGACCAGTCATCATTATATTCTTACCTCGAACAGCAGACCTTATTAAGTACTTCCATTTAAGTTCATTCATCATCAAACCGCGAGGTTTTAAACTGTAACTATTATGTATAAAACTAAGAACCTCAGCATGTTCTTCAGGAACCTCTACTGGGTTAGAATTATCAACTGTTACTGTAGGTGAATTTAACTCCATCTGAACCAAAACCTTTTCAGTAACACGCCTCCAAGAAGTACCACCATTCTTTGCCGGAAACCTACCTATAAAATAATCACCATTATAAGCATTTTTCCTACAACCGGTTGTACATTCGGATGTATATTTAACACCATCAGTAGACCAGGCATTATACCTATTACCACTCTTTTCAACCTTACATACTACATCAGGTAATATCATATTTTTACTCATTAAAACTCCTTTTTATTATTGTTTAATTTCTCTCTCATCATCTACTATAATATACAACACTTTTGGCATGTGAGTCAAGCTTTATTTTCAATTATTTTATTTTTCCAATCCATTGGATATTCAATATCCATTTCTTCTAATTCATTAATTATATTTTCAACTCTATATTTTTCCACCCATTTGATACAAATTAAATAACTTCTCAAACCCCAAAACTTTACATCCTCTGAATTAACCAAACTATCTATTGTCCTGATACCTCTTCCATTCAATATCTTGATTTGTCTTGGTGTAAAAGATAATACCTCAATGCTGGGTGATATATTTAAATCTAATTCCATTTGTTCAATCATATTTTATTTCTCCAAGAATTTTTTGAGAGATACATCGTGGGTAATGAAGCCACTTCATCTCTCGGTATAAAGTCACTAAGGTTAATAACTCCTTCTTTTGTAACTTATAGTTGGAGGATAACAAGTCCTCTCATAGAATGCCGTACTGACATCCCGTGTGAAATCTAATCTTTTTATATTAATGGTGGAGTTCCTAGCCCACAATCAACGATGTTATATTCACCTCTACCATCACATTCAGACACATTCATATTAGAACTAATAAATCCATCAAAGTTCCCCGCACATACTTCAGCACCAAACGTACCGATGGTAACAGAACGACTACATAGTTTGTAATGATATCTCTCATCAGTATCATTCACATCATAACCAGGCGTTTCTTCTAAAAACTCATCAACTAATTCTAAACTCGTGTTATTCATTTATCTCTCTCATCGTCTATACTAATATACGAAGATTCTAGCGATATATCAAGAACCAAATTGTAACAGTATGTAACCAGACTTAAAGCGTTACTTTAGGTGTAAGTTAAGTTCTTTTTTTTTATATATAGGTCCCATATAATATACGACCTTTTATGCATGCAAGTCAAGGATTATCTTTATCCTTTGTAAAATAATTATAACCATTCGAATGCTCATCCAAGCGAGTTACTTGTATTATACAACTATTACGCGAAGCACAAAAAAAAGGGCCACTGGAAAAGGAGTTAACCATTGTGGCCCTTTGTCGTGAATGGGTAGAAAGGAATAAAGACCCATTCACTAATATAACCTATTTAATTGTGGAGAGAGAACCCGGAGGGACTGAGGCTATTAGTTGGTCTCTAGTCCGATCGTGGACGCCAAACAACCTAAGTATGCGGGTATCTCTCAATTCTTATACTAATATACAACTATTATGGCATATAAGTCAAGCCTTTTCTTTATTTATTTCATCTATTTCACCTAATAATTTAAGATTACTCACCGTAGTGATACTTAAAATTTAAGGTTTTATAACACATCACTCTTATAATCACACAAATCAGATGAAAGTCTAAGTAAAACACTCTTATTCATCTTAGCAGGTCTACCATTTCCAACAGTAAAACCCCAATAGCTATAGTCATCAGTAAATTCATTAGCTTGTTCTTTACAAAACCTACTCAATTCTAACGCTTTTCTTTGTGACCAGTTACTAAATAACGATATATTCCTCGAAAAATTCCAGTCATATATTGTTCTCATTTGTTTATTTGTTAAAGTCATTTATTTATCTCTCTCTCAACTACTATAATATACGACGCTTTGTGCGTGTGATACAAGCGTTTAATTGTAACAGTTTGTAACCACATATAGTATGTATAGTACAAGTATGTGAGCGTATTGTATTTTTCTACACAGAAAACTTGTATTCTACACTATGTATATGTACTATCTATCACCAGTCCTCATACACAAACTTATCAACAAGTTATCCACAATTCATTATGTTAATAACTCTCAATATGTTGATAACTCAAGCTATGCTTAGTCTTCTCACACATCAATAGTCTAACACTTACACATTCGTACTATCAGAATCCTTGTTGTATATATTGTCCCAACACTCACTACATAGTTGACCAGAACCTTCTACATAATGTTTTCTTACGTCTATATGTGTGTCTATACTATATGGTGTTTCCTTGTCACAGTTAGTACATAGTT
>NZEE01000120.1 GCA_002688965.1 archaeon | reverse complement strand
TTTTTCACAAAATTCATCATAACTCCATAATCTAACTGTTCAATCGGTCAAGACCATTTCTCAACCTTACATTACATATTATACCATATTGAGCAACCCTGTGTCAAGGGAAAATGCATCTTTTTTTGCAAAAAAACAAAAAAAGGCATCGAGTGCCTCACCGACACCCGACACCTATTTAGACGCATAGAAATGAAAAAGGTTTAGGTCAATTTGATGTTTTTTTGTTGAAATCCCTAAATTTTTTCGGTTTTTTTCCCTTCCCTCTTGCTTCATCGGTTTTGAATTTCTTCACCCGATTTTTTCCTGTACGTCTTTCATACGTGATATCTTCCAAATTATCCAACTCAGTTAGATCAATCTGATTTAAATTAACTTTCATATTTCTCCTTAACGAACCATCTATTCATTATGTTTGAATTATAGTACTTGCGACTGCCATCTGACATTCTCGCATCTAACACATCTTCTTTGAATTGATACATTGTTTCAATGTATCCTAAATCCCGTTTGGTTAAGCAAAATTTTAATATCTCAAAAGAAAATTCCCCCTTTCCTAACTGCTCGATTTCCTGATTCAATTCATCACATGAACCAGTATATTTTTTCCAATCTGATTCCTTTTTGACATGTTTTCGATTAGTTCTTCCAGCAACCTTTTTTCGAGTGGTATAGACCAACTGTTTCTTGCCAATGTAAGATCTCCCTGAATCTTTATGAGTGATGCGATAAACAAACCCAAAGAAATTCAACGGATTAAAATCTTCACCCAATTGATTTAAATTGGGTGTCCAATGACCAGTGTCGATCATAGTGTAAGATTTCCCCCCACAAGAACATTCTGATGTTTTTCATATTCCTCTACGGCAGTCTCATTTTCAACTTCCAACTCTTTCAATGTTCTCTCTAAATGTTCTAACATCAAACGATGATATTCTAATGCCCCCAAGAGTCGTTGCTTTTTTTCCGATAAATCATCGAGTCTACGAAATTGTGCTGTTCTCACTTTTGTCATCCTGATAATATAATCAATGTAAATAATATGACTATTGCCCAAAGTTCAAACTCAGTCATACACTAAAACTCTCACCGCATCCACAGGTAGAATTTGCCTTTGGATTCTCAACTGTGAATCCACTTCCCATAAGTCCATCTGTATAGTTGACCTGTGAACCAGCAACATACAAAAATGATCGTTTATCAACAATCACAGGAAATTTTTCACCCTGCTCCTCTGTCCAGAATACCATATCATTATCATTCCACTCATCAAATGATAATACATATTGAAATCCAGAACAACCACCACCCTCAACTTTGAGTCTCAGACCACCATGCTCAGATAAAGTTTCTTCTACATCACCCATTAATATTCTGCACTTCTCTAATGCAATATCAGAGATGCTAATCATGATACAATCCTAACTGTGGTTAATTGACTACCAGTGAAACGGAGTTTTTCACCCTTAGTTGATTCTACCCATACCAAATCTTCCATATCATCCCATGTTAATTTGCTCACCTTTGCTTCGATATATTTTCCTGATGCTAATATACCGACTGATTTATTATTTTCCATTGCCCATCGACAACAGGATACATTTTTTTGCACAGACGATTGAATTTTTTCCAGATATTCTCCACCAACACTTGTCATGGTTGCCCTCCACGATTTTGTAGCATAGATATTTATAATTTTTATGATATTAACGCAACTATCACAAAAACAAAAAAAACCAACGTTGCAACTATATCAGCAATCAGTGCTTCATTTTCTGTAAGTTTGGAAACTTTTTTCAATGCCATCTCCTTTAGAAATCTTCAAACTTCTCACCCTTTTTTCTTGCAACTATAGACTCTGCTTGCCAGACTAACTCCTTTATCATAGCAAAATGCAACCTCAATTTCCATCTCGGAAATGACATATCGTTCTCTACATCGGTTCTAATTAAATCAGCAATTCTGCTAATTTCTGCTACAATCTCTTTCAATTCTTTTTTTTCATCATCGTTCATAATTTCCACTTCACCATTTTTAAACAGATTGTCCTCAAAATTGCTCATTGTTTATGTAATAGTTGCATCCATCCCTCTAACCAATCGTGTTCTTCTTCTTCCATTGCAACCTTTCTCCCTTATCCAGCATCTTCTGATACATCCACCTTATCAGCATCCTTTTCTTCTATGAATAAATGCCGTAAAGATTTTCTTTGACGTTCTTTTCTGCGTTCCTTTGCATCGTAATAATCTGACCCGTCATAAATAAATTGCAATTCTTGATGCTCAAAAAATTCATACAATCGTGATGGGTGTGTACCGAATCCCATCCAAGTCATAACATCAATGCCGAATCCTAACTGAATATTAGTTATTCGAGAACACAGTCCTAATAAACCTCCATTTCCGTGAAAAACACCACCACCAGAATTTCCGAAAATAGATGGGGCATTATACATAATATAAGACTTCTGATCAATCATCTCTCTGAGATAGGTCAGTTCCCCCTTATTTGAAAATGGATCGTGCAACAAACTACAACCACTAGTCCACACTTCATCAAACAATTTCATATTTTCAATATCTTCTTTAGGATATATCTTCGCAATATGATCTTGTGGTCTAGTATTATTCAATTTAACTGCTGCTAAATCGTGTTGTTTGTCATAAGCAATAATTTCTGCCTGTGAACTATTAGCAGAAGCAATTTTTGAACCATCATAATCAAAAATTTCAACGGAAATTTCTTCCATAATATCTTTTTTGATTTCTCGTTTCAATAACGAATCCCACTCATCTTTAACTGATATTGCCCCGTCTATAACGTGTTGACAGGTCAAAATAATATTAATAAATTGTCCTGAATTTTTGGGATCTGGTTTGCTATAAACCAAAACACCAGAACCACCTGCTTTTCCAGCTTTAACTCTTGTCACTGGATATAAAACTTTTTCGTGCAATTCTTGTTGATTCATTTCATTTTCTCCTAATCTTCATCCTCTTTAAATGTTGTAGTTCCTTCTCTCAATAACGCATTATCACGTTCTGAATTATTGAACCAATAATCAATGACCTTTGCCCAACTTCCCACAAAAGCCCCCAACATGACTAACAAAATTTCCTTCCATTCTGATTGAATATCCATACCTAACGGAATAAATACCATCATCAACAAAACTATCGTAGCAAATATGGCAATTATGCACACGGTAGCGTGCCAATTTCTCTCGGTACGATATTTCATCATTAACAACAATTCTTCATTAATATCATCGTGTGCCTTTTGTGCCATCATCTGTAAATGTTGTTCAATATCAGCATCAAGTTCATCATATCTCGATTCCTCTGACATAGAACCTTGCCCCCCTTAACAACTAGTACCCGTTTGTGCCAATTTTGATAAATAGTTCTGAAAATCTTCAGAAGTTTCTTCGTATTTTTGCTTTGCTTCAACCTCTTCATAATATTTTTGCCAACCATCTGCCCATACTGATTCTCGTTCAACCACCTCTTGCATCAAATCACCGAAAATTTCATCGGTAGTTGATGTGGGCAATGCTGATTTAACCCTAAAAATCACCTGTGCAAATTGTCGTTCAAAATTCTGTCCTATACCAACATCGGCATGAAACAACGAAAGCATATCATAACTCTCAATCATTGCATTTTCATCCAATATAGTCTTGACCAAATCCTTACGCAACCGACTAACATCTCCACTAAAATCCTGTGCCAACATCTTATACAATCCCATAATTATCCTCCGAACAACCTAATAATTAAATTATATCCAAACTTAAAACCATAGTACCAAAAAAACATACAAAATATCAAAATACAAGACCACACCACTGCCTTTCCTTCCCAATCGAACATCAGAACACCTCACAAGAACCCCCACTACAAGCAAGTTCACTTTGTAGGTTGGTATTATCCTCGATTTCTAACACATTTTCCAAATTGATTTTTTTCACATTTTTGGAAAATTCTTCATACTCAGTTTGATTAATATCTTCAAACGGTGCTTGTACATACGTACCGTTATCATATGGCAAAAATGACAGTCCGTTAAACGAATCTTGATTTTCCCACAACCAATCTCCCACCGACCCCCATTCACTTATATTTATAGACACAGTTGCAGATACATTATGTGTATTCATACCACCATTATGTCCTTCCCGAACCCAATGTCTAGTGAAATGTGAAATTCGTTCTAAGAAACTTTTAACATCCTCATCTCTGGTTTTTGCCAATAACGGTGCTTTCACAGGCACAGTTATAATTGCCCCATCACCAAATACCTCATCTTCAATTATCTCTGGTACATTTTCCAGCAAATACCGATAAATTGCTTCATTTTTACCGACTCGCAATCTTCGTTTATAATATTCGTTGTGCCATGCATGAATACCCGATGACGTACCTAACACCAATGACCCTGTACCTTCTGGTTTTACACAAGTCACCCGTCTTGCTGGATTCAAACCGATTATTTTTGCCACTCTTTTATTCTCCGTGACACAAGTTTTTGCTGCTTCTGAGAAATTCCACTCTGTATGATCAATAGATGCAATACCTGTCAACGAAACCCCCAATAATGCCTCTTTTTCAGTCTGTTTTTTCCATTGTGATCGTAAATAATGAAAATCAGTATAAGATGCCTGTAACGTGCCTATAAATGATGCCACTTTTGCTCGTTCATTCAAATCTTCCTGTGACTCTATAGTTGCGACATTGATTGAAGTCAAATTGCAAAATTGATACGGATAGAGACTGATTTCGCAACATGGATTCGACCCTAATTCTATATTGTTGGTGAAATATAGTCCTGGCTCTCCCGATCCACTTTGCTTAATCACTTGCCATCTCGAATCAAATACATCTTTGGTTATAAGTGGTCTGGCAATCACAATGGAATTATTGGATCTTGCTCGTTCTGGATATAAAAAATACCATTCTATTTTTCCTGTTTTCTGCATCTTCTCATAGGAATCGTTGTCCAAAAATATATCCTTGGTCTTACAATATTTCCCATCTCTCCAAGCAGAAATACGAACATTATATGCCCCATCTTGAACTGATAAAATTTCTTCCTCAACTACATCATATGCTGTCTTAGACTTCAACATTTCTTGATCGTATATACTGAACAATGAAATTAAAGCGGATCTCCGAATTCCCCCTGCCAACACAGCATCTGCAATATGACATAAAATATCATGTGCTTCAATAGGTGTTAATTTGTCACCATCCTTTTTGGCATCCAAAAACGACTGAATGCTATTCAGACACATTTTCAATGGTTCTGAGCCAGGTGCTTTCCCACCTGATATAACCAATCTAGCACCTTTATCCCTAATTGCTCGATAATCAAATAACGGAAGGGTTTTGCCATCAAAATATGCTCTCATCAACATTTTAATAGAATCTGCCCAACCTTCAATTGAGTCCTGTATTAGATACCTTCTCGATTTTAAAGGTTTTCTGATTTCTGGCAATTGCTCTACATGATGTCTCTGGACTGAATAACCAACACCACAACCTGATAAGAGCAAGAACATAGTTTCAGAAAATGCCAACCAATCTGTTATTGGCAAATATGAGCAATTGAACATTCTTGCTGGATTAACTTCAATTGCAGTACCAGCAAACTGCATTGACCTCATCGACGGTATAACTTTTTTCTTATAAACGTATTTGTATGCACTTTCTATCTCATCCTTCAATTGTGGATGTGCTTTCTTATGCATATTCTCATTTCTCTTGACTGTTTCAGCATATGTCTCTCTACGATTTTTCTCTGGCAAATATTTTGCATATTTCATATGATGAACCAAATCACTCAATAACTCTAAATTAGTTTCCATCTACCATTCTCCTTCAATTTTGCTATCTCTTTATATTCCTTTAATTCTGTTTGCACCACTTTTCCTCTATCTATCAGAAATTCATACTCTAACCAATATCCTTCATGAATGGCATATATAGACATTGATAAAGACTGCCCAATATCAATATCAGGATCGAGTTTAAGTTGACCCTCTTTTGTAATAACATAATGTTCCATCACAGAGTATAAATCTTTGGTCTGGTATTCTAGTGAATTTGGATCAATATCACTGGTATCATTATCTGGGATCGGCAACAACATTGAACATTTAACTGTATCAAACATTCCCATTAGAATTTCACCTTTGCCCATTCCTTCAATCTTAAATTTGCACCAATTCCTTGATAGGTGTTTATATTTATAATTTCTAAAATATCATCCGTATTCATTCCAGATAAAAAGATATCGTTTATGTCCTTATGCAAAATCTTTTCTGGAAAAATACTGATTGGAAATCCCATCTCAATATACCGTACCATACGTCGAATGGTATCCCTATTTCTCGGTTCATTATCCATCACTACAACCGTTTTATCTATAGGCACTATACTAGGCAATGATTCACAATCACCGCCACCCATAGCAATACAATTAGGTAAAAAAGTACTATCAAAAGGCCCTTCAACCACGTATATAGTTCTATCAAAATCAATTTTATCCAACCCAAACACTTTTGGTTCTTCGATAAAACCAAGTGTAATATATCTAACATTATGTTCCACCCGTTTAATAGTCCGTCCTTGCATATGAGTCAACTGACCCTTTTTATTGCAAAATGGTATCAATATTCTGCCATCATCTCTAACCATATCCAATAGTGCATCACCATATTTGTTGGGCAAAACATCTTGAATATATTCAGCAAAATCATCACACCAAGAAAAGGCAGAAATTTTTGATAACCCTCTATCTCTCAAATATGACACTGCTGGATGACTATTATCCAATGTTCCAATGGGAATTTCTAACTTTGAACGTTTCCTAAACACAGGCGCATCATAATTGTACTGAACTATCGGTTTTTTGACCTTGCTAAATTGCCGATCACCCGATTTCCACCTCTCCATTCTGTATTCATGATACAATTCCGAATCAATCTCCTTAATAACAGTACCTACTGAACCACCAAAACCGCAATTATGGCACTTAAAATACATTCCACCCTTTTTAGCATAGAAATATCCCCTTGCCTTTGATTTAGATTTTTGCGAGTCACCGCAAATTGGGCATCTACAGTTAAAAAGTGTGGGTTTTTTCTGCGAAAAATTATCAAGTTGCCCCGATAACCTATTGATAAATTGTGTATCTATTCTTATGCTCATGTAACACAATTATACCATATCTGGATGGTCATTGTCAAGTCTTATTTCATAAATTGAATTATTGATAAGATCGAACTGATAAAGGCAGGTAGTCCAGCACCAAATAGAACAATTTTCCAACCAATCTTCAAAGTGGTATCAATCCGTTTCAACTCTAGTTCTAGATGATGCAAATGATTGTCCTTCATATCGGATATCTGTCTTTCCAGATTATCCAACCGATGAATTATTAACTCAGTTGCGTCCATTGAATAACCTCATATAATCTTTAAAAGTTATCCATTTTTTCTTTTTCTTCTTTTTACGATGTCGTTTTTGTACAGATTTGGATACAGGTGGATCATCTGGTGGAAGTCCAGCAATATTTCCACTACTCGCAGAATTCACAGGTGCATCTTCTAGCATAATTTTTTCCAAATCCTCCCAAACAAACTTTGAAAAGGTCTTGGTGCGATTAAATTCTTCATTTTCTCTAAGCATGAGATATGAAGCTCTTGTCACCGATGTTACACCACTATTTAATTGTGGATGCAACACCCTCATTACAGGATTCTTCTTCAATTCGAGATCATTTATAGGCAAATGCATGATCAATTTTTTGATATTCCAGCATATACGTTCAAAATTGCTGTATGCACTTTTTTCAGAAAATGATTCCAAGTCTTTATGTTTTTTGAGAACATTTCCTTCATCATCTATAATCCCTAGTCTATATGCCTTTGTTCGTCTAAAAGGTGTAACTAAGGTCTTGATCAACCTAAAAATGAGATTGTATTCACTCGGTGCGTATGCTGGCATTAAATTGTCCTCAATTCTGAAACAATATCTTGATTCAACGAAATATCAACAGTATTTATAATTTCACCATCTGCCAAAACACCAGAAATGGACTCTGGTAGACGATTTAATAAAATTAAAAACGGTTTTAATAATGACCACTGTTCTTCTGGTATCTTAAAAAACAGGATCTTAGTCATTGCTTCACTCTCAAATACATTATAAAGCAAAATGAGATGGTTGACAATTAAATTGATTTTGATCACACCCTTATTTTGATAACGGTTAAACAACCGTTTGATATATTTGATGTGATTCAAATCCTCATTAAAATCATCTATCCCTGTACAATGGGGATTTTGATAATTTTGTGCAGCATATAGAAAAAAATTGTCAACCGATAACTCATTAAGCATTCATGACTAATCCTACGAAAAAATTTATGCGTCAGGGAACTCCGTATCTGCTGAATTATCATCACCCGATATAGTAGACATTGCTACCAATGTTTCGTATTGAACCCTACCAGCACGACCACCCGTACCTTCAGTTCGTTTTACCCAACCAGCATGTGTATAATTTCCAGAACCCAAAGAAGCAGTTGCAGTTGCAGTTGCACCCGTTAAAGTATGATTAGCACCAGCACCATCTGTTAATGTTATAACTACTGCCGTAGATGCATTAGCA
>NZEE01000119.1 GCA_002688965.1 archaeon | reverse complement strand
GTACTGATCGTCAGCTACATTTCCGTATCCGCCTCCTACAACAGAGTAATCACCCGATGCTGTGCTGTATGATCCCATAGCTATTGAGTCATTACCAGTAGAAAGAGGCGATAAGAATGGAGAAGTCGCATTTTCTTTGTAGAGAAGCAGTTTGTTGAATGTACCGGCTACAGATAGATTTCCTGAAACATATAGATCTCCTCCAAATACACTTGTTCCCTTTACAGCAGTTCCCGCTGAATCAACTGTACCGGACACGAAGAAATTTGTGTCTAGAGAAGACATAGGGTTCGGGCTAGTTATCGCGCCACCTGACAATATTGTAACTGTATTTTTGTCAATATGGGTCGCAATCATTGTGTGCGAGAGACTTTTACCAAATGCTATAAAATCAGAATTATGGTTGGAGAGCTTAGAATTAATAGTCAGACCCTGTCCTACAACAGCACTTCTTGAGACAAATAGTGATCCCGATACAGAGAGACTACCTGTTACAGCCTCTTCAACCTCGACAATCATCTTGTCTGCATAAAAGGTTCCAGATACCACAACGTCGCCGCCAAACAATACAACGCTTCCGCTGTGAAGACTTGGGTCTGTAGAGACACGTCCATCCTTTGTTCCAGACACAAACATGAATACGTCTGTGCCAACTTTTGACAAAATATTGGTATCCCTATATCCGCCAGTATAGGTTGTAGATGCAGCAGACGCACTAAGTATTATTATTCCAGGCTGTCCAGCGGACCCACTTCCGATTAACCTTCCTGCTCTTAATCTATCTGATCTAAAATCTTTTCCCATTTATAAATCTCTCTAACTAGCTTTTACATTTTAACAATTGCAGTAACATCCACGTTTCCAGTAATTGCAGTACTTGAAACAAGGGTGCAGCCTGCCATTGTTAAATCCTTAATAAATATATTAACGTCATTATCATGTGGTGTGACCACAACTTTGGGCAACTTGGTAAGACCAGTAAACGTAACAGTTTTTTCATCCTGCATTGTAAACTGAATATTTTGTGTCTCAATTACCCAATCAAAAAATAATGACATTATGAACCAATCCTTATAGCATGAAAATCCACAGTTCCCGTAAACGTAGCCGATGTTTTCAAAACAACCTCAGTTGTTGTAACACTGCTTACGTATACGTTTACATCAGCAGTTCCTGTTGAAGATGAATCAACAGCTATGGATGTAATAACGGGAACGCTTACAAAGGAAGTTGAAAATGTATATGTTCCGGTATCCGTTCCGCTAAATACTATTGACCCCACCTCTATTTCAACTTCTTTGTCTGAGCATAGTTCCCACACTGGTTTTTTTCTAATATACGGATATACTTTTCTAAATCGCTGCTTGTCTTTCTTCTTAAAAGTTGCCTTAGCCATGATTACACCAGTTCTAGGTATAACTATTAAGCTAAATGAGATTAAATCACACGAGAAGCAAGCGTTGCCAATTTTGATCTTTCACCTTTTGTTAGGGTAACATGCCCTGATATTTTGAATTTTTTAAATTTTTCAACTATAACAGTCAGGCCATTAGACAAAGAGTCAATATAGGGTGTGTCTATCTGCTCTATGTCACCTAGTAAAGCAATTTTTGATTCATCACCTACTCTAGTTATAACTGTTTTAAGTTCATGAATTGTTGAGTTTTGAGATTCATCAACGATAAGAAATGTTCTATTGAACGTTCTACCTCTTATAAACGATAGAGGTATAATCTCAATTTGACCCTTTTCAACCATCATGTCAAAATATGATGTATCCTTGAATGCAGCTCTGAAGTTGTCAACAATTGGCGCTGTCCAGGGATCCATTTTATCTCTAATGTCACCAGGTAGAAAGCCTATATCTTTTCCAACTGGTTGCATTGTCCTTGTAATTACTATTCTATCATATTTCTTTTCATTTAATCCAGACAATGCTGCCATTAGTGTAAGATAAGTCTTGCCTGATCCTGCTATGCCTGTAAGAGTGACGAGAGGTATATCATCTCTTAGGAGAAGCTCTGTTGCAAATTTTTGCTCTTTATTTCTTGGCTTAATATCAACGCCATGCCATGACGTAGCACCCAATGTTACTATTTTATTTCCAGAATACCTTGCAAGAAATGAATTTCCTTCGGGACATTTTGCAACTACAAATTGATTTTCAAATAATTCCTCACAAACGTCTTCATGAGGATTAAGTGATCCGTTTGTAAAAAACTCATCAACTTCTGCCTTGTTTACATCAATAGATGCTGCACCTGTATAAATCTGAGACTGTGATCCTACTATTCTATCCTTATAATAGTCCTCAGCAGCAATTCCAAGAGCATCACACTTTACTCGAAAATTTATGTCTTTTGTAATAACAGTAACTTTTTCTTTTCTCTCCTTGGAAAAGCAAACAGCAAGACCTATGATTCTATTGTCTGCATGATCTGGGCTTAAACCTTCTGGAACATTACCATTGTGATTTACTTCCACAGTTATTGTTTGACCATTTTCAATTTCTATACCCTTGTGTATCTTACCTTGTGATCTAAGTTCATCAAGGTATCTATTAACATATCTTGCTGCCTCACCTACTACTCCGAACTTTTCTTTAAATCTATCTAGCTCATCCAGAACGACAAGCGGAATAATCACGTCTGAGTCTGGGAAGGAATGTATTGCAATCTTGTCATATAAAAGGACAGATGTGTCTAAAATGAATGTCTTTCGTGATCTCATTGTAAATCTCCAGTTTGTAATTTATTATTAGATAAGTTTATCATAAGGTGTACCTATGAAATGTTATGAGCTATGTAAAAGTAAAAATGAATGTTGTGAAAAAAGATCTTGCAGATTATGGATTGAGTCAGAGAATATGAAAAATTGCACACTTATAGGTGCACAAGCAGGGCCGATGACGCTACAGGAGATTGGAGATATATTTGGAATTACTAGAATGAGAGTTTGCCAAATTGAGAAAAAGATTTTAGCCAAAATAAAACCATATATTACTTTTTAAATTATTACATTCCACTAAATAGCGTAATTCCTATCAGTCCAGGAATTTTCTCATTAATATAAACACCGCTAAATAGAGTCTCTGTTCTTCCCCCAACGTATGACATTGCCGATTCTAGGCTTTTACTTACATCTGGGTTAGACGCCATTTCAGATGTCACTATAAGTAAAAGGACACCATTTTTTGATCCAGGCGTAGGTGAAGGGCACGGCGAACCTTTCATTGACCCTTGAAAGACTATAGTTCCTAGATCCCTATTATTGGGATTTTTAACAACTGTACTTCCAATAAAAATTCTCCCATCTTTTCTCAAACATCGTTCTAGATCTTTTGTATCAAAAGTCTGAATTGGTGAAGGTTGACTTGCAAGGCTTAGTACTTGACTAAGTAACTTTGCAAATGTTGTATTTGCAACAGGATACATGTTAAGCATTCCAACTCTCCCTCTTAGTAGTTGAACCTGTCTTTCATTGTCTATTATTAGATGGGGATATTCGGAAACATCCTCTAGTATAGATTCATAATTTGACTCAATTGTTGAATTTAAAAGTTCCTTGGCAGTGGGTTTACTTACAATATATACTACTCTTCCCGAAGATCCTACAGACTTCATATACCTCTCAATTGGATCGTGAAGTATTCCTGCTGCTGATCCTGTTCCGCCGCCGCCGCCGACTATCACGAAAACCCAGTCAACTTTTCCAAATCTAGTTGAAAGACAATCTTCTACGGCAGTACTATTGTCTGATAGAATTTTTTTTCCTAGCTCAACATCTTTTCCAACACCGTCAGCGCCCTCAAGTAAAAGAAAGTGTCTCTTGTCAAGAGAGGCTGGTTGATCCTTGTGTGTCGTATTTATAAGAACTGTTTTATTAAACCCTATATCTAAAAATGCTTTTGCAATTTTTCCGCCGCCGCCACCAATACCTAAAAATCCACAGCTGATAGCAGATTTTACTGTGTTCTCTGGCAAAAGCATTTCATCTTTAATTTCTGGCTCATCGTAGCTTCCCAGAAACCCAAAGTCCTCATCAGCAAATTGATCAGTGTACGTGAAATCATTATAAATATCGTCCTTTTCTTTGCCTGTTTTCTCAGAAACATCAGCATTTTGTGAACTTTCTATCTTTTTTTCATCTTTTGTAGTCACAGTGACTCCTTGCTATAATTGTAAATATTACGCAACTGTATAATCATCTAATATTATCTCTAGACATTCTCCTAGAAAGAATAGCTGTTTCAACCTCTTCTGTGGGAAGATCCATCTCTTCCTTTAAAACCATTAAAGATCTTTCTATTTCATCAGTAATATCGTCGTAGTCATCTCTTACGTGAATTACAGATACGATTTTCTTCTTAGCTGAAAATCTATCTCTTGTAATATTTTTAATATTCATTTTTCTCCTTTTGAATAATTAAACTCTTTATTTTTCCTCAAGTGTAATTAGAGCAGAAAATGGAACTAATACATCTTCAGTTTCAACAAGAATCTTAGACATTTTGGTTTTTCCAGGTACATCTATTATTTCCATTAAAACTCCAATTCTCTGCTCAACTTCTCTAAATTTTTCATAATAAGACAAAACTAGATCTCCAATTTTTGGATTTCTAACAGATTCTGAAATACATTCAATAGTTTCATCTATAACATTGCATCTTTTGTTTGATATTTTTATCATTTTATCTGTGGGTGAAATTTTTATAAAAGAGTCAAATAACCCACAACACTCAACCCTTCCTATACACTGGCCTGTTTGAAAAATTCCAGATCCTGTCTCTTTTGATCCAGCTATAAGAACCAAATCTCCCATCTTAAATTTGTTGGTACGTGACATAGTATATTTAACTATGCATCAAATGAAATATCAAGAATTGATAAAAAGCTGATCTTCCATTTCAAATTTAAATATTTCTCTACCTAATTTTGATAATTCTTGAATCCTATCACTGTTATAAATTATATTTTTTCTGTAAGTTTCCTTTAATTCCTTGTCTGGTTTGCCATCTCTAACCATTTCATATATTTTTTTATATACTCCCCAGGGACATGTTGTATTTCCTCGTGTAGAACACTTATCAATAAATCTCTCATAAACGTTGTGTGGGTAGTGAAGGATAATCAAATCTTTTGATATGTGGTTATTGATAGACTCAGTCATGTGTTTAAAAAAATGTACCCCGTCAGGATATAAAAAGTGAGAATAATCAGTATTCATTGCTGTTTTTCCCCCACCTACTTCAATACCACCATAAGCATATAATCCTCTCTCTACAAACACATTTTCATCTTTAAAGTAATTATAGTTTTTATATTCACGATTCATTCGTAAGTTTTCATAATTTTGAAGTCTAATAGCGTGTGTATCTGAAGCTATGAGTTCGCGTGTGATTGACTCGCCGATCTTCTCTTTCGATTTTGAATATATTAGTTCATCATCATCTATGTGAAATACCCACTTGCATCCCATTTCTGTTAAAATATTTATTCCTCTTTGACAATTTGCTATCTGTCTATTATAGTGGGTACCTTTTACACTTTTATTGCTTTTAAATGTGTGAATACCTTCATGCATGTGTGAAATTCTAACATTGCCAATATCATTGTCAATATCATCAAAAAATAAAAGTATTTTATCTACACCTGCATTCTTATGATATGAAAGCCATTCATTAAGGTTGGATGGATTTTTGGTTGTTGTAACTACACCTATTTTTGGTATAGTATCTTCCTCTCTTCCTTCACTAAGAAAAGATCTCCATGATTCTACTAGTAATCTTGAACTCATAATATTAAATATTTAGAACATCTCAATTATTTAATACATTTATGACCTCTTTGGGCCACATATCATTAATATAAACACGAAAACTTAAGCGGATACCTGCTAAATTACTTTTTTTCAGACTTATCTATTCTTGGTCTAAATGATGGAAGTGCTGTCTGAACCCATCCTATACTTGCTGCAATAGTTTCAGTAACAGGCTTAAGTTCTTTCAAAACAGTATTTGCTTTATCTAGTTGCAACGATGTTTCCCTTGTCACTATTGCATTCTTATCCATTGCTTCAGTTACAACTTCTATCTCTTTGACATATTTTTTCTGCCAGGCCTGAAGCATATCAATGGAGTCTTTAAACTTTGCAATGGTCTCGTGTGTCTCTGTGTTTATTCCCATTTCCAAGCTTGCAACCATATTTTCTATAGATGTATTTAAAGCATCAATATTTGCTTCAGCAAGATTTATGGAAAAATTTTCAAAACTTGTATTCAAATCAACCAAAAGATCTTCAATATTATCTAGTGATCTCTCATCAGGTTCTTTTGAACTTACAAAAAACAGATTAATAAATAGAGATGATCCTAGACCGCATATTGAAGATCCGAATGCAACCTTAAGACCTTCAAGAAGAATAGGAATAGACTCTTCGGTATTTAATACATCAAACCCTATCAGCCCGTGCCAAATTCCAACAAACGTAAGAAAAACACCAAGTGATGTCGAGCCGTATGCTAGCTTCCTGGGATCGACATTGCCAAATTTTTTTTGCGTAACATAGGACACTAAAAGCGGAATTAAGAATACTATTGGCAAAAGCGAAAGCATCTCAAAATATTCAAATATTATCATAATTTATCCGATATCTCATTAATTTTTGTTTCCGAGTCTACCATTATAGTAAACTCTACTCTTCTACTTTTATCTATATCTTCTGCCCCTTCTTCACTATATATTAATCTTGAAAATGAAAAACCGTTGGCAGTAGTTGACGATATTATCCATTCTTTGAAAATCTCAGCGGTATTTGAATAGCAAACTCGTAAAACATTTCTAGATCTATCTTGAGAAAGTTGCATATTTAAAAAGTATGACTCCTGTCGAGTAACATTAGATGACCACTCACTAGAAGTATGTCCTTCTATTTTTATCTCTCTGATGTAGCTGTCATGTCTATTCAGAACAGACACATATCTAGGCCAAAAGTCTGAAAGTATCTCATCAAACAATGGTGTAACCTGCGACTTTCCTGCTTTAAATAAAACCTCAGGAGATTCAAATCTAAATGATAAATTATCATCGTCTATTGATGCATCCCACCTTGCTAGATCTTTATCAAATTCTTTATGCAAGTCATTTGCAATAACTTTTTTATAATCTTTCCACTCCTGAACTATATCTGCTATATTTTCTTGCTTTTCAGTGACGTCTTTTGACTTTTCATTTATTTGATATGAATAGCTGACACTTATGAACAAGAATATCATCATCAACCCAGTCATCATATCTGAAATTGATATCCACGGTGATTTAAATCTACCAGAATCCACTGTTAACTTCCTATCTCACACCAGTTAGATACACCATTAGAGATTAATCTAGTAAACTGTGCAATATTATTAAGTACAAGTGTAGTGTTTACTCCTTCGATAGTATCACTACCAGCTCTAGAGATTGTTATATTGTTTATGTTAGAATAGCCACCAGAATCTTTAACTACGATAATTCTTCCAGGATAAGAAGCTGCCAGCGGTAAAGTAATTGTTAAAGAGCTGTCGATCCCTCCTTGCGGTGTAGGTCGTGTATTAACTAAAATTACATAATCTGTATCTACGACAGAATAGGTTGTCCCAGGATCATTGCCAGTATTTATGAGTGTCACTCCTGCAGATATGCTTCCATCAACTGAAAGCGTGGATGCCGGTGTTGTAGTTCCAAAACCAACGTTTCCGTTGTTGTCTACATGCACACGATCCGCTCCGCCAGCATAAAGGCGTATGTCTGAGGTATCTGCTGGTGTCCATACATACGTCGAACCGCCTGTGCCAGACTTCATTTTTACAGCGGCATAGCTTCCATCTTCGCTTTGAATCTTTAAGTGGGTATGTCCAGTACTGAATATGTGCAAGGTATTGTCTGGGTCATCTGTTCCTATTCCTACTAGACCATGTTCAGTAATGATCATGCGTTCGCCCCCAGCAGTATCAAATCTGATTTTATCTCCGTCAGCAGACTCTTCTACTTGAATTTTTGTATCACCGTCAGCATCTCTTAGTGTGTCAAGTATCAGTGTACTTTCATCAACATCGTCTCCGGTTATTGAATCATCTCTTACACCATCGCCTGTTATTGTAGTTTTTCTAGCCATTTATTATCACTCCATAGTTCCAAGAGCATGACGCAAGTCATCTCTCTGATATTGTCTTTCATCTTCAGATTTTTCTTCTTCTGTGCCTTCTCCAAAGTAATCTTCAAGATTTACCTCTCCTAATACTTCCCCGCTCATTCCTACAGAATATATGGGTTTTTGAATTCCTATTTTATATGCTTTTTCCCAAAAATGTTCAGGCCAGGGTCTTCCTCCATTAAAGTGACAGTACCATCCGTCGATTACCCAGTTGTCAACTAAAACTTCTTCTATCATGCTGTACTCAATATCATCTGGACCAAGAATAACTTGATTAATCATATTATTAAGATCTTCCTGGGCTAGCTCTGGTGCAGGTGTTTCACCAGCTGCAATAGCTCTTTCTCTTTTTCTTTGATGAATTTTCTGTCTCAGTGCTTGCGTCCTTTCGTTTCCTTGAACTCTTCCCGGTCCAGTTCTCTTTGGAATTCCTGAATGTTTATATGCTTTTTTTACATCCTGATGCGCTGTACGCAATGTTTGCGATGCCAAGTCTGATCTTGACGCAAAAACAACGTGGCCCTTTAATATCATCCCATATCCTGCACTATTAAGTCTATTATCAGTAAATCCATGACATGACATCACATCTCTATGTCTTGTTCCCTCACCTGAGAGATATCCCTCTCTTGTTTCTGAAGGTTTGGGAAATTCTAAACCAAGAGTGTTACCAAACATATTTGAAGCTGCAGCATTATAGTTTAAATTATGAACAAGCGTAACTTGATTTTGAAAGAATGATTGATCTGCATACTTTTGAAAAAGTTGCAAAAGCTTTCTTTCAATTGCAACCTCTCTATCTGACTGTGCAAAATGTGCTCTTCTTGGACCGGGACCGCCTCTAAGATGATGTTTATAAAATTTAGACGTAGTATATGAAGGTAGCTCACTCGTATCTATATCTTGCCCCTCTCCTGGGGGATCATATGGATTACCTTCTGGATCGTGACGACCCGTCTGAATGTACCCGTACTCATCTTGAAGCTCATTCCACTGCTTCAAAAGAGGCATAAACTCATCTATGAATGCCTGGCTTCTAGTCTCTTTAAGAAACAGTCTCCATCCTTCCATTAATAATTTCATCTCAGACATGTATATAAATATTATTTAGTCTCTAAAAAGATATTATAAATCATATATTCTATCTTTATCTTTCTATTTGTCATGCAAAACTATCGAAAGACACTCGCTTATATTGAAATCATTCATTCCAACTACGACCAGGTTCTTTTTATTTTTTTCTATATATCGCTGCTTATTTTTTTCTATCCCTGGCCTAAAGTCATCTTTACCATTACTACTGAGACATAAAAATGGAAAATGTAAAATTGCAGGTCTTCCCGTGGGTGTGGAAGTTTCTAATTGTCTATTAGAATCTTGCTCTACGCCGTCTCTCAAAGTTCTAGGTATTCCATGAAGTCTTTCTGTAGGTTGACACCATGCTAAAATATTTCCAAAATAGTAAAGCTTCATATCTTCATATTTTCCAGAGCATACTTCATTATTAATATCAATTCCGTCTACATGAAACCATCCATCATGAATTTTGAGGCAACAATATTGATTAAAATCTTGTGTTACAAGCTCATTTCGTAGATTTTTTGAATAATAAGGACACCAGACTTCATCTGCATCAATCTTTACAACAACTGTATCTGTTCCGCACAGAGAGTGAAGAAATCTACCTCCTGAGTTTACAGTTAATATCTCTTTGGTGATGATATTGTCATTTTTTGAACTTAGCTGCTTTACAATTTTTAGTGTATTATCTGTAGAGTTGTTATCTAAAATTACTAACCAGTCTAGCATATCTAATGTATTTTCAATTACAGTTGATATGAATAAATCAGAATTTTTTACTTGTAAAATACCCACAACCCTTCTGTGTGATTTATTAGAAATTGTAGGAGAGAAGCTTGTCTCACGGTGAGTCGGATGGCAAGAAACATATTTCCACGATTTGTGACCTGAGTAAGACGTTAAATTAAATGAGCAACCTTCCCACGGTACTGGTTGAAATTGTTTTACCTGTTGAATAAATCTCCAGCCTATTTGAGAAGAAAGATCGTCTATTACTTTCGACTGATCTGCTGATAGGTCGGACTCACTGAGAGTTTTTTCCCCGTCTCTTCCGACCCTGCACTTCCAGTTAAAACTCCATTCAAATGAATTTTCATCACTTTGTCTGCTTGGCAATAGTTCTGGAATTATCCTAAAGTCAAAAAATCTATATCCGCTGAATATTGTTTCTATTGCAGTTTCAAGCTCTTGAACTTCTAAGTCTGAGATGGCCATAATGCCCTCTATTCAAGTTTAAAATCTTTTATAGTCAAATCAATTTCACCCGTAGTTGGGTCAATATCTATCTCAACATCTATCTGTTCTGGTTGAATGTTGCTATTTTCACTATCATCATCACATCCTACGCAAAATGTATACTCGTCTTCCCTAGATTGTAATTGAATTGACTTTCTCTCTACTGTTTCGCTTTCTTTACCTTCTGCTATTGTTGACAGAGATACATTTAAATTTATAGGTATCATTGCCTTGAAGCACTCATGTGTAATTGTATCAATATCACCTATCCGGGATATTGTATTTTCGCTAAGTGAAGTATTTTTATGATCAACTGTATCATCATTCACTATTGAGGGTTTTGCTTCACAGCCTATAATTAAAAGTAAAAACAGTAGAATAATCATTCTGCTATTCTACTTTAAACTAACTCTATGTTAAAGTATTACGACATCTAAGAAAAGAAATACCGTCAGAGTTAAAAAGTCTAACAGATCCGTCTTTTTGTCTGATAACGAATCCGGACCATGTACAAAACTTTTCTAATCTAGGCTTACAATCAATTCTAGAAGAGATCAAATTATTTGAACAGACAACACTGCTTTTAGATCCCGCTCTTCCATTCATAAGTGACCACACGATATCAGCAGAACATTCCGGACATGGATACCGTTTTCTCTCACCTGTGCCTGAGCGACGATATGCGATGATAAATCCTCTTCATATATAAATATTAAAGCATTAATCAACTTATATGTAAACTTCCATTAGAAAGTAAGACCCCTATAATCCCGGGCCTCCCTGCGGCTCACACTTTATGTGCTAAGTGATTCTCTAATATTTACAGCGCATGGTCCTTTTTTACCTTCACTAATCTCAAACTCAACCTTGTCACCTTCATTGGCAGACCCGATTCGAAGCTCAGAGACGTGAAAGAAAAGATCTTCCCCGTTATCTTGAGTAATAAACCCAAAACCTTTGCTTGTATTAAAAAACTTAACTTTACCTTTATTCATTATTTTCTTTTTCTTGTTGTTATTATAAATTGAGGCCCCTATAATCCCGGGCCTCCCTGCGGATAAATTACCTTCTACTTTTTTTGAACGAATGCATAAAGCTTCTCAGCCTCAGCAATAACATCCTCAGAAGTATAAGGTGTAATCGGCTTTCTATGATATGATTTATCATTTTCAGCTAGAAAGTGTTCATTATTCTCAAGACGATTAGTCCTGTCAACTACAATTCCCGTAGCCATTCCCAGCAAGTCTGTGCGGAGCTGGTACCCGCTTTTATTATCTCCCATTTCATTCTCCTTTGTGTGTGTGTGTAATGGGTGAGGCACCTATCTCACTATGAGCCCGTGCCTCCCTGCGGCTTTTGCTTACTTGTTATTTTTAGTTTCTTGAACGTGTAAGCGTACTTCTTGTGCTGTGGCTTTTACTTCTTGCATTGCTTTTCTAACTCTAGTTCCTGCTGAAGCATTGCCATTATCGTAAAACTTGTCGTAGTCATTTCTAACAGACTCTAAAAGATTAATCATCTCATTGAGTGTAACTGGTATATTATTATTCATTTTTTTCCTATAGGGCAAAGATGTAACAAGTTGTGATATCCTTATCCTTATACACATTCTATTCTAATTAATGCATATGTTTAAAAAAAATTATGGATTTGGCGGAAGTTTTATTTGCCAGATTTTAAATAATTGCTTGCACAATAACAGCAAAACACTGAACAGAGCAGGCCAAATCCCCAGTTTCCACTGCTAAATGCGCTAAACGCAAAGACACCATTTAAAATTGCGCATATCAAGCTAAAGTTTTTGGATGCTAAAAATTCCATATTTTCTCCTTAAAATGGTGGACCCGGCGGGAGTCGAACTAGTGACAGACGCTAGTTAGCTTTTTTCTAATAGGCCTGATTGAACCGGCAATATGACATGGGTCTTCATCAGTTTTGGTTCTCTGTTGCCAGCCTCTCATCATATCAGGAAGC
>NZEE01000118.1 GCA_002688965.1 archaeon | reverse complement strand
GGTTTGGGATTGCTCGAACTTGGTAACAACCCAGAAGGGTGGTATTCCAGATTCTTATGGTTCCTGAGTTTTGGAGATGGCAGGAAAGGCGCTCATGGAACTAGAGCGACATTCATCACCAAGATGAAATAGATCGCATCGTTGCTCATTGTTGTTTTGTTGGCTATTCCTGGCTGCACCTATCTCCAAAACGTAGGAGATGACGCCAGTCAACGCCGGAGAAGGCAGAGGACTGGGAGTTGCTACTGGCTTTCCCAAAGTATACAAAGCTGAAGTTTACACAACTCTTGTATTCTTTTCAGCGTCAGCCGGCATCGACTTCCTCGAAATCGCAGACTTCCTGGGAACCACTTTTAGTGGCGGATACTTGGACATCTGCGACGACGATAACAACTGAAAGGAAGCGCCATGAAATCACTCTTACTTGTTGTATTGGTTTTGTTGGCAACTATTGGTTGTGTGAGCCAGGGTGAACACAATACCGAACTCAAGGCCATTCCCCTGATGCGATATGATCGCAACACGTTCAACAACGTGACCACAGTTGAGTTTCCGTACATATTTCCTGTCCAAGCGGATTGGCTAGGAGTACGGTACATGCACAAAGACGGGATATTACCTGACGCCCAAGTATTGGAGGTTAATCCCGTTATTGGACTGTATGCTGATTACGAGAACCCTGGTGCAGGCGGTTTCCTCGCAATTGGCAAGGGCCTTTTCGCTATTGGGTACAAGAACGGTTTCAAATTCGGCCTATTCTGGATGCCAATCATTGAATGACATCTAGACCTTCTCCACAACGATAACAACTGAAAGGAATCGCCATGAAACGTCTCATACTTGTCGCATTGGTTCTGTTGGCACTCACAGGCTGCATTGCCAGCGGAAAGGGCCCGTCAGATCTGCGTGTTGGAAACAACATCTCCAAAGACACCGCCAATGGAGATATGGTGTGGTTATTTCCTGTTTCATTTTACCTTGACGTGGAACAGAACCACGTCAACGGAGAAACTGTTCTCTTCGAGTTTCCAGGCATATTTCCAATGCTATCACGCCTTGTCGGTGTGTCCTACCAGAAAGGCACATTGAGGTCTGATAAGGTAAGTAACTATGGCCTGAATCCAGTAGTCAGCTTTGGCATTGCTTCTCACGAAACAAAGGGTGTCAAAGCATGGAACTTCAATCTTGGCAAAGGATTGATCGGATTTGGCTCTAATACCAAAGGAGCCTACACCCGATTTCTGTGGTTCCTGACAATTGGAAACGGCCAAGAAGGTCTTGATGACACCAGAAACTTCTGCATCTTTGAGATGAAAGAGTGACTTCAACATCTCAAGCAATCCCGCGTTTTACACGCGGTTTTGCTTTATAATTGTCAACTTATAGGTATTTATACCCTTTTTTAGTTCCTTTAATTTATTGTGAATAACCATAATTATGCCTCTGGTCAGTATAATCATACCTACATTAAATGAAGAGAGAAATCTTCCCATTGTTCTAGATGATATAGAAAAAACTATGAAAGCGGTCAAAAAAGACTATGAAATCATCATAGTAGATGGTCATAGCAAAGATGATACAGTTGAAATAGCAAAGAAATACAAAGCAAAGATAGTTTATGATAGAATCGGAAAAGGCTCAGCTCTACGAACAGGTATACACGAAGCCAAAGGTGATATTATAGTAATGATGGATGCTGATTGTTCTCATAGAAGCTCAGAAATACGATTAATGATAGAAGCTATCAACACAGGATATGATGTTTGCATGGGCTCTAGATTTATACAAGGTGGAGGAACAGCAGACATGACATTTCATCGTCGTGTAGGTAATAAATTCTTTGTATCATTGGTAAATTTCTTCTGGCACATGGATTATTCTGATTTATGCTATGGTTACAGGGCATTTAGCAAAAAAGCAGCTCACATAATCTTTCCTTTACTAAAATGTGATGGATTTGGAATAGAAACTGAAATCAGCATCAAAGCTGCTAAAAAAAAGTTGAAAGTTCTAGAAATACCAAGTTACGAAAAAAGACGTTTACATGGAAAAGGAAATCTTCGTTCATTTAGTGATGGAGCAAGAATTCTAAAAACAATCAAAAGGGAGTTGTTTTAATTGAGAGGAAAACTGTCAATCATGAAAGATGTGTTAAAAGTAAGAGTAGGAAAACAGAGTCCTTTCAAATTAACTTTTGCAGTAACATACAACTGCAATTCTAAATGTTCTACATGTGATATTTGGAAAAAAAAGCCTGAACAAGAATTGGATATTGATGAAATTACCGCATTTTTCAAAAAAAATAAATTTCGTTGGGTTAATCTTACAGGTGGAGAAGTCTTTCTAAGACAAGATCTAATTGATATAATCAAAAGTATTCCAAAACTAGAAATACTTAGTATCACGACAAACGGAATGTTAACAAATAAAATTATTGAAGATGTTAAAGAAATTCTAAACCATACTAACACTCTAACTATGACAATAAGTATTGATGGCCCAGAAGAAATTCATAATAAAATCCGTGGAATAGAATCATGGAAACTTGCTGTAGAAACTCTAAAACAATTAAAGCAAATAGAAAAAGAAAATAATAAACTCAAAGTATTTGTAGGATATACAATATCACCTGATAATGTTGGAATGGTTGAAAAAACTTATCAAGCAATAAAAAATCATGTCCCTAGTTTAGAATTAGAAGATTTTCATGTAAACATCTATCACACATCAGAAGTTTATTATGGTAATAAACATGTGAATATCAAACCAGAAGATATAATGAAAGATGTTAACGCAGTATTAGAAAAAAAGAAAGGACTAAATGCTGTTTCAGTTTTAGAAAGAAGATATATGAAACATATACAAAAATATTTGGAAACTGGAAAAAGTCCTGTAGCATGCAAGGCATTGTCAGCATCAATATTCATGGATCCAAAAGGACATATTTATCCATGCACAATGATGAATGAAAACTTAGGAAATATCAGAGACTTTGATTTTTCTCTTAAATATCTTTTTAGCCAGAGTAAAGCAAAAGAAGCATTAGCAAAAATAAAATCAGGGAAGTGTCCAGGTTGCTGGACTGCATGCGAAGCATATCAAACAATTTTAGGGAATTTAGGTTCATTTAGAAAAAGGTGATTAAATGAGAGTTTTAGGAATATGGGATGGTCATGACGCTGGAGCTGCATTAGTTAGTGGAAACAAGATATTGTCAGCAATAAATGAAGAACGTTTAACTCGTCGTAAGTTAGAAGTTGGCTTTCCTTCAAAATCAATACTATCATGTTTAACAATGGCAAACTTAGAACCAAAAGACATTGGTGTTATTGCAATAACAACAAGTGATTTAGCAAAAACAATTACCAGAATATTTCCATCATTAAAAGAAAGATATTATCTTTTACGAAGAAGACAGAAAACTCCAAAAACAATTAAACAACAAAAAGCATTCAAGTATAAAATAACTGAGTATGGAAGCAATCGATTAACAAAAAATATAAGTAAAAAAATTATTAGAAAACATTTGAATAAATTAGGATTCAAAGATTACAAACTATACATTGTTGAACATCATGATGCTCATGCAGCAACAGCTGCATTTAGTGCACCGTTCAAAAAAGGAGTTGCAGTTACTTTAGATGGTGTTGGAGATGGATTATCAGGTTCTGTAAATATTTTTGAAAATGGTATTGAAAGAGTAAAATCTATATCAGCTAAAAGTTCATTTGGAATATTTTTTGAACATGTTACAAATCTTATGAACATGAGAGAATTGGAAGATGAAGGAAAAGTAATGGCAATATCAAACTTTGCATATGGACAAAAAGAAAACCCAATGCTTTCTTTTTTCAAAATAGATGGATTAGATGTCAAAGCCAAATATAATGTAATGGAAATGTACAAACAATTACAAAAAATCTTATGGTCAACACCTTCAGAACAATTTGCGTATATGGCTCAATCAGCATTAGAACAATGGGTTGTAAAATATTTTCAAAATGTAATAGATGAAACTAGTATGAATAATATAGCATGGTCAGGTGGAGTTGCTTCTAATATCAAAGTAAATAGAAAAATTAGATTATTGCCAGGATTGAAAAAGTGGTTTGTATTTCCTCATATGGGTGACGGAGGACTTGCATTAGGAGCAGCAATGTTCATAAATAACAAACTAACAGGAACAAGCAATTATACTGTAAAAGATACTTATTTTGGTTTAGAATATACAGATGAAGAAATTGAATCTGCTCTAAAAAATAGTGAATTCTCATATCAAAAAGAAACAAATATAGAAAAACATATTGGTGAATTAATAGCAAAAGGAGAAATTATCTTCCGTTTTAATGGAAAAATGGAATTCGGACCAAGAGCATTGGGAAATAGAAGTATTTTATCATCAGCAACTGATGAATCAGTTAAAGATGCTCTAAACCTAAGAATCAAAAAAAGAGTTTGGTATCAACCATTTTGCCCATCTATGTTAGAATCAGAAGCAAAAACCTTTTTTGAAGATTATAAATCTAATGGAAATGACATAGATAGATTAATGACAATGGGTTATATGACAACTCCAAAATTTAGAGATAAATTACTATCAGTAATTAACGTAGATGGTTCAGCTAGACCACAAATGCTAGTACCAAAAGAAAAAACAAATCAATCATATGAAAAAATACTAAAAAATGTCAAGAAAAATACAGGATTAGGAATTGTATTAAACACTTCATTAAACATACATGGCCAACCAATGGTGTGTTCACCGCGAGATGCAGTGCAAACTTTGCGTGATTCAAACAATAAATATATGGCCATAGGTAATTTCTTTGTAAAAGCAGGAAAAAAGTGATAAAATGAAACTCGAAATCAAAAAATTCGTGCCTTTGGCAGTCTTAGTTATTGCATTATACTTGATATGGACATATTTCGAAAACCTTCCAGCAAATGAATTAACTGAAAGTTTAATATACGCAATACCAATTGCTTTAGCAATAGGATTTTTTTCATTAATAGTTCTAATAATCATAAACAGAAAAGAAATTCTAAAAGCATTTTCTAAAATTAAAAGAAAGGTTTGGGTTGCATTGTTAATAATTTTCTTAATATCAATATCACTCAATGCATTTGTAGCTCCAATGACTCATAGAGTTTATTTTGATGAAGACATATATGCAAATATAGGGCAAAACATCTTACAAGAAGGTAAAGGAATATTATGTAATCGTGGTATACCAGAAGGCGAATGTTATGAATATATATTAAACAAACAACCAATGGGACACCAATTCCTATATGCAGTAACATTTGCTATATTTGGAGTAAATGAATTACCAATACATATTCTAACAATGCTAGTAGGCGCATTATCATGTGTATTCTTATTTACTACAGCTTACTTACTAACAAAAAGAGCTGATATTGGATTATTTGCAGCATTAATGCTAGCATTAACACCCATACTTATACGATGGTCAGCAACAACAGCTGCAGGAACATTCTTATTATTTTTCTCATTAATGTCTATGACATTTCTATTAATCTACATCAAACAAAAAAATCAAAAAACTATAACACTTCTATTAGCTGCTGTTTCATTTGCATATGCACTACAATTAAGACCAGAAGGATATCTTTTACTAATACCAGCTGCACTTGCACTAATATTCTATGATAAAAACTTATGGAAAAAGATAAACAAACTTTCATTTGTAATTCCTATAGCAATATTATTTTTATTAATCATGCCAACTGTAATCCACACAACTGCTGCAATTAACAAAGATCCTTGGGGAAGTGACAGTGGTAAAGTATTTAGTACAGAATATCTTGATAATAATGTAAGTGTTAACACAAACTTCTTTTTTGAAAATACAAGGTTTCCAATGATATTCACATTACTAGCATTTTTAGGAGGAGCAATAGCAATAATGAAAAAACAATATAAATTTACAATATTATTAGCAACATGGTTCTTTGTGTTCTTTATTATCTATGGATTATTCTATGCTGGTTCATTTAATTATGGTGTAGATGTTAGATTTTCACAAACATTATATGCTCCATTATTAATTTTCGGGGCAATAGGATTGTATTTTATCAAAAATACAATTGTAAATAAATTCCATATAAACAAAAATGTTATTTTTGTTATACTAGCAATAATTCTAATAGTTATATGGGTTCCATTTTATGGATATTCGTCATCAATAGGGCCACAAGCTCGTGTTGCACGTGCTCAACATGAATATGCATATGAAATACAAAATGAAATACCAAAAGATTGTTTAATCATGAATCATGTTCCGAGCATGTGGCTAGTAATGGGATATCCATCAATGCAAACATGGTTTGGACAAAATAAACCAGTAATGGAATGGGCTTTCAATCAAACAGACTGTATAATGTTTTATGAAGCATACTGGTGTGGTTCAGAACCTTACAAATCTACTGTATGTAAAAGTATGCATGATAATTATAATCTAGAATTGTTTAAACAAAAAAATCTAACAGATAGAACTATTACATTATATAGAGTATACGAAAAGTGATTTTATGAAACATGGTAAAACTTTGTTAACATTGATAATTGGTATAATAATAGTTGCAGCACTATTCATGTCAATAGATCTAAACCAAATGATTGCAATATTAAGTCAAGCAAAAATAGAGTTTTTCATATTGGCAGGTGTATTTTATTTAATTAACGCATTCATACTTGCAATCAAGATCAATCTTGTAAAAGCTAAAGACATGGTAATGTCTATCAAAGATATATTTTTCTCAAGCCAAGGTGGTATGTTATTAAGCGATGTAACACCAGGTAGAGCAGGATATGCATATGCATCTTACTCAATGGCTGTAAAAACTGACACAAGTGTTTCAGAAAATTTAGGAAGAATAGGATTAATACAAGGCCTAATGATGGCAACAAAAGTAGTCATGTTATTAATTGCTTTCATATATTTCTCAACTTTCATAAATATTCCTGCAGTATTTCTATTAGCAGTTGCTGTTCCAATAGTAATAGTAGTAGCAATGATTATTATTCTCTACACAAAGGCTTCTCATAAAATACTCTCAAAAATACCTTTACTAAATAGAATAACAAAATACTTGGACTTAATGCAAACAGCTGTTAAAGAAATCAGCAAAGCTAACATTGCAAAGATATTGATTTTAGACTTCGTAGCATGGATTTTTGTAGCCGCACAATTCTATTTCATTGCTAGTGCTTTGAACATTGAATTAGCATTCATAACTTCATTCATGTTAGTACCTCTATTATCAGCACTAAATTTCATTCCTGTATCTCCAGCTGGTCTAGGACTAACAGAAAGTGGTAATGTTATTTTATTCACTCTTCTAGGATTTAATCCAGCAATTGCAGTTTCATTTGCATTACTATGGAGAGTAAATAATATTATATTTGATTTCACAGGATTATGGGATTTAAGACATGTAAAACTTCCTGATAAAATTATTCCTTAAATTAATGCACCTAATACAGAATAAAGTAACAATAATAAGAACCCTGCACTAATTACTTTAACCGTAATCATAGTTGCACGACTTTTTTTACCATTCAATTTCTCAACAATAGTTTCCATAATTAAACCACCATCAAAAGGTTTCAACGGAAGTAAATTAACTAAACCAACACCCAAATTAAGCATGAAAATCCATTGCAATAATTTACCCAAGAAAACTATTATTGGTGTTGTTATTGGACCTTTT
>NZEE01000117.1 GCA_002688965.1 archaeon | reverse complement strand
GTATTTTTTTGTTCTTTTGAAATATAGTCTATAATATTAAGGTCTGGTTCTTCAACATAAATTTTAGAACACCACGGCTCTAATGCTTCCAATATTTCAAGAGTACACTTATCAACAACAAAACAAATATCATATTTGGGTGGAATGATTGGATAGGAGTATTCATCATGCTTGACAAAGTGGCCCCATTTACGAATAAAATTACGCGTTGCTTTAATGTTTTGCTCAGTCCATTCAGGTGAATCCACTCCAGTGCTTCCACCAGCTTGTTTGTTAAATCTACTACCACGACTTGTAAAGTGATAAACAAGAGCATCCCAGGATTGTATTATGCTATACCCCTTCAATACAAATCTATTAAATAGATCAGAATCATCCTTTGATTGTGGAGCAAATAAACTATCCTCACCACCAATTGATAAATAATCATCTCTGTAAATAGCCCATGGAGCAAATATGCCTCTTGTAGTCTTATCTTGTTCAAAAGTTTCATTTCTTTCTACCCAACCATTCCAATCAAATTCTTCAGGTTCAATACCAAAATTCTCAATTATTTTCTCAGATCCTGGAGGATGTAACGGCGGTTCTATTCTCGTGGCACTAACTACTTTACCTCTTTCTAAATGTTTTAATATATTGATATCTAAATGTGTTCCAGCAACCATGTCGGCATGAAATGTAAAAATTATATCGGTCTTAGCCATCAAAGCACCTTTGTTGTACATGCCTACTATTCCCATTCTATCCTCACTGGTATTTGTAAACGTTGTAAGATTTGCATCTTCTAAATTCGATATCCATTCATCAGTACCGTCAGTACTAGCATCATTTAAAATAATAATATCATGATCGCCTTCCAATCGTCTGATAGACTTGTAAGCTAATTTTAATAATTCTAAATTATTTCTCGATGGTACTATAAAACTAACTAATTTCATTTCCATTGTAAATTCCAATTCTCCTTCCAGGTTTCTTCTGTATAATATTGTTCAAATCTTTTATGTACAGTTTCACTACATAAATTATAAAATTTTTCATCTTTTAATTTTCTACCAATCTCAACAGCCCTCTCTAAATCTCCAACCTCAACTGTAGTTAATGGGTGTAATTTTTCTTGTGTATCCAATCCTTTATATCCAATACAAGGTATTCCATGAAATCCACAATTCATAGCAAATGTTCCAGCCGCGTGTGTTCTCATTAAATGAACTCCTATATCAAATTCTCCTAATGCGTTTATCCAATCTCTCCAGTTCATATATTGCAAGTATTTAATATCTTCTATTAAATCTTCTTCATTCTGCTTCCTCCCCATTGATGGTGCAACGATTAAATTTCCTATTTCTCTCGCAACAATATAACTATCAAATCCACCATACCAACTTACAAAATTACCACCAATAATAGTTGCATTATTCCAACGAACATCCCACTCTGTTTTCGGTTCGAGGCCTTCTGGTATCATTAAACTTCTCATCACTCTAACATCTTTACATCCCAACCCAAGATAATAACTTACATCAGATTCATTATGACAATATACCCAATCAGCTTCCATCAATAAATTATAATAATGAAATTGTTTATCTATCGAATAGTCTTGAAAATACCAGTGTGGACCTTCTTGCATTACTGCAACCCTATCACATCGCCTTCTAATAAATTCTAAACTTACACTCGGTTTTGTTTTTGGTATAATTACAATACCAAGATCAAAATGTTCTTCAGGTAAAACAGTTAAACTACACATTGGAGCATCCAATGCCAAACACCACGCCACCTCTGTTCTAGCATTTGGAAAATCTCTTAAATACTTTTGATTAGTTCCTGTTTCTGAAAAGAAAGCTATTTTCATTATACTATTTCCTTAGTACATTCAAAGTACCAATTCCAAGATTGAATAAGTTCATCTGGTAAACATTGTTCAGAAGATAATTTAGGTTTAAACTGACATTTAAGTGGTGACTGAGATACTTGGTCTGCAGACCAACCGTGAGACCATAAAAAATATAAAAAATTATCATAATCAAATAACCCTCTATATATAAAACTATGACCCATTCTCCAATTTGGAACACTTACAAATAATTTAGCGTTTTCAGTAGTAATTTTATATGCTTCTAATAAAATATAACTTGGATTGGGTATATGTTCCAAAAAATCGTTAGTTATTATTAAATCGTAATTATCATCTAATCCTTCTAGATCTGTAAATGAACTTAAATTCTTCACTATAAAATTACCTTTGTAACCCCGCGTTTCAAATTGTTTTTTAGCATTAGGGTTATCAATCATAGTATAAGAAATCTCAAAATTTGAATCATTTTGTAATTTATCTTGTATCATATTCGCCATTTTTCCAGGACCTGATCCAAATTCTAGTACTTTTTTAAGATTATAATCTTTAATTATATTAACTACTAAATCACTTTCATGTTTATAACGCTCTATCCATGCATTTTCGTCTATTCTTTTATCATCACTACCCCATTCTTGGTGAAATAACTCTGAGTTATTTCTTTTGAATTCTCTATGGTCATAATCATTATGCCCTCTAAGCATTGGGTGGACATCTTTACTCATAAATTTTTAACCAATGTTCAATCATCTCATCCATTAAAGTTTCAAATGTATATTCAGGTTCCCAACCAAATGTATTTCTCAACTTTGTAGCATCCCCACGTAAATATTTAAGTTCTTCTGCTCTCATAAATAGTGGATCTTGTGTTACATAATCTTTATAATCTAAACCCAACTTACTAAAAACATAATTACACATATCACCTACTGACCTACTAACTCCTGTAGCACATACAAAATCATCTGGTTCTGTATGATTGATTATCATGTGCATGGCTCTAACATAATCTTTAGAATGACCCCAATCTCTATAAGCATCTAAATTACCAAGTGGTAATGTATCTTTCAATCCTTTCTTAATTTGGACAGCTGCCTTAACAACTTTATTAGTTACAAAGTTAGAACCCCGTCTTGGTGATTCGTGATTAAATAATATACCATTTACAGCAAATAAATTGTAAGCATTTCTATAATGTTGTACCATATTAAATCCAAATACTTTTGTACATCCATATGGACTTGTAGGATTCATAGGTGTTGTTTCTCTTTGATACCCATCTTCATCTACTGAACGACCAAACATCTCTGAAGATGATGCCTGATAGAATCTTGCTGTAGGACAATTGTTTTTATAGGCCTCTAATACATTTAAAAGACCAAGAGCATTAGTCTGTACTGTAAATTGTGGAATGTCCATACTAATTCTAACATGACTTTGTGCTGCTATATTATAAATTTCATCGGGTTGTATAGTTCGTATCATTCTTTCTAATGAACTTACATCAAGTAAATCTCCATACAGAATATGACACTCTCTATCAAAATGTTTTACTCTTGAAAATTGATTTTCAGCTACTGAATTTCTTCTGACAATTCCGTGCACTTCATAATCCTTTTCAAGCAAAAGTTCTGCTAAATAAGAACCATCTTGACCATTAATGCCTGTTATAAAGGCTTTTCTTTTACTCATTTCTATCTCCTATTTAATTTTTAAAATTATTTTAGTGTTAATCCTATTTTCATGTAGATTATCAAACCACAATTCAGGAACATCAAAACTACTCAATTCTATTTTTTCAAATGACCAATCTTTTTCATTTTCCAACTCTTTCGCTAAACTTTTATTTGTTAGTATATAACCACCCTTTACAACTGTTTCAATAGCCCAACCCAATAAATCTCTCCTATGATTTTTAGCATCACTCATACTACAAATATCAATTTCAAGATAAGCTATATCTTTAACTGGAGGTGTATTTAAAGTTGTATCCAAAAATTTAATATTTTTATGTCCCAACGGATTAAAAATATCATAACCAACTACTCGGTCCTCACCAAATTTATGACACAATAATTCTATCGTAATTCCCAAACCAGTTCCCAATTGAATTAATTTACCCTTTTTAGGTATAGGTAAATTACTAACAATATATTTAGTTATTAAATAACTGTGATATTTGTAACCAAAGTAAGACCACATAGCCATACCACCATTAAAGTAATCATTCCATATTTTCTTATATCTTTCTTCTTTTTTCATTTCATAACCTCTAAATTTAAACCTGTAATTTCAAAAAATAATATTGGACTCATACTAGCATTAGAAGACCAATGTAACATCTTATAATCCCATTCATATATACTTCCCTCTGTCCACTGATGACAGATAGTATTTCCAGCACCCAATGTTTGTCCCCATTCCCAATCGGTTAAAAATACTAAATACCTTTTTATATGTTTAATTTGGTCATACTTCACTTCAGGGTAGTCTCGTTTCATATATTTCTGAAGATAACTATAGGAATCATCATGTACCGGCATACACTGCCCGGCGGGTATTAATACTGCACACGCGTGGTGGTGGCTTATGTTATAACTATTACAAAGTGTATCTTCAAGTTCTATAAATTTATCATTTATAAACTCCATAAAATAATCAGATGGTGTATATCCTACTTCACTCATATGACCAATCCTTTCACTTATTATGGTACTATTTACATCCTCAACCGTATCTCCTATATGTACTCTTTTTTTACCCCCCTCATTTGAAGGATTATTTAATATGTTTTTCTTTTTGTCTATAGTCTGCCTTTCTAACTCTATAACACCTACCTTTCTGAGCTCCCCGTTAGGTTTGGCAAACTTATCATAGTGCCAACCAGGTGATACCTTTCTAAAATTAAATTGTGAATTCATGACAATCCCCTAATAACCTAGATATACAGACTCTTCTCCATTCTGTCCCTCTATCATAATCCCCAAACTCTGGATGATCTGAGGTTGCTAACCCAAAAAGTACAGAGTCACTTGGTTGTATTCTGAGCTCTTTACATATCTCCAACTGTTTTTCTCTAAATTTATTTTGATTATAATCAATATCAAAGTTTTCACATATTTGATATCCTACTCCAGCTGATATTTTAGCTACACAATGAAATTGATTAAATAATACACACCCATCATCATCGTTTTGTCGCCTGCATCTTATCCCTATTCTTAATCTTTCAGCCCCATAACATGCTTTACTCATGCTAAATGCAATAGTATCAATACAAGGTCTATCTAAATTAAAATCTAAATCTCTAACAATACAATAATACGCAGCATCAATAAATACTGGTATTCCTAACTCATCACATTTATCTAGTATAGATTCTGTTTCGGGATGTTTAGCTCCCAAGTCACTAAAAGGTACGGATATTATCAACGCATCTCCGATTCTCAACTCATCATCTTCAAAATACTCCCACTCAAAATAGTTTTTCCAAGATACTTTATGATAGGCATAATCGCCTTTTAATGACCTAAACCTTTTATTATGGTGTTTTTGATACCAAAAATCAAAAGCTTGCGATGTACCATGAACAAAATCCACAGAATTAAATTTATCTAATCCACTCAATGTATTAAGTTTACTTTGTTGAACCCAATCATAATATCTTTCAACAAACCTATCTTTAATAGTTTCATCATACAAATATTTAGGGCTCACAGCGGTATTAACAAAGTTTATAACTTCAGAGTCAGGTATTGGTCTTGAATTTCTTCCCTTTCTTTCCCAAAAATCTTCTATTTTAATATTCTCTATTAGTTCCATCAATTCACTCCAAGTATCATTCTTCTATAATATTCTCTACCCTAAAAGTATCAGATTCATAATCCATTCCACCTCTTACACCTTCACTAAACACAACAAATTGATTTCCATCTTCTCTAATCACAAGAGCATGAATTTCATTTGGTGGTGTAGATACTATATCACCTACTTTAGCTACCACCATTTTAGCTGGCTCATCAGAATCAACTGGTTTATACCAATATTCCAATGACCCTTTTGTCATCAACATATGTTGAGTACTGTATTTATGATAATGATTTCCACGAAGTACATTTGGTTCTGAATCTACTACCGCCGCATGTTCAATGTTATCATTATAAAAAATATCCACAATAGATCCTCTTTCATCAGTATGTAACTCCAATGGCTCTTCAACATTTTTCCAAATATTTTTAATTTTCATTTTTATTTCCTATTATTCTGGCAAAGATAAAAATTCAATTTTATCATTTATTTTTTTGAGGCTTTCTTTTATTATATCAGATATATTCCAAGATAAAATCAACGCATATACCTTATCATATTCAGCAAATATTTCATCGCCGACAATTGGTATTCTTGTCAATGGTGTATACTTACCTTGTTTATGTTCAGATGCATCTGTAACATAATCTAAAATAGTATTATCTAAATTATAAAAATTTAGAAATGTGTTGCCCTTAGCAGCTGCGCCAACTCCTATGATAGAATGCCCCTCTGATTTTATTCTATATATCTTTTCCATAAATTTATTTCTTGTATGATGTAACTCCTTCATGATAAGTTTATATGTCATTTCATCAAACAACCCATAATCTTCTTCTTCTTTTATCATATCAGCAATATGATCATGTAACTTTACATCAAAAACTTCTGTAACATATGGGTCATTGTATGGTTTATAACTACATTTTTTAGCAAATACCCTTAAAGAACCACCGTGATAATCAACAACTTCGGCATCTATAATTTCAAGCCCAAACTTTTTAAGTAATTCATACGAAGATTTTACTGTATAATATGATACATGTTCGTGATATATTTGATCAAACTTTTTATCTTTTATTGTGTTATACCAATAAGGTAATTCATATACATATATACCATCTTCTGATAATAAACTAACCACACCACCTAAAAAATCTGAAGCATCATTCGTATGATTAAAAACATTATTTGCGACTATCAAATCAGCTTGTCCAAAATCACTTCTAATTTTTTTACTATTTTCTGCTTCAAACATTACAGAATATGTTTTTATACTCAACTCAAATGCCAACCGAGCCATATGATGTGATGGATCAACTCCAATAACATCATATCCTAAATCCTTAAATTGTTTAGATAAAAAACCATCATTAGAACCAACTTCTACTATTTTTGAACCTTGTTTTAACTTTAATTTGTTACTAACATCTTTAGCATAATTTCTCCAATGATTCCTTGAAACTTTTGAATTAGATGATGTATAGGAATAGTCATATAAATTATATCTGTCATCAGCCTTTGTATCATAACCAACTTTTATTTCTCCAGTGTCTTTATCCAAAAAACATTGTAATGGATAAACTGGTTCAGATAATCCATAATGTTCTTCACTTATAAATGTATCCGCAAATGGATGCATCCCCAAATCTATTATTTTATTCATTTTATAGTTTCCTTATAATTTTATGACTTAACACATTTAACATTTAACATCATCTGCCTTCCATTTTCAAAATCCATATGGGGCAAATAGGCAGCGGAAAAGTCATCATAATCAGTCCCCACAAATGGTTCAAACTCTTTCCAATTATATTTTTCAATTTTAGTATATCCTACAGAATTCAGACCCTCAGATAAAAGCTTAAAATCGTAACACATACCATGTAAGTCTTCATCGTTATCCTGGCTACTACAAAGAAAGCCATATAATTTTGTTATATCCCTATTTTCTAAATATTCATAACATACTGCTTCAAAGTCTGGAACACTAAGATATAATTCTCCACCTGGCTTTAATAATTTATGCCAATATTCTAAAACATCTATCCAGCATGTATTCCTAAAAAATGATAGATTTTGGTTTATTCCGAAATGTTCTAACATTCCGCAACTATAAATTAAATCTACAGTATTATCTTCATATGGTAACTTCATAATATCGGCAACTACATCTACTGTATCATATTTTTGTACATCCACATTAACATAACCTGAAATATATCTTTCACCACAACCTAAATGTAATTTAATCTTTTCCTTCATATTTTTTCTATTATATCCTCCATTTAATCTAAATGAAATCGATTTTCATTCTTAGGATCATCCATTTTTGAATGCATATATTCAGGTATTAATACAGTATATTCCAAATCTACTCTATCCATATTATGTTTCCACCATACTTCATGCGAATGTGGTAAATAAGGATTTTTAGCCCAATCACTAAAAGCATTAGGTCCTCTTTCCTTAACAACACCCCAATATTCCGATTCCAATATTCTTTCAAGTGTTTTTAACAAAAAACTTTTTTTATATACTCCACTCGTACTTAATGGAAAAGGATCACCCTTCAAACCAGGTATTTCATTTCTAAAAACATAATCTCTTGAAATTTTAGCCTGTTCAGTTCCCCATCTCATTAATGAAAATCCCCCATTATGTCTTACTTCTTGATGAGTAGATATCCACTTGGTTAGTTTATTCCAATAATTAAAACAACAAGATGGTATATAATCAATATCATTTTCATTAAGTACATCAACGGAATAAATAAAATGGTCTACATCAAGAATAACCTTATCTTCTAAAAATATCTCTACATATTTAGTATTAACATCATCAAGCATATCAATTACAGTTGGAATCCAATATTCATTTATTCCTACATTATAATTAATATTATATTCTTTCAACTTTCTTAAAATATTATCACTAATAGTATTTTTAAAAAAAACCTTAGTTTCTACTGTATTCCAAATGTCTTTAGTATAAGAATCTAAATGTTCTAACATTAAATCCTCATCTATAGAAGGTAAAACATATCCTAATAAAGTCAAATCCATTAATCTATAAATTCCTTATCCAAAACTTGCCCCGCATAAGGGCCGGTTTTATATTCATAAGCTATGGTATCATCTTCAAGTATTTCAAATGTATGTCCACCTTTTAATGTAATACTAGCATCACCAGGATTTAAAATGGGTTCTGCCAATGACTTATCCCCTTCTATATCATACAAAAAAACCTTAACACTTCCACGAATAACTATCCAACTTTCTTGTGCTATAGTTTTATCATAATTTACAGGTTTATATATGTGTCTGTGTGGTCTAAAAGTTTTACCCATTTCCATTTTTAGTGCCGCTAACTGTAAAAAATTATCATCTGGTATTACATCAATACGAGATTCCACCATATCATCTAATCTATGTATTATATGTAATAGTTCACCATTAATTTTTGAATATATTTTTTCCATTATCAAACCCCTTTAGGTTTCCAAGCGATTATTGAATATCCGTCAACAAATAAACTACCAATATTACTTCTCTGGTCTTGAAGTATTTCTATCTCCCCCATATCGCTCAATTTAAGTAAATAATTTTTTAATCCTTTTATATAGTTTCTTTTTTCAAAATATTTTAAACTTAAATAATCATTTAAATTTTTTAAATCAAGATACTCACCCATTGGTTCTATGTGTAAACAAATTTTAGGTTTTTGTTCTATCAAATATTGAATGAAACTCTCATATCTACTCCCTATCTGCTCTAATGAAACAAAAGTAAAAATTGCAGAGTTTCTATTAATACTAAAAGTTTTATCAATATTAAAAAAATTAAAGTTAAAATCTTTTATATTAATATCCATTTTACTACTTATATTCTTTAATATTTGTTGTGAAGAAACCGCCCAATCTAAACCATAGAGTGATGCATTTGAATTTATTTCATTTACTCTAAATAAATTATGACCTGTCCCACACCCAAATTCATAAACATTATCTACTTCACTAAAATATTTTTCAAATAACCAATATTGTAAAATTCTAACCATATCATATTCAAAGCTTTTTGATTTAGGTTTTATGAATTCTCTATTCCATCTAACATAAGGTAGTTTACCAAAATATTTTGGTATTAAAGAAGAAAATGATAATGTTTTATTAAATTCACCATTATTTTCATTCCACCCACTTATCCAATCATCAATTCTATGTGGTCCTGACTTTTTAACTTTTGAATCATCTAAAGTTTTTAATATATCTAAAATAACATTTTCTTTTTCTAAAATACTAAGTTCACTATATTGAAAATTTACTTTACTAACTTCATCTATTACTTTTTTACTTAATTTTGTATTAAAAGCCTTTTCAAAGTCTTTATATATTATTTTTTTCATAGTAAACCTTTCTTTTTAAAATTTTCCTTCATCAATTTTAACCCATCACTCAAAGTACAAAATTTAGGTGTACCAAATTCTTTAGTATATCTGTCTATGTTCATACTAACAATATCAGGACTATTGGATTTCTTTTTGCCTCCACGAATGATTTTACAAGTAGGATTAAATATAGATTGTACAGACTTAGCCAATTCATAAATTGTTGTCTGTTCAATGTTATTGGCTATATTATATATATATTCTTTTCCATTTAAAGTAGCATTTAAAATCATTTCTATACAATTATCTATATAATTATAATACCTAACATCTGTTCCTTCATCATACATATCTATAATACCTTTCTGTGACTTTCTGATAAAATCTTGCATCACTCTATCATCTGTCCATTTCATTCCAGAACCATATGCTAATGAAACTCTCATTATTTTTATATCAACAAAATCTTTATACTTTAACATTATTGATTCGCCCAATCTTTTGGATGTTATGTATATAGACCTATTATTTTCTACACTATACTTACCCATATTAGATTCTTTTATTGAAGGACCACTCTCTCCATATATTTCACTTGAACTCATATAACATACAGTACAATCGGTATTTTTAACTTGTTTTAATATCGAATTTAATCCAACAGTATTTACAAAACAAGTCTCTTCAAAATTTTCATTAAATTTTTTAGGTTGTCCATATCCCGCACAATAAAAAACATAATCCAAAGAATTTGAAATGTTATACTTGGCAAAAGGATACGAAAAATCGTGTGATATATATTCAACATAATTTTTAGATACCAAATGATTTATTTTACTTAAATTTTCAATTTTACTTAATGATGTTAGAATTAACTTTATATTTAAATTATTTTTATCATTTATACCACAAATATATTCTGCCAATGTACTGCCTATAAGACCATTAGCACCTGTAATTAGTATTGTTTTATTTTTAAAATCAGATACATCACACTTATTCATTAATTAACCTCAAAATTTTATCCTTACTCATATTAAATTCTTCTCTCAAATCTTCGTAAGAACCGTAACTTGTCATAAACTTTCTATCTAATCCAACTCTCTTTACTGGTAAATTAAATGTATCACTTATCAAATCACCCAATCCCCCAATTTTAGAATGGTTCTCTACTGAATATAAATCAGTCAAACTGGTAAATGATTTATTAAACAATCTATTTAAATTTTCAACAGAATTTTTAGATATATTATGTAAAGTGGTAACATAAATAATTCCACAATTAGGATCACACATAACATCATCTAATAAATGACCAGTTACAAAAACCCATCTACCATCAATTGACTCACGTATCACATTTACTTCCCCCACATTTACATCAACATCTTGACTATGTGTATGTGCAGACAATCTAAAATATTTTGGATTTCCACTTCCCCAAGTCTGAAAAAACAAATCTCTTAATTCTTTCGGAGTACCTGGTTCATAAACTTCCATATTAGGTATTAATCGCATTAACGCTATATCACCATAACAATGGTGCGTACAACCCAAATCTGAATAATCGTAAGCTCCACCTACAGTAACAATAGTTACATCTGTATGTTGATATCCCAAATCATCTTTTATTTGTTCATATGATCTTTCAACAAGAAATGGAGCAATTGTATGTATAATAGGCTTCATACCTTCAATTGCCATTCCACTTGCCATACTAACCATAGTTTGTTCACATATCCCAATATTATAAAATCTATCTGGAGAATATGATTCAACTTGACGTAGTAAAAAATGACTTATATCTCCAACCATAACAACAGCCTTTTTATCTTTCTTTACTAAATCAAGACATATCTTTGCAAATTCAGCTCTCATCTATTTCCTTTATAAATTTTTTATATTCACCATCATTTGGTGCTCTATGATGCCATGCAAACATATCATTTTCTATATCACTTATTCCCTTACCTTTAATTGTATTAGCAATAACAGCTATTGGTTTCTCATTAGAATTACAGTCTGTAATGGCTCTAGATATCATTTTAATATCATGTCCATCTATATCCCATACTTCCCATCCAAATGATAGAAACTTTTTACTCAAATTTTCGGCTGGTAATGACCTAATTTGAGAATTATTATTATCAACAATACACACTAAATTACTTAATTTATTTTTAGAAGCTACCATACAGGATTCCCAAATAGTTCCTTCATTTGATTCACCATCTCCAATTAAACAAATAACTCTACCAGGTATATTTTGTATTTTTCTAGCTAATGCACTACCTACACTTATTGGAAATCCATGTCCAAGTGATCCAGTTGAAGCATATACCTCTTTAATTTTGTTTCTGTCTGGATGACCACCAAGTTTACTACCTTTTTTGCCAAAATTTCTTAATTCATCTCTAGTTATAATATTTTTTTGAACTAAATACGCATAGTACGCCAAACATCCATGTCCTTTACTTAATACAAATATATCATCTTCTGTCTTGATTCTGTCAATAGCTACTAATATTTCAACAATAGAAAGAGCACTTGGTATGTGTCCATGACCTGCATGATAAGCTGCTTCTATTATCAGTTTTCTCAAATCAATCAATTCGTTATATGTTTTACTTAATTTCATATATCATACTCTAAATACTAAATACTTCCTTTTGGTAATTTAAATATTCCCAATCCAAACCGCTCTTAAAGCTCTTTGCTCGATTCATATTATCCTCAACTGCTTTTATTTTTGAATTATATAATTCTTTAGATAAAGATTTTAGTATAATACCCAAGTCATCCAAAGTTTCAAATGATAAAATTCCCTCTTCATTCATATATTTTCCTATATTAGAAGTTCCCCAAAATATAGGAATAGTTCCCACCAAACAAGCATCAGTAATAATTTCTGAAAAGTAATCATCTTCATTTGTATTTGAAACTGCGATAGTAAACCTATATGGACCCAGCGCCTGAACTTTACTACCATAACCAATATCATTTAATATTGTATTATATCCATTTCCATAAATATCCATTTCTGTTCCAAATTGTTTTATAATTTCATGGCGTAACCTCTGACCTACTGTCCATGTTTTATGGGATGCTATTATTGATAATAATCTAGATTTTTCATAAAATCCAAAATCTTCTTCTTTTAAGAAAGTATCTGTTGTAGGGTGCCATAGCCATTTTTCTTCACCTACAATTTCTTTTATATATGAATAAGGTGAAAGAACAAGATCGAATAACTCTGGATTTTGTTTTAAATATCTATGTGGGTTAAATATCTTATAATTACTGTTAATATCAGCATGTTCGTATATTGCTGGAGTTTCATGTATAATAGCTATTTTCTTTTTACATTTTATAGTTTTGGCTAAAGGTAATAATGTATCATAAAATATATGAATTGGACTATTGTCATCTTGGAAATACTCCCAATATTTGGGCTCACTATTGAGAGCTATTGCTTCTTCAGTATTATAATTTAAAGTATGGTGAAGTTTTACTTTCATCTTCAATCAAACTCAAGTGTTATTTTCATCATGTCATTCACAGATTGGTATATCTGTTTTTTTAGTCTTGTTGTAGAATACGCATGATTTTCTCTATCTAACCAAACAATAGTAATAGGTATGTCTGATCCAGTATATTTTTTAGTCATATAATCTGTTCCTAAAAATCTAACATGGTAATCACCGCTCTTTAGATAATCATGAAATTGTTCTTCTCTTTTATAGGTTACAACATCATCAACATTTTTCATGCCGAGAAGAATCATTTTCCGTTCTTCTACCGTTTGAATAGGTTGTAACTTGTTATCCCTCTCGGTTGATGGGTCTTCATGGAGAGCTACAGTCAAATGTCCACAATAATTTTTAGCATCTTCAAACATTCTAATATATCCGGGATGTATAACATCGAAGGCCCCAGCAATAATACCCCTCGTTTCATCTTCACCTAAAATAGAATGTAAAAATATTAGATGGGATGACTCTACGACTCCATAGTCGTGCGAATTTACCCAATATTTCAATTTACCGCCATTGAATGAATTAAGTTTATTATCCTTATCAAATCCTGATAATAATATCATTGGAATATTTAAGGATTCACAATAAACAGCACAATTAAATATATTCATTGAATTACCAGAAGAAGAAATCAATATGACAAGAGTTTCTTTATCTACAAAGTCCTTTAAAAATTCTACATAGGCTTGGTCTCTACCATAATCATTAATATAACAAGTTAAACGTGAAGGGTCTGAAAACGATATTGCTTCTTTATCTAACATTTTTGTATAATCCTGTGCAATATGAGAAGCTACTGCATTACTACCACCATTACCTATGATGATTATTTTTCTATGGTGCCCAATAATTTTTTCTAGTTCAAAAGAACGAATCTTTATATCTTGTATAGTAATTTGTAATTCTGTTAGTTTCATCTTATTGCCTATTGATTCTGTCCCACCGTCTTTATTTTTTTAATAAAAATAAACAACGGGCGAATAAGATTATAGTACCACTTTAGTTTCATATCATTTTTAGGTTTATAATGGATCACAGTTTCGTTTGATTTTAATTTTTGAACAAGAATTTTTATATTGCCCCAGTACTTGCTTTCTTTTATTTTTAAAATTTTAAATCCTGCATCAGTAAATAATCTAGATATCGTATTTTTTGTAAAATATAATAAATGTTCTAGATGATATGTGTTTACACCGTTTACCTCTGTCCAAAAAAAACTTGGAACTTCAAAGAAAGCAATACCATCATTAGAAAGGATATTATAAACATTACTTACGGCCTTTGCTGGATTCTGAAAATGTTCTAATGTATGTCTACAAAATATAAAATCAAACGACGTTGAATTTAATAAGTCTTTAATGTCGCTCGAACATCCACTATCTATGCAGTTATTATGAATCATTTCTATGCCTAATACCATTTTTGTCCCAGTATCTTTAGGGGTTTTTGGTAAGTCCAAACCGCATAACCTGATGTCATTATTAAAATACTTTTTCATATAAAATAATGTAAGATGTGAATGTGATCCAATTTCTAATATAGAATTTATATCTTTAGATGGGTTTGCAAATTCAAGTATATAATCAGCAACAGTTCGTGCATGCATATCGAAATTTTCTTGTATTCTACATGGAATTTCATAATAATTTACTTCAGGATTTTTTTGCTGATATATCATATAACAATTTTTACAAACATTTACAACTATTTTAGATTTTTTATCTTTAAATGTTTTATATACTTTGTCTGATGTGCAAATTGGACAACTCATAAGTTCCATAATGAAAGTCCCCTATTATCAATATTAACATTAATACCTGGAAGATCAAAACTAGAATCCTTTTGTTTTACAACAAGCATGTACCCCCCATTTCCGGCACCACACAATTTATAAGAAACTACACCACTATTCATTAAAGACTTTATCTTTTCTTCAATTTTTAAAACATCAGAGTTAACTATCAAGGAAGAAGTTTCCTTCTTTTTAATCCAAGTCTCTAGTATTAAACTATTCAATTCATCATAATTACCAGCCTGTATAGACTTATCGCCTGCATCTACATCTTCATATAAACATATCCGTTTATCTAATTGTAAAGATTTTAACACATCTGTTGATTTTCTGCCTTGACCGGCTGAAATTAACTGAAAACTAAAATTTTCAAAATACGAGTGATTGTATAATTTTATCCGAGATAAATTAGATTTTTTATTAAAAAATAAATGCTTAAATCCTTTAATGCCACAACCTACTGTATCTTGTCTCCCTACTAATGGATTAAATTGTCGCTCAAGTTTTAATGCCAAATTACATATTTCCATATCGCCTAAATTAAGACCTTTATACGATGATATAACTTTTATCATTGAAATCATAAATGATGATGATGCAGCCAAACCTGACCCATGTGACGGTATATCAGCAGTTAGCGTAATAGTAAGAGGTGAATTTACATTGAAATATTCCAATACAACTTTAACTACATCATTTTTTATTTCAGAAATATTTGAAACAGATTCTTCTTTGGCATATTGAATTAAAAAAATATCATCATGTCTCTCATTTATGGCAACATAGGTGTATAAATTTACTGGAAAGCTAATAACTTGTCCTGAATTATTTTCTTCTATAAAGTCTTCTAAGTCTGTAGATCCTCCTAGTAACGATATTCTTAATGGGCACGATGATACTAACATATTAATACCTTTTATTCATTCTCCAAAGATAAGCAGATGTTAACATATCTTCAAGAGTCATAGACATTTTCCATCCAAAATATTGAAAAAACTTTTCATTATTGGCAATTAGTGTAGCAGGGTCACCAGCTCTTTGATCTGTTACTTCTGTTTTTATAGTTGTATTAAATAATTTATTAGCTTTTTCTATCACTTCTTTAACACTATATCCATTATCAGTACCAAGATTATACACATTATTTTTAACTATATCCCAGTGTATCATACCAGAAATATGTGCCTTTGCTATGTCGCACACATGCACATAATCACGGATTCCAGTACCATCTGATGTATTAAAATCATCCCCATATATGTACATTACTTTATCTGTATTAATAACTGACTCTACTGTTAATGGAATTAAATGTGTCTCTTTTGATTTTCTTGATTCTCCGTTTAAATCTGTAGCACCTGCAGCACAAAAATATCTAAATATCAAATATTCTTCACCGTATGCATTATAGTAATCTTCTAACACTTGTTCGATAATTAATTTAGACCAACCATACGGATTACATGGTGAACAGTGTGGTGTATCTTCATAGATAGGCATATTATCTGCAATACCATAAACAGCAGCTGTAGATGAGAGTATAAATTTAAAATTTGATATTTTTGATCTATACTTTCTACACGCATTTAACAATTGTAATGTACCTGTTACATTGTTATCATAATAAAGTTCTGGTTTTTCAGTTGATTCTTTTACATTTGCAGAAGCTCCAAAATGCATAACTGTATCAATATTATTATCAGTCAATATGTCAAAAACATATTGTTCATCACTATAACTACCACAATATAATTTAATATCTTGAACTGCCTCTTTCTTTCCTTCTGATAAATCATCTAAGACGATAACATTATGTCCAAGACTATTCAACTGATTAGCTGTTATTGAGCCAATATAACCTGCTCCTCCGGTAACTAAAATATTCATACCATTAATCCCATAAAATATCTTCCGTTATTTGTGGTTTATTTCTTATTTTGTAACTATTATTCTTCCACAATAGTTCATACTTTTCTTTTACTCTTGGATTGTATATCTTTTGTCTCGTATTTTCACCCTCATTATCAAGTGCACTATGTGAATATTGACTTTTCATATATAACCAAGTTGGTAAATTTAAATATGCAAATTTATAACCATTAAAAACTGCCCTAGCCCAATATTCAAAATCAGCAGAACCACCAAAATTTTTGATGTCAGGTTTTCCTATTGTTGAATATAGTTCTTTTTTGTATATTGTACCTGGAAAGTACACAAAATTATTCGATGTAGTTAATTTATTTTCTTCGATACCAAACATCCAATTAAACATGAAATTGGGATTTCCCCACGCTTCATTTATAGATTTTCCATCTTGTGGCAATGGAATTGCTAATATCTCAAATTCTTCATCAACATGATAGCAATTTGTAACTATAGCTGCATATTGCTTATCAGTTATCATTAAATGTTTTAATGCTAAACTATAAAAACTTGAAGTATAAAAGTCATCTTGATTTGTCTGATGAACATATTTATGTTTTATTAAATCTATGGCGCCAATAAAACCTCCTGGTGCAGTTTTGTAACCATAATTGAAATCTGAATAGTGATATTCAAAATTTTTATGTGCTTTAATATACTCTGGTATCTGTTTTATTATATCCTTATCACCGCTATCATTAAATAATATATATTGATAATCGATGCCCAATGTATCTAACGCCACGATAGTAGTTTGAGCAGATAAACTAATTAATGGATTTAGATTATAAACGCTTTGTACTACAGATAACATATTACATCATCTCCGCATATTTTCTATTCTGTTGTTCTTGTTTATCTATTGTTTTTGGATGATATAACGATAATTCTTCTTGTGGTGGTAAATGTGCATATGTTTTACTACCAGTTATATACTCGTGAACTGGTCTTATCCATTTAATATCTTTTGAACGTTTAAATACTCTTGCTTGATAATCTGGATAGTTAATCCAACCTTTATCATTAATTCTCCACCCCCACTTAACACAATGTTCATTAGTAATACCTTCAACTGTATTTACTCTTGGCAACCATACTAAATCTACTTCATTTACCTCTAATATTTGTTTTATCTGTGAAAGTAGTATTTCATGTGGATACTCATCTGCATCTAAATGAAATATATAATCACCACTACAATTCTCTATTACCGAATTCTTTTGAGCAGCGAAATCTTTATTAAGTGTTCTTTGATATACTTTTATAGTTTTAGAATGTGCATACTGTTGAGTCCAAGAATCTAATACAAATCTAACTCCATCATCATCTCCATCAACACAAATAACTATTTCATCTTCTTCATCAGTTTTGTGAATAAGAACTTCTAATAACCTATTTAATTCATCAGCCTCATTACAGACTGTAATACCATAACTTATATTCATTTTATTTATACTTAAAGTTAACTAATCGTATATTTTTCATTTTCTTTAATTTATATGATCTAAAACTTATACCTAAATAACCAAATTTATCTTTTAAACTTCGCTCATATAGTGCTATTTTAAGTTTTTGTTTGTCTGCGGCTGTAGGTCTTTTATTAAAATCTCCAGGTAATGCTACTCTTGTGTAAGGTATATCAGTTAGTCCTCCAGGTTCATCTTCAACAACAGATACATCAAATCTACTTTCTAATATACTGAATAGCCCCTTAATTTCTCCAGACCTTAAATAATTTAAATTTATTCCATGTAATAAATTACTACCGCCTTTTCTACCTTTATAATCTAACCATAAGGCAAGAATAATTGGTTCTGGATCAGTAATATCTTTTTCAGTATAAGAAAACCAAATTATCATTCCTGGTAATAT
>NZEE01000116.1 GCA_002688965.1 archaeon | reverse complement strand
GCTACAGCATAACTTGCACTAACATAAATACTTGGGCCAAAAGCAGTTGAATACTTTCCATAAGGTATTTTCGATCCTGCTCCTATGACAGCACCTTCTAAACTATAATTTTCAACATTTTTACCTATTCCAATTGAAGAGGTGTTTGCAGAATGGACATTATAACCAATTGCTACTGTATAATCAGCAGAACCTGTTGAAAGCGTTCCTATCACGACAGATCCTGAGGGGGTTGAACCGCTTATTTTGTTCCGAGTCCCAAGTATTACACTGTCTATACCAAAATTTTTAGATTGTTTCCCAATTGAAATTGATCCAATAGAATTTGCCTCAGACTCCAATCCTATTGCTACAGATGAAGAATCAGTAGCTTTAGCCTTTGATCCGAATGCTATTGATTCTTTTCCTGATCCAGTTGATTCTGCTCCGAAACTTAATGCTTTTTCTCCATGCAGAGAATCTATAGAATCTCCCGACGAAACTGTAAGGATATCTTTTTTGTTAGAATCTACAAATTTTAGCCTTCCTTTTGCATCTGTAAACATGAAATTTACAGATTGATTTGTATCATCTACAATCTGTATCGGGCTAGCTTCAGTTCCTGTTAATCGTATCGATGAAGCTGTTACTTGACCTCCCGCGCTTACTTTAAATTTGCTTGAAGAAATAAAAGATACATCATCGAATCGATTGTTTGACGCTGAAATCGCCCAAACATTTGTATAAGATAATTTTGAATCTGTTATTGATGCGCCACCAATTTTTCCTGCGCTTGCAGTTATAGTTCCGCCTAAAGATACCTTAAAGTTGCTTGAAGAAATAAAACTCACGGGGTCTCTGTGCTCATTAGAAGATGAAATCGACCACCAGTTTGCTTCTGAGTATAGTTTTGTATCTGATATTAGCACGCCGCCTATTCTGCCACCAGTAAATGATACTTGAGACCCAGTTATTTCTCCTCCGCTTTTTACATTAAAAGCTGAACTACTTATAAAATACCCAGTTGTACTCGGTGACCCAGAAATGAAAACACTGTTATCTGATGAGTGTATAGAAGCTGAATCTATTACGAATCCTCCTAAGAATCCAGCAGAGGCAGTAATTGTTCCTTCAAATATTGCGCCACTCGCGATTAATACACCCGTCTTGTCAACCATCATATTTGGACCCATTTTGATATAATAATTAGTTCCAGCGGGATCTCCAGAGCCGCTTGGTGTAAAATCTATATAATATTCATCTCTTAATTGATCAAATGTCGCAGATGAATCTGAACCTGGTCCTTGGTTTGTCTTGTAGATTTGAGAAAGAGTCGCGTCCATAGTGATGTTGCTTCCGCTTAACTTTCCATCAATAATTTGCCAATCTCCTATGTATCCACTAGTGGCTGTTACTGAGCCTGATAGCGTGACGTCTCCGCTTGATGACAGATGAAACGCAGAAGATGAAATTTCTATGAATCCACCGCTTGCGCTTATGTACTGAGCATTCTCGTTTCCGACAAAAAATGAATCTGTCCTTATGTCTAATTCAGCAGGATTTGTTCTGAATCTAAAATAACTTCCGCTATGACTAACTAATTCTAATCCTACACCGCCATTTGAATAATCGCCAGTAATATCTGATAAATTAGATCCACTATATAATAAAAACCCTGAACCAGAACCAGCTGATGCGCTCGTGAATCCTTTGTATCCTCTAGACGAGAATGCTCCCATTAATATATTGTCGTCTTCTTCTAAAATAAAGGGAGATCCCGAGATATAGAGGTAAGAAGATGTAACTTCAACATTTCTATTTCTGACTAAATCTTGTGCATATTCTCCAGCAGGATTTATGAATCGTAATCTGAATTTAACATTTCCCGATCTTCTTATGTCTTTTGGAATCGGTATTTTTTGTTCATCAGAAATTTGTGATAAACCATCAGATTCACTTGCAGTTATTTCAAAGTTACTTCCAGTTAGCGGGTATATATTTAGAATTTTAAAATCTTCGTTTCTTGCTCTTTCTTCTAAATAACTCAATTCTATTGAATCGACTTTTCCCCCGTATACATGCATTTCGCTAGCACTAATAGTAAGATAGCCCCTATCATGTTCTGCTCCAGTCAAATCGCCTTCTAGGCTAGACGAAAAGCTAGAGCTTAATTGAAGTATATCTGTATCTTTAAATACAATGGCAGACGTATTTAGAGCTTTTGTATTTATTTTTATAGGAACTACTTGTTTATACGTAACATCGTATAAATCGTCGTATGAAGCTTCTGGAGCTGTTGTGAGAACAGAAGCGAGAACTAAGCTTCCTATTCCATCAGTAGTTTCTTCAGTTGTTCGTAGTGGATTTTTTTCGATCCAGATATAAAACAATCCAGTTCCATCGATATCTGTCGGATCTACATTTGATGCTATATCTGTTGATATTGGTTTTCCATCAACGTCATAGGCTTCTATGAAGACGGGTGCGTTTTGCTTTAGTCGAGTGTTGTCATCAAGAATTTCATTGTTAAAAACTAATCTAAATGAATGTTTTCCAAAACCAAATACTTTATCAGTACTCGCACCGCCTACTTGTAGGAATATCGGATTTTTTGAATCGTCTTCAAAATCCGCCTTAAAATCTAAAAGATTTTTAAAATCTGAATATTTTTTATTATGAGCCAAAAGATATCTCCATAGAAATTCATATACATTCTAACAATTATAAATATATGAAGATTCTTTTATTTAAACTAAAACAACTTTGCTATGTTTCTTGTCGGTTATTTCTATGGGAATAAGAATGTCCATATAATCTTTTATCACGTCTAGATGAGTTATTACCATAACAAAATCAAATTGATTTTTCAAATAACCAAACGCCCTTCCCATGTTAGCTATATTATCACTATCCAATGTTCCGAATCCTTCGTCTATAACAAGAAAATTTGGTCTTGGAAGTGTTGATACATTTATTAATCCTATTCTAATTGCGAGACTTGACACAAATCTTTCCATTCCGCTAGACAATTCTAAATTCCATTGATTTTCTCCATAGCAAATATATGTGTCTATATTCTTTCCTTCCATTTCCATTTTTATTGTAAAACCAACCATCATATTATCTAATATATCGTTTACTTCTTTTTCTATTATAGGAATAGTTTTTGAAATCAGCTCATAAGGAATGCCATCTCTAGATATCGAAAGTAAATATAAGTCATAATCTAATATTTTTTGTTCTATATTGATTAAATTTTGTATATCTTTTTCTAATTGCATCTTTATATTTGTCAACACTGAAAGACTAGATAGGCTTTTTTTATATTCATTCTCGTTTTTAACAAATTCTTCTTCTAAAAAAAACAATTCTTCGCTTATATTTGAAATTTCTAAATTTATTTTTTTATTGTTTTTTATTTTTTCTTCAATTTTGTAATATTGATTTATTTTCTCATTTATTGTTTCTGTTTCTTTGTCTAATGAATTTAATTTCTCTTCTTTTGTCGATATTTTTCCGCCTATTTTAACTGCGTCGTGTTGTATCTGATTTAAATCATTGTGTAGTCTATCATATTCTTCTTTTAAATCTTCAACATATTCTATTTTTTCTAATTTTGATATAATTTGTTCGTGATTTACTGAAATAACATCATATTTGCCTTTTAAGTCTTTTGATTTTTGATTTAAATCTTTTTTATTCTTAATCTGTTCTTTCCCATTGTTAGTGCAGAATTCACAACTTGGATCATATTCATATTTATCTAAATCTTCAAGATGCGATTTTATAGATTTTATATTTGATTGCAAAATCCCAATTTTAGATTCTATAGATGATTTTTTACTTAAAATTAATTTATATTCTTCATAATCATTTTGAATTTTATCTTCGTCTAATTTAGATAATTTTTTATGATATTCTAAATATAGCGGTCTTAGCGTCTCTTTATACTCGACGTCATTTTTTAATTGCTCGTCTACATCAATCTGCTTTCTTTGTTTTATATCTAATTCTTTAGTTAATTCGCCTATGTTAATTGTTTCATCTATTTTGTATAATTGTTTTGTTAGATTTAATTTATTATCTGAAAGTTCTTTTATTTTATTCTCAAAAATACTTTTTTTATTTAAAATATCTTTTTCATTGTTTTCTTCATCTAATATTTTTTGTTCTGCTATAGCTAGTTCAGAATAGCTGTCTTTCTTTTGAAATGTCTTTAAAACAGCGCGCTCTTCATTGCTGTCGCTTTTTGCGATTTCATATAGCTGATCAAATATCTCTATATCCATAAACTGAGATAATATCTGTTTTCTTTCAGATTGTTTTTTATCAATGAAATTTATTCCATTTGTCTGCAACGATAGTGACGTGAGAATAAAATCATCAAATGTTCCTAATATTTTTCTTATCTCTTCATTTGTGCCACTTCCATATTGCGTTGTTCTTCTGGCAGCTCCTGTTAAATCGATTATCTCGTCGCCATCTTCCATATAAAATTTAACGTCAACAGGACAGAAATATGTTATTTTTTTTGTTTTTCTATTTTTTCTACTTTTTAACTCTCCTGTTCTTTCAATCCAATAACTCTCGCCATTTATTTCAAGATTCAATTTAGCTTTGAATCTCTTTTTTCTTTTATTTAAAATTTCAATTGCCTTCCAAGCTCTAGAGCACGTATCATAAATTGTGTACGAAACAGCATCTAATAGGCTCGATTTTCCCGAATGATTCGGCGCGACAACGCCTATTAAGCCATTTAATTTTTCAAAATTAATTTTATTTCCTTCTCCATAAGAAAACATATTATCAAATTCAAATGATTTTATTTTCCAATCTATATTTCTTGTTACATCGCCATTATAAATTTCTGGAGAATTATTTGTCTGCTCGTTTATTTTGCAAATTCTATCTATTGTTTTTTCATCTATATTTTTAACTTGTTTAATCAGAAATTCTGAAATGAGATTGTTCTGGTATGCAACGTCGCTTACATCTCCTATGTCAATCCTGTTTATTCTATTATTTTTGTCTATAGAAAATGTATCTTGTTTTTCTACCTTTATTTCTTTTAACTTTGGATATTTTTTTCTCAAATCTAGCTGCAAATCTTTTATTGATTCAAGAGAAGTATCCCAATATTTTATTTTTATATTTCCTTTTTTGGGAATGAATGTCTTTTCAAATTTTTTCTTATTAGTCTTTGATGGCTGTATCTTTCCGTTTTTTACTTCAACGACTTTGAATCCATAGTCATTTTTTACTTTATGAAATGTTGAAGTTCTAGTTTCTAAATCCCACAATAAAAAACCTTTTTCAGGATCTTCTGCAAAATTTTGTTGAATTAAACTTCCAGGATATCCTATTGTTTTTTCATCATTTGAAAATTGTCGTTTATGTATATCACCCAGCATAGCAATATTATATCCTCTGAATGTCTTAGTTGATACATTTTTATCAGTCATCTTTAAACCTGTGTCTACTATAAACGTGCCAACTCCTCCATGAAATAAAGCAATTCTATGTTCATTTTCTAGATCACCAGGATCAGGCAAATTATGAGATATCTGATTGCCATTTTTATCTCTATCGAAAATAGACATTACACCAAAATCAACGTTATCTATTGTATATTTTCCGCTCTGTTTCCAGTAATTAATATTTGGATTTATTTTTTTTACTAAATCAATTATAGGCGATAGCGTGTCCTCCCTTGACCTATTGTTTAAATTACAGTCATGATTTCCTGGTATAACGATGAGTTCTGATATGCTTGATAATGTTAAAAAGAAATCTGCCACTAGTCTTGTTTCTTCTGGTGATGTATCGAGTTTTCCGTGGACAATGTCTCCCGCTACATAAATTAAATCAGGATTTAATTTTTTCAACTGTTTATACAGTCTTCCAAAAACTTCTCTATATTCAACAAAACGTCTAAGCTTTCTTATGTGTATATCTGCTAAGTGCGCAATAGTTCTAATCATAGAGTCTGTCCTTTATCGACTGAAAGAATGAATATTCTTTTGTGTCGTTTAATAATTTCCAAAATTTTTTGAATCCCATCTCAGACGGATCTTTCTCTTTCAACTTAAGTCTATATGTTTTTATTCCATAGTTCATTAAAAAGTTTGATAGTTTTATTGCGTCACTCTTTGCATCATCATCTAGCGCGATATACACCTCTTTAACTTGATTCTGGATTATTTTTTTTACCAATGTCTTTGAAAGGAACTTTCCAAGCAATGGAATTGCATTTCTCTTTATAGCTATCGCATCAAATACTCCCTCACATAAAATTATTGGCATGTTCCAATTTATAAATAACTCAAATACGACAGTATCTTTTGGAATATTAGGATTTTTATATTTGAATTTGCTATTTGGAAACATATCACGAGCAATAAAATAATTTAATCTACCTTCTTCGTCATAAGACGGAATTATAATTCTATTTTCAAATTCTCCATCTGAACAATATCCTATTCCGTATCTGAGCACATCTTTCTCTTTGATTTTTCGATTGTTTAAGTATTTAATCGCATGCTTGTATACTAAGCAATTATGTTTTTTCCACAGCGGCTTGAAACATTTGGGCAATGATACATCATATTGTGTTTTTTCGCTTTTGTCGTTATTATAATTTCTATACTCTCCTATATTTTTTAATATTTCATCAATAATGTCTTTTCGCGCATTGATTTTTCTTAAAAGATGTATAAATTTTCTGCCCTTCGCATTGCAAACCCAACAATGCCATTTCTGATTTTCTAAATTTATATTTAGTTTTTTCTTATGATGATGACAAAACGGACAGTGAAAAGCTATGTCATTTTTATGTTTGTAATAATTTCCTAAAAGTCTTTGAAAATTATTTAAGAGTAAACCTTTCTGATACATATAATATAAATATATTTAAAAAATTGCAAAATTACGTTTTATATGATGAAAACGCGCAAACAAGCGCATCATATGCATCAATATTTCTCCTGTCTGGATTTCCTCTTTTGTTCATTTTAATAAATCCGTTTGGTTTAAACTTTTTATCAACTTGTTCCTTGACATATTCTTTTGCTGGTTTGCCTTTTACCCTCGCTTTTCCGAATACAGCTTTTCTTGCAGTATTGGGGTTGATGAGTTCGACGTTGACATCATATCGCCATTCCATTACGAAACAGAACACTGCATTGAATTTTGCTAATTTAATTATTGTCTGCATTCGAGTCTTTCCACCCATGAAACCAGAAAGACTGTCTTCGACTATTATCTTTTCAGTCTTTTCCATATTTGGGTTATCATCGAGTACTCCCATTGCGTGATACGCCTTATCTTTGAATGTATCTTGCTTTGATATATCAATGAAACCCATGTCGAGTATCTTTTTGTTTTTTATATATGCGTATCCTATCGTATTCGTGGATACGTCCAATCCTAATATGACCATTTTATTTCTCCTAATTCTAAAACTTATCTATCCATTTTTTAACTTCTTGTTTGGCCCAATTCTCAGCTCTTTTTTCCCATTTATTATCGTCGTGTGGATCGAGACCTCCGTGGGCTGCTACTGTTCCGGCTTGATTATACTTTTTTACAAACTTTTTATGACCTAATTTCTGTGCGTCCAATGCGTGTCCTATCTCGTGTAAAACTGTTATTAGGAATTGTTTCACGTTGGGATAATTTGTTCTTAACTTTATTGTATCTGTCTCAGGAACATAATCTGCATAATCTTTTCCTGTTCCGAATTTGACCTTAGATCTCAATCCATAGTTCTTTACCAACTCAGATGCTATGTATTGAAAGTCTTCCCGTTCTGTTATTAAATCTTTTAATTTTATCATTTTTTATTTCTTAAAATTTCCCTAATTATTTCTCTCAACTTACTCTCATATAAATTGTTCATTATAGTAGAAGAAACTTTAACATTTTTCCTTCCTATCTCATTTTTACTATCTATTGGAAATTTTTTCATCATATCTCCTATCTTGGTGGTTTAGAATCCCAAGGACCCCAATGTCCATATTTAGCTACTCGTTTTCTTAAATCTTCAAACTTATATTTATAATTCTTGTATCCTTTAACAGGCATTTGTCCTAAGGCGTAAAATACTTTTTTTGGTATATTAATACTTCTACCATTAGAATAATCATAAACAGCATTACTCTTCTCTATCCAGCAATGTCCAAATGGTTTCCCATCTGTTTTTAAGATAGCAACTCCGTGAACTAAAACATATCCGCCTGCTTTATCTACAAAGCCCTGATTTAATAAATGTCTTCCATTTGCTTCGTAACAATCTCCTGACATTATTTCCAATCCCAACCGATAATTGATTTATGTTTTGCATAATTCTGTATGACTTCTAATGGTTCGTATTTCTTTTCATTCTTTACAT
>NZEE01000115.1 GCA_002688965.1 archaeon | reverse complement strand
GTCAACTTGTCGCTTTCAAGCATTTTTTCTGCGCCTTCCCCTCTAGGACATGGAAGAGAAGAAATTCCAGTAACCATCTTAAACTTTGCATCTATTTTTGAAAAAAATTCTCTATAGAATAGTCCATTGTCTATAAAATCCGTTTTTACACAAACGATATCACCATCTTTCACTTTTTTGGGATTAAAAATATCATGGTTATGTAATCTTCCTACTCCAAATTGAGAATAATATTGTTCTGGATAATCCAAAACATGGTCTGCGAAAAGGGGAAGAGAATTATAGCAGATTAAAAGGTTGTTCGTATTCGACAAGTGTCCACTCCTTTAATGTTCCTGTTCCTAAATTATCATCATCAAATTTAGAAAACTCTGTATTTACGGGATGAAAGTAATGTTTTGCTTTTGAAGTATCAAGTCCTTCAATAAAACATCTAAATGAACTTTCAATACAATGAATTTCGGAAGCATTTTCTAATATTTTTGAAAAATGAAAAATACTTTCGGTGATATCATTCTTTATCACCTCATATTTTGGGTCAATTTTATTAATATCAATAATATATCCTTTAGAAGGATTATCGTGAACGAAAACATATTCTTTTCCTTCTGGTACTAATTTATTAAAAAGTCTTTCCTCTTCCTTTGGTTCTCTTTCAAAGTAAAATTTACTGAAACGATATTCATAAGGAATATTAATTTGTTCATAGAAACATTGGTCACAGGTATAATCTGGATTTTCATTCTTAATTTTTGTAAAATTATAATATCCTATCAAAATCATTTTATGTTCTTCAAGAGAATCCTTTTCTCCTACTATGTGGTCTTCTACTTGCAAGATTTCATTTACATCATCAATAAGTGGAATCACTTCTATAGAATTATCATCCCTATACATATACTTAACATTTTTAAAATTTCTCTGCCAAGAAAATAAAGATATATCCCATTCTGGAAGAAGAGTTTCTCTTATGTGTCGTATCATTCCATTACAATGAAGATGGTCGCCCATTCCTAAATGGTGAAGTATATAAAACTTTTTCATTCGCATCCATCCTTTTCACTTTCTTCTGAGGGGTCTAAAAATGCATACCCCACATGTTGTTTTGGTCTGGGATTGGTTGGAAATGGTACTACAGTTTGTCTATCTGTGTGCCTCAACCAATCATCGTGTGCTAAAATATCTCCATCTTCATGGGTTTCTGGATTATTTAATAACATACCCAAAAATAATTGGTCTTCCCAAGTGTAACCAGACATATGTGTGTAAGTGTTTTTCTTTAACGGTTCTGCTAACGACAACCACTCCTGCATGGAGAATTTCCTTTGTTTTGGTTTACACCCCCACATACCTGTCTGAAATAACATATTATGTTCTTTAGCATCTCTCATAGAATGTAATGTCTCTTTGCTGTTTAACCATTCTTTTACTGCTTGAGATTCTCTATAATTTACACGAGAATCAATATCACGAACAATTACCGCATCATAATTTTCATCATCTACACCTAAGCATCTCCACAATACACCATTAATATCTGATGATGTCATATCCTCAATTTGACATCCTTGTTTTTCAAGAATGTCTATTGTTTCTTTTGGAACTGTTTCATCAAAATAAACACGAATATCCCAATCGGGATAATATTTTTCGGCTAATGGTTTATTTAATACAGCATTTTCCACATATCTAGGGTCATCACCATACAAACTAAAAGTAATTAGTCCCTTCATTTTTCCATCTCCGATTTTATAACAACTTTTGCTACTTCATCCCACAATATATCATCAGACATTTTCAGTTTGCAAACTCTTTCATAGTTTTCTTTCACGGCATCTATTTTACTATCATATAGTTCTTTTGTCAAACTATTAATATCAAAATCTTCGGTTAATAATAATATTCCATCTTCATTAAAATATTGACCTATATTTGGACACCCCCAATATACAGGAATCGTGCCGTTTGCAAAGCAATCTGTTATTTTTTCTGTAAAATAATTATTATATACATCATTTTCTATAGTAATAGAGAACATATAATCTTTAATTGCCTCCTCTTTTGGAGGGTGTCCCGATGATGCAACACCATCCGTTCCAACTTTCTTTGAACCAGCAACTCCACCAAAAATATCAATATCGTCTTTTAATTTTTCTGCCGTTTTATGTCTCATTTTATGTCCTTCGGTCATCAATTTAGGTGATGCTAAAAGAGAACATACTTTTGTTTTTTCATGAATTCCAAACTTATTTAATGGTGTCCAAGGAAGATTACTTCCCGACAAAGCAAATCGAAATCTATCATCTAAACCTAATAAATCATCATCACAGGTAAAAATTGCATCAAAATGTTCAAAAAATAAATGTGGGGAGAGTTTTAATGCATTATATAATTCTGGAACTATTGCTCTGGACTCACACATCCATCCAAAACGATATGTATTTTCTTTTCGTTGAATGGTTGGTGCCATCATCATCCCATTGTCTATAAACATTTGTATATAATGTTCGTCATTTGTCCAGTGAAAGAATTTAGGTTTAATTTTAGCACAAGATGAACCATGTTCCAAACTAAATGGTGGGTATAGTGCTTGCATTTTATTTTCTCTTACCATATCTCTATCACCATAACTCAAACCAATACTTACTTTAGATGCATCACTTTCTACTGCACACAACGATGGGGGAAACAGTGTAAATGTGGGTTTAGTTTTATTGTTTTTCGACAATAAAATTAACTGGTGGTGGTCACCCTTTGTGTATTTTCCTACTGATGCCTCTAATTCTTTGCCTTTACAAAGTTCTTTCCACTCCTCTAGAAATGAAATAGATTTTTCGGTATTATTAAAAAACAACAATGCACTATGGGGCGTTTTTAAATCATGTTCTCTTATTGCTAATGCAATATCTGTTTCTATAGAATCAAGTTCGGTTGGTAATTGATTTATTTTACAATCAATATCTATCCAAATAACAGGTTCGTTTAATTTTTTTATACAATCCAATATAAATTGAGGTTTCATTAAACAATTAAGCATATAATTTTCTCTAGAAGGTAATTCTTCTATATGATAATTTGCTTCAAATTCGTCTAATCTAGATTGAAGTTCGTCTTTGCATTTTGTATAATAATCTCCACCATTTCTATCACAGTAAAAACTAATAAATTTTGTTTTCATTTTACATTCCCTGGCGATTGCCATTCGATAAAGTCTTCATCCATACCCATTTTTCTTAACGACTCTTTCTTTGATTCCGAATCTGCTAATCCCATAGTAATAAAAGTATTTTCATTGGTATATCCTGGCCATGTACAATATTCTACACCGACAAATTCAATATTTATGATATTCATAAAACCATTGACAATTCCAAAAAACGGTTCATGGTCAAAGTGGTGCATTTTATCATCTTTAATTCTTTGTGTAGAATCAATCCATGTTTCTATTAATTTTCTTGCATTATCTGTATTGTTAAAATATAAGGGTGATGCTTTTAATCCAGATATATTCGCATTCGATGTAGCAAATGCCGCGTCAACATTCTCCATTTCATCAAAAATATCTAATTTTTTGTGAACATAAGTATCAATATCCAACCAAAGAATTGGTTTTTGTTTTTCATTCAATTTATCTAAGATGTATTTCGGTTTGCTCAAACAATTAGATTGATAATCTCCAAGAGAAGGTTTCTCTTGTATATCATATGTCATGCCCAACTCGTTGCATTCAGTTATTAACCTATCAGCATGGTCACTATAATAGGTTCTGTCATCAACATCACTAAAAAAACTTATCACTTCTGTATTCATAATATAATATTAATTTACTTTCTACTATTTCCTATATGGTATTTTGGTATCAATTCCCAATCATCTTTATCTTTGTATGAAATAATTTTAAGTTTACTCACACTTATCTGGGGTTCTTCATATTCTTCTGGGTCTGGTACATCAACTAGTCCCCATTCAAATAACAATTTTACAATGGTATTTCTTCGTCCAATATCATCTTCACTTAAATTGCTTTCTAGCCTATCAAGTACAAACATTTCCTTAAAATGCATAATAGCATACTGCCCTCTTTTGTGAAGGATGTGACAAGACTGATATAATTTTTTTTCTTTGCGGGATGCGACTCCCATTCTGGTAAGGGTTTCTTGAATTTTTAAAAAGTCATCTTTACTTTTAAGTTCAATCTCAACCCCCAAATCCATAAAAATATCTTCATTTTCCATATATATTCTCTTTATTCATTTATCATAATTAATTTATATTATATATGCCTTTATAAGTTTAACCACCGTGATGTAGGTATTGCTTGATTTCTTCTATTTCTTCTTCGGTTAAAATATCACAAATTTCTTTTGCTTTCGTATTCGAGTATTGAAAATATTCTTTGATGATTTCCAAATTATTGTCGGTCTCTTGTTTCAGCCACTTGCTAAATCGTTTTCGTTTTCGTATAGAAGAAGACAAATAATCAAATTGCATTTTGGTGGAAATTTCATGATATTGGTTCATTAGATTAGAATGTAAAACTGTATCTATAAAATATGACAAACATCTGTTTATAATGAATGAATTATATTGTTTTTCTGCCTGTTCATCCTCTGTATCCATTAAAGGTTTCTTTGAATGATTTATAGCATTTAAATATTCTCCCAATTTCATTACTTAAATTCACACCCCATCATCAATTCTACAACACAAGCAACTAGATTAATTTCTTGGTCTGCCACAAATGCAGATTTGTATTGATATTCTGCCAATATAAGAATTGCTTGTGGAATTGATGAAGAGGTAACCCCCTCATATAATCCATCATATATTTTTCTAAACAATTCCGTTGGAGAGTTATCTAAATTTTCAACTGCCCATTTTCTAGCACCTGTAAAATCTTTATTCTTCATAAAAGAAATTAAATCTTTAACATTGATATCTCCAATTGTACTTAAAATGCCTATATCAATTGACCCTGCAACCGAATATCTTTGCAATTCATTAATCATTCTCCTGAAATCTGGAAAATGTTTCATGATTAATTCTGCAACTACTTTTTCATCATACTCAATTCCTTCTTGCTCTAACAACCACTTTGCTCTATCCATAAATTTAGAAGCAAGTTTTGGTTTTTCCCCTTTTGGAATTGTAAAAGTGATACAGGTACATCGGGAATGAATGGGTTCGATAATTCTATTTTTGTAATTACAAGTTAAAATAAAACGACAGTTATTTGCAAATTCTTCTATAAATCCTCTCAATGCGGGTTGAGTTGATTGTGCATTACTGTAATCAAATTCGTCTAGAATAACCACCTTCTTGTCACCAGACATAGAAACAGTACTTGCAAAATTCCGAATCTTTGTTCGGAGTGTATCGATGTTTCCATCTTCTGAACAATTAATCATTATATAATCTGAACCTAGTTCGTTGCAGAGTGCCTTTGCAATTGTAGTTTTACCACAACCCGCAGTTCCAGAAAGTAATAAATTCTGTGACTCTCCAGATTTAACCATATCTTTAAATGTATTTTTAATGGAATCAGGTAAAATACAATCGTCAATTATTTGTGGTCGATATCTTTCTACCCACAAGTATTCATTTCTATCAGACATTTAATTATCCTTGATATGTTGAATCTGATTCTAATGCAATCCAATAATTCAAATCTAAATTATTATTGGTAAATTGACTTACAATTTTATCAGTAATATTTACATTATAATCACCAGAAATCATTTTTAAATTTTCTGCTTTAAAGTAGAAGGAAAACTCTGCATTATTTTTATTTTTCCCGACTGTGATAGAAAATGTATTAGTGGTAGAATCGTTCTTATCCAATGCTACTAATTCAATTTCATCATTTGCAGATTTGACGGCAATATCTGGTAATTGAAGAACGGATGCCGCTCTTTGTACTTCTGAAAACTTATCGTTTGTTAATTCAAAATCAACAACACTTTCCGGCATAGTAATTTCTTTATTAACTGTTGTGAGTAATCTTGGTTCACAATAAAAATATTTAACCGAAGAACTTCCTTTACCGCTAATTGTTACATATTTTTCTTTAAAATTAAATTCTGGATTTTCAAATAAAGAAATTGTTCCCAAAAACTTATTTAAATCCCAAATACCAAATTCTATCTCAAAAGTTTCTTCCACTGTTGATTTTGCCATTATGTTTTTCATCGGAGAAATGGTTTTAATAACATCTCCTGGTGAAATTAAAATGTTGGAATTTATTGAAGCAAAATTCTTCAATACTCCTAATGTTTCTTTTGATATGTTTGTTGCTGTTGCAGTTGTCATAATATAATCTCCATAAAACTATTGTTCTTTATCCACATAATCTTGATATGCATCCACATCAATCGTACCATTCATTATACCCCGTAAAGCATCTTTGTCAAAATGTCTTTTAGCTTTTTTCTTTTGTTTTTTTCTTCTGCCTCGTGGTTTCATGTCACGAATGTCTTCCGCATCCTCTTGTCTTTTTTTTCTTCCTTTTCCCATTTAAAAATCCTCAATAGAATCCACTAAATTGCCTAATCGATGTTCAATCATATATGATAATATTTTACCTCTACTGCCGCTAATTTCTTTGTTATAATTTTTCATAATATTATCTTCTATCTTTTCTGGAATATGTTTAAAATCGATAAGTACTTCATTTCTGCGCCAATGATTCCAATTATCAATACTGCCAGAAGAAATTTCATTATTTGCTTCTTCAATTATTTTTTTAGTAATTCTTTTTTGTCGTTTGTCCGAACAAATAAACACATCATCATCAGATAAAACATTTGGAACACCATCCGAAGTATCTCCGCGAACAATATGTTCTATAAGAAAATTCTTTGGATTATCACACACCAACATTTCCTTTTTAATAGGACTGTATTGAGAAACAGATGGAAATATTTGCAATTGTTGAAAATCTTTATCACTAGATACTATTAAAATATTTTCAATTTGCCAATAGTGCTTACAAAGAATGGCGATGATATCATCTGCTTCAGCGTTTTGAACAAATAACATTTTATAGGGAAATGTCTCTAATACTTCTTCTCTAATCTTATCCATAAAATTATGAACTTCGTTCCAATCCATATCCGATTTATCTTTTTGTTTCTTTCGATTTGCTTTATAATGTTCAAAAATATCTTTACGCCAAGACCGAGAATCGTTACATATAACCAATTCCCCATACCTATTATGAAATTTCTTCCTATACATTCTATAAGTATTTAATATCATATGACGAAGGAAACTTTCATCAATTTCATTATTGTATTTCATCATGGAAAATAAATTGGCGATAATTACCTGATTATTATCAATCAAAATCATACTTCAATCCATTGTTCGCTGTCATCGTCATCGATATATTTCATAAGAATACCATTAGTTGTATCAAACCACTCATCGCCCGGCTGAGGGTCATGTGGTGGTTCCGTTCCAGTAGAAAATTTAATTGCTCGGTTATCATCAATTGATTTCCACCCGAAATCTTCTCCAGAGTCTGGAGTAATTGGTTTTTTTATTGTTTTTGTAGCAACATATGTCTTACCTTTATATGTTACTAAATCATCTTTTTTATATACAACTGGTATTCCGTGAATTGTATATGATTTATATTCACCTACAACATTATAATTCTCATTATTGTTCATTTTTTTACCTTCTTATTTTCATCAAATAAGGTTTGAGTCATACCAATCTTTTGCTTCACAGCAGAAGATTTTGCTTTTTTCTTTTTCGGTTTTGGTAAAGATTTTTTTATATTATTAACCATTTCACGAAATCTATTCAACCACATATCAGCGTGCCTCCTCATCCATTCTCTATCGGCATCATTTGTATTTTTCATTATCCAAAAGGTTTTTTCTACAAGGAATTGTGTAATAATTTTCTTTTCATTTCCCTTCGTCCATACAAATGCAACACGAACATCCACACCCCTTTTCGTAATCGGGAAATCCTCCGTTCCTAGTTTGTATGTTTTAACGGATAGTTGATGACTAATTATTTGTAAATTAGATTTAATGTATTCCTCATAAGAAAGATTAGTTTTACCTTTATACATTTGGTTTCCAGAATATAAATACAGGTTCGTACTTTAAATACTTTCCATTCACTTGACAGTAGTTTTTACATTTAGGTTTACCGTCTTCATCTAACCTATTTTGACCTGGCATCAACTCCATGGCCATCTTCATTGTGTACTTATATATCATACCACAAGATTCTAAAATGTCAATACTATCTTGTTCGATTGGTAGGTATTTCCCACTTACCAACAAATCCGCGACATTCCAAGCCATATATCTACCGTGTCGCAAATACTCTGCACAAGTTTCTAGTGTTGGCGCCAAAAATCCGTGTCTCCACGAATCGTATGAATCGCCATACTTTTTATATGATTGATTTTCATCTTCACTATATGCTTCTCTATTGAAATATGGCGGGGATGTAAATATAAAATCTAACTTTCCCTTATATTTTTTAAAGTCTGGGTGAATATGAATTACTTCTGAACCTTCTTGGAATATTTCATAAGTATTCGTTTCGGAAAAGAATGGGTTTCCTCTATAAGTTTTGGTATTATAGAAATCTGCAATCGAAGCATATTTGCTGTAATTACCATCATCAAGAAAATTATCAGGATTGGGGTCAGTGCCAATATAGTGAATAGTACGGTCATCCCTAACACCCATAGCACCAAGTATGCGACCACCCCAACCAGCCGATGGGTCATAAATGTTAATAACTTCTTGGTCTTTAATATCTTCTGTAAATCTTTCATATAAATATTTAGCAGTCATAGGTGGATAATTTACTGCGGGTTGAATATATCCGACACGAAATGCAGAAAATCCTCTAGGGAACATTTTCTTACCCTTTTCATACACTCTAATGTTATATGTTTTGCCATCATCTGGCATATCATCCACATCAAAAGTAGAATAATGACGATACTGCAACCAACCTTTATTTTTATATTTTAATACTTGGTCTTTCAACAAACAAAGAATGTCCGATTGTTCTACCTGAAAATATCCTGTATTTTTTCCCTGCCTTGCATTTACTTCTTCTAATATAAAATCATAACCTTTAAATATTTTTGAAGAAGTAAAAAATGCTTCAATCCATTCTTCACCAGAATTAACATTAACAATAGCAAATTTGGGGTCATTTCTAAATGCGGATTTTGCGTGTTCGTATAGACTATCTCTGCGGAAATGTCGCATACCACCCTTTACCATTTTCTCAAGGTGTCTATCATCGGCAAACAAATCATAGATAGAATAACCATTATCTTTTTCTGTATAATTGATTCTGGTTTGCATCATATTGCTAAACCATTGGTCTGCCTCACCACCAATTCTAGACTTATTAATAATAACATCATCTTCTATATCAGATAGTTCATCTGTAAAAGTGAATTCACGAATAGGAAATTCTGCAATTTTATTCCATTGATTTATGATTGCATCTTCATTTTTTCCTGTTCTTGGTGGACATCCATATGTGTCCCAAGAAGATTGAATTTCTTTTCTTACCTCAATTATCCATTCACGAAATTCGTCTGGGGCCATTTCTACTAAATCTTCGTAATTCATATTGATATGTGAATTCATAACATAATTATTTCGTTCATAAAAATGTTTTGTTTCTGTTTTTATCATCCATTAACCTTTTCAGAAACTTTCAATTCTTCCCAGAACTGATTATAATCTATTCGTGTGACATTAGGGAAACTAGACCACTCTTGTGGATTATCATTAATATCAGATGAACTTGACCAATCTGATGGATAACCAGACCATTCTATTGGATTATTGTCCTCATCTGATACACGAACATAAGAAGTGTCTGGATTATTTTCAAAAATTCTTTTCATCTCAAATATCCATTTTTCTGGTGATGTCGCTGCCGAATCTCCAGCGTTGTAACACTTAGTATCCTTATATATATTGTTTATTTTATCATCTTCCGAATATATATCAAATCCTAAAAGATAAATTTTATCAGGATTTTCTTCTGTTGCTAATTTTATGGCACTTGAACCTGCACCAAAAGATTCGTTGTTAGAAAACGGAAAAATCTTTTCTTCGTTCAACCAAACAATATACATTGTTTCATAACCAACACCTGTGCCAAATATAGAAAATCTATCTCCCTCTTCACCAGACTTTATTGGTACAGTCATACCACCTATCTGAAAAGATTCATACATCTCGGCAGGAAATTCATCCCAATCAGAAAATGAACATTGGTGGTCTTTACAATATCCATTGTCTATTACTTCAAATATCATTTTAGTATCAACACAAACTAACACATCTGGTGAGAAATCTCTGTATAAAGCATTACAACCGTATACTTTACCTTTAGATTTAAGTGTGTCTAAATCTATATTTTTTCTGCTTTCACCATTTCCTATAACAAAAATATTATTCATGTCTTTATCCTACTTGCAAGTGTCATATGGCGTATGAACATATTCTTCATCAAATTTAATTGCTTTATAATAATTTTCATCATTAATTAACATATCGTCCATTAATTTTTCAAATGTGTATTTTGGCTCCCATCCCAAATCTTCACGAATTTTAGTTGCATCACCTTTCAAGTCGTGAAGTTCTTCTGGTCGTAAATATTTCTTATCTAATACAACATAATCTTTATAATTTAGTTTAAGTTTATTAAATACATATTCACAACAATCACGAACACTGTGGGAAATTCCCGTTGCACAAACATAATCTTCTGGTTCTTTTGCTTGCAATATCATCCACATTGCTTCAACATAATCTTTTGCATGACCCCAATCTCTCCTTGCATCTAGATTACCCAAACGAAGTTCTGTTGCTTTTCCTGATGCAATAGCAATTGCACCTTGTACAATTTTGCTTGTAACAAAGTTAGAACCTCTTCTTGGAGATTCGTGGTTAAATAGAATTCCATTAGATATAAACATATTATATGAATGTCTATAGTTTCGTGCAATATTAAATCCAAATACTTTTGCACAACCATAAGGACTTACAGGTCTCATGGGTGTTGTCTCTCTTTGAAATCCATCATCATCAACACAATTACCAAACATCTCTGAAGATGATGCTTGATATACTTTAATGTGTGGATTTACTATGCGAACCGCCTCTAAAACATGAAGTGGGCCCATACCTGTTGCATTTGCAGTATATACTGGAATATCAAAACTAATTCTTACATGAGACTGTGCCGCTATATTATAAATTTCTATTGGTTCACAATCTTGTATAATTTGAATCAGTGATACTACATCTGTAACATCACCATAATGTAGGTGTAATTTATCGAAACAAGAATTTAATCTTGCAGTTTGATTTTCTGCAACGGAATGTCTTCGGACAATTCCATGAACTTCATATCCCTTTTCTAATAAAAATTCTGCAAGATACGAACCATCTTGTCCACTAATACCTGTAATTAATGCTGTTTTCATAATATATGAACCTCATATTCTGATAAGAACCAATCTATCGATTTGCTCAATCCTTCTTGAATTGGTGTAAACTCAAACTCTGGTAAACACCTCTTTAGTAAACTATTGTCAGATGGTTTTCTTAACTGTCCATCTGGATATTTGTGATTATAAATTATATTTCCTCTAAAATTCATTTTAAAGGCAATAGTTTGCGCTAGTATCGACATTTTAATTTCTGCATCTGGTGAAATAATAAAAGGTACTGAATCATTATAATTATATAGTACCCATTTAACTATCTCTGCAACATCTTCGACATAAACAAATTCGCGGTATGCCGCACCTGTTCCCCACAATTCAAAATTTGTATTGTTTTCTTTTGCTTCGTAACATTTATGAATAAGTGCAGGGACTACATGGCTACTATTCAAATCGAAGTTGTCGTTTGGTCCGTATATGTTACAGGGAATAACAGTGACAAAGTTACAACCATATTGGTCACGATATGCCCTACTCTGAACTTCTAACATTCTCTTTGCATACGCATATCCATAATTGGATGAATGGGGTTCTCCGTTATGAATTTGGTCTGGGGAAAGTGGATAAGTAGCATCATCTGGGAATACACAAGTACTCATAAAAGAAACAACTTTTTCTACTTTACATTTCCTTGCCGCTTCTAATATATTACTATTCATTTTAATATTTTCATAGAAGAATTCACCAAGGTGTTCCATATTTGCTTTGATACCACCTACTCTTGCGGCACAATGAATGATATGTGTGATTTCATTTTCTTCAATGTAATCAATAACATCATCAATTTCCATTAAATCGAGTTCGTCACGGTCTGGTTTAAAATCAGCAGTAATTGAAGACCCGACAAGTCCACTTCCACCTGTTACTAATAAATTCATTTTCTAATCATCCTACTAAAATTATTACTCTTTTCAAATTCAATATGATTATCAAATTTATCTGTCATTCCTTCTTTATGGCTTATTACAAAAATATTTGCTTTATCACCCATACCTTTAAGAATGTTTAAAAATTCTTCTGTACCCACAGTATCTAGACTAGAATCGAATACTTCATCCAAAATTAAAACATTACAATTTACACTATTCTTTAATCTTGCAACTTCTCTCCATGCAAGCAATAATGACAGGTCAATACGCAATCGTTCACCTTCACTAAAACTATGATAACTAAATTCGTCTCGATGACGGCTCTTTATTGTTTCATTAAAATTTTCATCTAAATCAAACTGACAAAAGAAATCCATTTCTTTCATATAATTATTAATTAATCTATTCATTACGGGTAAATATTGCCTAATTATTTTTGATTTGATTCCTGAATCTTTAAGTAGAACAGAAGCAATTTCATAATAATGTTTATCTTCAATGTGTTCTTTTTTGTCTTTAGTATTTTTAATACCTTCACCAATCATTTGTTGTAATAAATTGTTTTCGCTGTCAACTTCATTTGATTCATTTAATATTTCTTTAATGTTTTTTTGTATCTTATCAATGTATTGTGAAGATGCACTTATCTGGGTCTGATTTGTAAATACTTGTTTCTCAATCTTTTGAATATCTTCAAGAATTTCATTAATGTCTCCAAGTTTCTTTTCTGCAACTTCAATATTGTTAACAATCGTTTCTAATGCTTCTTCAATTTCTTTCTTTTCATCTTCTTTTTCTTTATATACACATTCTTTATGATGTTCTTGGATGTCTTGTTTGCAAGACGGACAAGTGTCATTTTCCTCATAAAATTTTACATTCCTTTTAATATTTTTTATCTTATTATTTAATTGTGTTTCAAGGGATTCTGATTTCAATAAATTCTTAGAAATATCATCTTTATCTTTTACGTGTTCTAAAAGATATGTAATTTTTTCTTGTTGTTTTTTAATTTCTTCTTGTAATGTTGAAATTTGATTTTGATTAATTTCAATTTCACCCCTATAATCTTCTACAGAATCAAAAGACTTCTTTTTAATTCTTTCAATATATGATTTCTTGGTTTCTATCTTATCTTTAAGAACTTCAATCTTGCCGCTGTAATCTTTTATTCTCTCTTTTGTTGATTGGAGTCTTCCTTTCAAAAGAATATTCATTACAGAAAAAACATTAATGTCTAATAGGTCTTCAACTACAGACCTTCTATCAGAAGCAGATAGTTGCATGAATGGTACATAATTAGAAGAACCAAGAATCACAACCTGACAGAATGCTTTATATGACATCTTTAAAATTTGGTCTTCAAGAATTTTTTGATAATCCCTTACAGTTGCCTCTTGAGGAATTATATTATCATTTTTAAATATTTCAAATTCTTTTGGTTTTAATCCTCTCCTAACCATATAATCATCTCGACCAATAGAAAATTCTATCTCGACCAAACATCCTTTTTCATTTATAGAATTAACTAATTGAGATATCGTAATACCACGAAATGACTTACCGAATAATACAAAAGTAATGGCATCTAAAAAGGTTGATTTCCCTGCACCATTTGAACCTGTAATCAGTGTAGTATCGTATTTCATTAAATTAAATTCAGTAAAATTATTTCCATATGAAAGAAAATTCTTCCATCGTATTTTAGATAATTTTATCAAATCGACAAACTCTCCATATATAAATCCTTAATGATTTTTTTCATTTTACTCTTATCTTCTATTTCTTCCATATCATCTATTTCATTATTGATTATTGTAACAGTATCTTGAGTTAAGTCAACTATTTCTTCCTTAGTCCAGTCAGAATTATATACATCTTCAACAATCGTAATTTTGGCAACACCAGAACCTTCTAACAAATCCATAAAATTATTATACTTTACTGGTTGATTTTTACTTTCAATAAAAAGTTTAACATAGGCATCTTTATAAATGTTGAAATTGATGTCTTTTATTTTAAAAGAATCATCAGAATCATTATAAACTAATTTATGAAACATTTTATTTGGATTTTCTATATATTCTATATCACGAGTTTCAGTATCGAATATATGAAATCCTTTAGGTTCTTCTAAATCGGCAAATGTAATTTGATATTGCGTTCCCAAATAATCTATATTTCCACGAGATTGTTTACAGTGAAAATGACCCGTAAATACCCTCTCAAATCTATTAAATAACTCTGCTTTCATTCCTAAATGATATTTAACACCACGAATAACATCATATCCTTGTAATTCAAGATGACCTATTAAAATTGGAGCGGCAACATTTCTTATAAACTTTAATGACTCATCAATATTTTCTTTATTTACCCAAGGCAGAAATGCAATATCTAATCCATCAAAATTAATTACAGTTGGTTTTTCATATAATTTCAAATCATGACCAAATAATTCTCTTATAGAATTTACTGTATTTGTATTTCTATAATAAATATCATGGTTTCCAAGAATACAGTGTAATTCGATACCTTCTTCTCTAAATTTGTCCATGAACTCTCTACGAACCTGATGGAGTATATTAAAATTCACATACTTTCTTCTATCCATTAAATCGCCGGCATGAATTACTGTAGTAATGTTATGCTCTTTAATGTGTGGGAAAAATACTTCATCAAAAAACTGTATGAAGTAATTAAAAAATAATTGTGAATCGCCTCTCGCACCGAAATGCGTGTCATTTATTATTGCTATCTTCACTTGATTCATCCTGTAATGTTGTATTCAAATTTGGTTCTTTTTTCTTTTTCTTTTTGGGTGTAAATTTCTCTACATCTGTTGGGGTAAGATTGAATTCTTCTTTTATTACTTCCTCTTCAAATTTTTCAGTAACTTCTTTATTCTTAACAAAATAGTTTTCTTTATACCAACTAAAAAAATCACCATCTTTATCTGCTTCTTCCAACATCCTAAATTTAATATAAGATTGTTTCTTTTCTTTTTCTATTCTTCTAAGAAAAGCATAATAAATTATTTGAGTAAAATATGAAAAAGGATTCTTAGATTTTTCTGGATTAAAGTTATGAGCATACATTATGCAATTTTCTATTCCATCACTTATCATCTCTTCCCTATATGGATAACCATAAAAATTTGACTTATGAGATAATCTTTCGGCTATCTTCATAAAACACTCACCAATATAATCACTTAATGGTGGTCTTGGTTCATCTTGCTCATCTGCTTCAAAAATTAGTTTTTTCCACTCTACCATACAATTAAAAAACTCTTTATTGTCTATATAATTTATTTTTTTTTCATTTTTGTGCATAATTTTAGTTTTTTTATAATTTTATTCTTGACATAGTTTAAAATGTAGGTTAAACTCTCTTTGTCAGGGGAATAAATATATTATTCTTCTTCATCATCATCATGGGTGAAGTAATCTTCCAAATTTGGACTCCAATCTTTCCATTGATTACCGTAATCTTCTTTATCTCTTCTGTCATTGAATTTTATTTTACCAGAATTTATCATATCTTCAAGTATATTCGAGTCAATTAATCCATTTTCTGCTAATGTAAAAAATACTTCTGGTGGAAATATTAATGTCATTGCAACAAAATCTCTCATGGTTTCTTCTGAAATTTCATTATTTGATTCTTCTGATAAATCCGATTCTTCAAATGGTAATTTAGGCGATTCCTCATCTAATGAATTAAATAAATTTGAAAGATGTCGAGGGTTCATTGCATCTTTTGGATTTGAAGGATTTGACAATCTTACATCTAAATCGCCAGTATCTTCTCTGTCCTTTTCTAACTCATATAATTTAGAAGTACTTGAAGATGGTTTGAGAAAAGTAATTACATATTCTTCTGGTATTTTAGCAGTAATATCATCACTTAATCCAATCCAATTATTTAAAGTTGTAATTTCTTTTGGACTTTCAAACATACCAGATAAAATGATAGTTTCAAATATCATTGGTCTTTCAATGATTAATTTTCCTTTGGATTTACCTCTAATTGAGCCAATTATTTCTTCACCGCTCCGTAATTTCATTATTCTGTATGAGGATTTCATAAATTATACTCCTTCATATTTTTATAAAGATATTTTTGTAATTAAAACCTTCTCTACTATATATCTTTATTCTTTCGTCTAAATGTCTAAGAGTGTGGTTTTTATACTTCTTAAAACATAAATCATCACTAATATCGTATAATTTTACATTTTCTTTATTATCAGATTTTCTTAATCCTCTACCAATTGACTGCAATACGCGAATTACAGATTTTGAAGGTGACGCAAACATAATATTATGAATATTCCTGATATTGATTCCTGTACTACAAGTTCCATAGGATGCAACAAGGATAGCATTTTTTTCTTTATCTACTATATTTCTTATTTGTTCTCTTTGTTCTACATCTGTTCCACCGTAAATAAAGAAAACCTTTCTATCTTTTGATACACTTTCTTTAATAGATTCATATAATGGCTTGCCATGACTATCTACAAAATTAAAAAGAATTAAAGTATTACCATCTATATTGTTAATAAGATTTACAATAAATTTAGACCGTTTTTTATTTGAAACAATCCATTGTATTTCTTCTTTATATTTGGCTCTTTTTATTTCTTTTATATCATCTATTGTATATTTTAAAGTCAAACAATCTATCTCCAAATTGGAAAGAATATCATTTTTCATTAATTCTTTAGTGGATGTTACATTATATACCCGACCAAAAAGACCTTCAATTACTAATTTATGCGTTAAAGAATCATCTAAAGTGCCTGTAGTTCCTACTCTAAAAGGACAAGATTTTAATTTAGACATAAGACTAGTCAAAGATTTTGCTTTATACAAATGACATTCATCACCAAACACTACACCAAACTGTTCAAAATAATCATCTTTCATTTTGTATATCGATTGCCATGTTGATATTACTACTCTTTTATTTGTAAATTTATCTTGACCATAAAATATATTATGACAAGTTTCATCAGCAGACCAAGAAGTTTTTGAAGAATAATCTTTAATATCACTGAACATTTGTGTGACTAAGCCCGTAGTCGGAACAATCACCAAAACTTTTTTATCTTTTGGCAAAATATCTAAATAATATCTCATAAGGCAATATATTATTAAAGATTTTCCACTTCCTGTTGGTGAGAGAAGTAAACACCGTTCATTCATTATTGCATGATAAATTGCATCTAACTGATAATTATATGGTTGTATGGATTTACCCTTTACCGATAATAAAAGGTGTTCATTGGTAAATTTTTTTATATCTTTTTCCGATGGTTTTTTATGAGAATGTTTTACATCACAAGAATATGTGTAATTTCTATCCTTTGCAAATTGTATAACATATTCTAAAAGACCTGCATATAATGTTCTTTTGTATAGGTTATATAATCGAATTTGACCATCCCATGTTTTATTTTTATATGCAGGTGT
>NZEE01000114.1 GCA_002688965.1 archaeon | reverse complement strand
GACGCATAAATTTTTTCGTAGGATTAGTCATGAATGCTTAATGAGTTATCGGTTGACAATTTTTTTCTATATGCTGCACAAAATTATCAAAATCCCCATTGTACAGGGATAGATGATTTTAATGAGGATTTGAATCACATCAAATATATCAAACGGTTGTTTAATCGTTATCAAAATAAGGGTGTGATCAAAATCAATTTAATTGTCAACCATCTCATTTTGCTCTACAACGTGTTTGAGAGTGAAGCAATGACTAAGATCCTGTTTTTTAAGATACCAGAAGAACAGTGGTCATTATTAAAACCGTTTTTAATTTTATTAAATCGTCTACCAGAGTCCATTTCTGGTGTTTTGGCAGATGGTGAAATTATAAATACTGTTGATATTTCGTTGAATCAAGATATTGTTTCAGAATTGAGGACAATTTAATGCCAGCATACGCACCGAGTGAATACAATCTCATTTTTAGGTTGATCAAGACCTTAGTTACACCTTTTAGACGAACAAAGGCATATAGACTAGGGATTATAGATGATGAAGGAAATGTTCTCAAAAAACATAAAGACTTGGAATCATTTTCTGAAAAAAGTGCATACAGCAATTTTGAACGTATATGCTGGAATATCAAAAAATTGATCATGCATTTGCCTATAAATGATCTCGAATTGAAGAAGAATCCTGTAATGAGGGTGTTGCATCCACAATTAAATAGTGGTGTAACATCGGTGACAAGAGCTTCATATCTCATGCTTAGAGAAAATGAAGAATTTAATCGCACCAAGACCTTTTCAAAGTTTGTTTGGGAGGATTTGGAAAAAATTATGCTAGAAGATGCACCTGTGAATTCTGCGAGTAGTGGAAATATTGCTGGACTTCCACCAGACGATCCACCTGTATCCAAATCTGTACAAAAACGACATCGTAAAAAGAAGAAAAAGAAAAAATGGATAACTTTTAAAGATTATATGAGGTTATTCAATGGACGCAACTGAGTTAATAATTCATCGGTTGGATAATCTGGAAAGACAGATATCCGATATGAAGGACAATCATTTGCATCATCTAGAACTAGAGTTGAAACGGATTGATACCACTTTGAAGATTGGTTGGAAAATTGTTCTATTTGGTGCTGGACTACCTGCCTTTATCAGTTCGATCTTATCAATAATTCAATTTATGAAATAAGACTTGACAATGACCATCCAGATATGGTATAATTGTGTTACATGAGCATAAGAATAGATACACAATTTATCAATAGGTTATCGGGGCAACTTGATAATTTTTCGCAGAAAAAACCCACACTTTTTAACTGTAGATGCCCAATTTGCGGTGACTCGCAAAAATCTAAATCAAAGGCAAGGGGATATTTCTATGCTAAAAAGGGTGGAATGTATTTTAAGTGCCATAATTGCGGTTTTGGTGGTTCAGTAGGTACTGTTATTAAGGAGATTGATTCGGAATTGTATCATGAATACAGAATGGAGAGGTGGAAATCGGGTGATCGGCAATTTAGCAAGGTCAAAAAACCGATAGTTCAGTACAATTATGATGCGCCTGTGTTTAGGAAACGTTCAAAGTTAGAAATTCCCATTGGAACATTGGATAATAGTCATCCAGCAGTGTCATATTTGAGAGATAGAGGGTTATCAAAAATTTCTGCCTTTTCTTGGTGTGATGATTTTGCTGAATATATTCAAGATGTTTTGCCCAACAAATATGGTGATGCACTATTGGATATGGTTAGAGATGATGGCAGAATATTGATACCATTTTGCAATAAAAAGGGTCAGTTGACTCATATGCAAGGACGGACTATTAAACGGGTGGAACATAATATTAGATATATTACACTTGGTTTTATCGAAGAACCAAAAGTGTTTGGGTTGGATAAAATTGATTTTGATAGAACTATATACGTGGTTGAAGGGCCTTTTGATAGTACTTTTTTACCTAATTGTATTGCTATGGGTGGCGGTGATTGTGAATCATTGCCTAGTATAGTGCCTATAGATAAAACGGTTGTAGTGATGGATAATGAACCGAGAAATAGGGATACCATTCGACGTATGGTACGGTATATTGAGATGGGATTTCCAATCAGTATTTTTCCAGAAAAGATTTTGCATAAGGACATAAACGATATCTTTTTATCTGGAATGAATACGGATGATATTTTAGAAATTATAAATATAAACACCTATCAAGGAATTGGTGCAAATTTAAGATTGAAGGAATGGGCAAAGGTGAAATTCTAATGGGAATGTTTGATACAGTTAAATGTTCAATGTTGTTGCCGATCCCAGATAATGATACCAGTGATATTGATCCAAATTCACTAGAATACCAGACCAAAGATTTATACTCTGTGATGGAACATTATGTTATTACAAAAGAGGGTCAACTTAAACTCGATCCTGATATTGATATTGGGCAGTCTTTATCAATGTCTATATATGCCATTCATGAAGGATATTGGTTAGAGTATGAATTTCTGATAGATAGAGGAAAAGTGGTGCAAACAGAATTAAAGGAATATAAAGAGATAGCAAAATTGAAGGAGAATGGTAGATGGAAACTAATTTAGAGTTATTGAGTGATTTGGTTCATCATATGAAATATGCAAAATATTTGCCAGAGAAAAATCGTAGAGAGACATATGCTGAAACAGTCAAGAGAAATGAGAATATGCATAAGAAAGCACATCCACAATTGAAGGATGAGATAGAAAGTGCATACAAATACGTTTATAAGAAAAAAGTTATACCGTCGATGAGGTCAATGCAGTTTGCTGGTACTGCAATTGAAGTTAATCCAGCAAGAATGTTCAATTGCTCATATTTGCCAATAACAGATTGGTTGGCATTTTCTGAAACTATGTTCTTGCTCTTATCAGGTTGTGGTGTTGGTTATTCAGTCCAGAGACATCATGTAGAGCAATTGCCAGAAATCAGAAAACCTTTAAAATCGAGAAGGTATCTAATACAGGACTCAATTGAAGGTTGGGCAGATTCTATTAAAATGTTGATGAGAGCATATTTTGATGGCAAAACCCTTCCGTTATTTGATTATCGAGCAATTAGGGATAAAGGTGCTAGATTGGTTATATCAGGTGGGAAAGCACCTGGCTCAGAACCATTGAAAATGTGTCTGAATAGCATTCAGTCGTTTTTGGATGCCAAAGACGATGGTGACAAATTAACACCTATTGAAGCACATGATATTTTATGTTATATTGCAGATGCTGTATTGGCAGGGGGAATTCGGAGATCTGCTTTAATTTCATTGTTCAGTATATACGATCAAGAAATGTTGAAGTCTAAGACAGCATATGATGTAGTTGAGGAAGAAATTTTATCAGTTCAAGATGGGGCATATAATGTTCGTATTTCTGCTTGGAGAGATGGGAAATATTGTAAGACCAAGGATATATTTTTGGACAACGATTCCTATGAGAAAATGCAGAAAACAGGAAAAATAGAATGGTATTTTTTATATCCAGAACGAGCAAGATCCAATAATTCCATTGTGATTGCCAGACCACTTATAACCAAAGATGTATTTGATTCGAGATGGCAAGTGATTAAGCAAAGTGGATCGGGAGAGCCAGGACTATATTTCACCAACAATATAGAATTGGGGTCGAATCCATGTTGTGAAATCAGTCTCTATCCGTATCAGTTTTGCAATCTGACTTCAATTAATGTCGCAACTATAGAGTCACAGGAAGATTTGAATGAACGAGCAAAAGTGGCATCATTTATAGGCACGTTACAGGCATCTTATACTGATTTTCATTATTTACGATCACAATGGAAAAAACAGACTGAAAAAGAGGCATTATTGGGGGTTTCGTTGACAGGTATTGCATCTATTGATCATACAGAGTGGAATTTCTCAGAAGCAGCAAAAACTTGTGTCACGGAGAATAAAAGAGTGGCAAAAATAATCGGTTTGAATCCAGCAAGACGGGTGACTTGTGTAAAACCAGAAGGTACAGGGTCATTGGTGTTAGGTACGTCATCGGGTATTCATGCATGGCACAACGAATATTATAAACGAAGATTGCGAGTCGGTAAAAATGAAGCAATTTATCGGTATTTGCTGGAAAATGTACCAGAGATAATTGAAGATGAGGTATTTGGTGATGGGGCAATTATAACTGTGCCTGTGAAAGCACCGTTATTGGCAAAAACCAGAGATGAGGATGTTAAAAGTTTCTTAGAACGAATTTCACATTTCACTAGACATTGGGTTCGGGAAGGACATAATGGTGGTATGAATACACATAATGTATCTGCAACTGTGTCTATAAATATAAGTGAATGGGGGTCGGTGGGAGATTGGTTGTGGGAAAATCAAGATTCGTTTAACGGACTGTCATTTTTGCCATATGATAACGGTACGTATGTACAAGCACCGTTTGAAGATATTAATCAAACTGAGTATGAAGAATTTTCCAAAAATGTGAAAAAAATCAATTTGGAAAATGTGTTAGAAATCGAGGATAATACCAACCAACAAAGTGAACTTGCTTGTAGTGGGGGTTCTTGTGAGGTGTTCTGATGTTCGATTGGGAAGGAAAGGCAGTGGTGTGGTCTTGTATTTTGATATTTTGTATGTTTTTTTGGTACTATGGTTTTAAGTTTGGATATAATTTAATTATTAGGTTGTTCGGAGGATAATTATGGGATTGTATAAGATGTTGGCACAGGATTTTAGTGGAGATGTTAGTCGGTTGCGTAAGGATTTGGTCAAGACTATATTGGATGAAAATGCAATGATTGAGAGTTATGATATGCTTTCGTTGTTTCATGCCGATGTTGGTATAGGACAGAATTTTGAACGACAATTTGCACAGGTGATTTTTAGGGTTAAATCAGCATTGCCCACATCAACTACCGATGAAATTTTCGGTGATTTGATGCAAGAGGTGGTTGAACGAGAATCAGTATGGGCAGATGGTTGGCAAAAATATTATGAAAAGGTTGAAGCAAAGCAAAAATACGAAGAAACTTCTGAAGATTTTCAGAACTATTTATCAAAATTGGCACAAACGGGTACTAGTTGTTAAGGGGGGCAAGGTTCTATGTCAGAGGAATCGAGATATGATGAACTTGATGCTGATATTGAACAACATTTACAGATGATGGCACAAAAGGCACACGATGATATTAATGAAGAATTGTTGTTAATGATGAAATATCGTACCGAGAGAAATTGGCACGCTACCGTGTGCATAATTGCCATATTTGCTACGATAGTTTTGTTGATGATGGTATTTATTCCACTAGGCATGGATATTCAGTCAGAGTGGAAGGAAATTTTGTTAGTCATGTTGGGGGCTTTTGTGGGAAGTTGGGCAAAGGTCATTGATTATTGGTTCAATAATTCAGAACGTGATAATGCGTTATTGAGAGAAGGAACTACAACATTTAAAGAGGATGAAGATTAGGAGAAAATGAAATGAATCAACAAGAATTGCACGAAAAAGTTTTATATCCAGTGACAAGAGTTAAAGCTGGAAAAGCAGGTGGTTCTGGTGTTTTGGTTTATAGCAAACCAGATCCCAAAAATTCAGGACAATTTATTAATATTATTTTGACCTGTCAACACGTTATAGACGGGGCAATATCAGTTAAAGATGAGTGGGATTCGTTATTGAAACGAGAAATCAAAAAAGATATTATGGAAGAAGTTTCCGTTGAAATTTTTGATTATGATGGTTCAAAAATTGCTTCTGCTAATAGTTCACAGGCAGAAATTATTGCTTATGACAAACAACACGATTTAGCAGCAGTTAAATTGAATAATACTAGACCACAAGATCATATTGCGAAGATATATCCTAAAGAAGATATTGAAAATATGAAATTGTTTGATGAAGTGTGGACTAGTGGTTGTAGTTTGTTGCACGATCCATTTTCAAATAAGGGGGAACTGACCTATCTCAGAGAGATGATTGATCAGAAGTCTTATATTATGTATAATGCCCCATCTATTTTCGGAAATTCTGGTGGTGGTGTTTTTCACGGAAATGGAGGTTTATTAGGACTGTGTTCTCGAATAACTAATATTCAGTTAGGATTCGGCATTGATGTTATGACTTGGATGGGATTCGGTACACACCCATCACGATTGTATGAATTTTTTGAGCATCAAGAATTGCAATTTATTTATGACGGGTCAGATTATTACGATGCAAAGGAACGCAGAAAAGAACGTCAAAGAAAATCTTTACGGCATTTATTCATAGAAGAAAAGGATGCTGATAAGGTGGATGTATCAGAAGATGTTGGATAAGGGAGAAAGTTATGGAACATAGAAAAGATTGTTGTGATTGCTGTGATCATTGCGAATGTAATTGCTGTGATTGCAACGATCATGGGGGAAAAATCTAATGCCAGTTTATTACGATCAGGACGATGCAATAAAAGTATTTGTTAAGAAAAATTTAATAAGAATTGGATTTGACAGCATGTCATTTGCTAGTTTTTTGTATATGGACAGCAATGGTATGAACCAAAATCCAGATGGAATTGAATATGAAAAAGTGATAAATAAAGTTTGCCAAGAATTTTCTCATGTTGATAAATCTGAAATAGTTTCACTAATTTGTGTTGCAATGGAAGAAGAAGAACACGATTGGTTAGAGGGATGGATGCAACTATTACATAAACAATGAGCAATTTTGAGGACAATCTGTTTAAAAATGGTGAAGTGGAAATTATGAACGATGATGAAAAAAAAGAATTGAAAGAGATTGTAGCAGAAATTAGCAGAATTGCTGATTTAATTAGAACCGATGTAGAGAACGATATGTCATTTCCGAGATGGAAATTGAGGTTGCATTTTGCTATGATAAAGGAGTTAGTCTGGCAAGCAGAGTCTATAGTTGCAAGAAAAAAGGGTGAGAAGTTTGAAGATTTCTAAAGGAGATGGCATTGAAAAAAGTTTCCAAACTTACAGAAAATGAAGCACTGATTGCTGATATAGTTGCAACGTTGGTTTTTTTTGTTTTTGTGATAGTTGCGTTAATATCATAAAAATTATAAATATCTATGCTACAAAATCGTGGAGGGCAACCATGACAAGTGTTGGTGGAGAATATCTGGAAAAAATTCAATCGTCTGTGCAAAAAAATGTATCCTGTTGTCGATGGGCAATGGAAAATAATAAATCAGTCGGTATATTAGCATCAGGAAAATATATCGAAGCAAAGGTGAGCAAATTAACATGGGATGATATGGAAGATTTGGTATGGGTAGAATCAACTAAGGGTGAAAAACTCCGTTTCACTGGTAGTCAATTAACCACAGTTAGGATTGTATCATGATTAGCATCTCTGATATTGCATTAGAGAAGTGCAGAATATTAATGGGTGATGTAGAAGAAACTTTATCTGAGCATGGTGGTCTGAGACTCAAAGTTGAGGGTGGTGGTTGTTCTGGATTTCAATATGTATTATCATTTGATGAGTGGAATGATAATGATATGGTATTCTGGACAGAGGAGCAGGGTGAAAAATTTCCTGTGATTGTTGATAAACGATCATTTTTGTATGTTGCTGGTTCACAGGTCAACTATACAGATGGACTTATGGGAAGTGGATTCACAGTTGAGAATCCAAAGGCAAATTCTACCTGTGGATGCGGTGAGAGTTTTAGTGTATGACTGAGTTTGAACTTTGGGCAATAGTCATATTATTTACATTGATTATATTATCAGGATGACAAAAGTGAGAACAGCACAATTTCGTAGACTCGATGATTTATCGGAAAAAAAGCAACGACTCTTAGGGGCATTAGAATATCATCGTTTGATGTTAGAACATTTAGAGAGAACATCGAAAGAGTTGGAAGTTGAAAATGAGACTGCCGTAGAGGAATATGAAAAAATATTTTCTATTGATAAAGGATAGGGTATAATATTATGGGAAAGGATTTTTGGAAATATTCACACAATAATTATGATAAATTTGTATACAGAGAAAGATGGGAACGTGACAATTCAATTCTAAAACAAGAATTGCTACAGATTGCACATAATTATGATCCATTATTTGGGTATCGACATCTTACCCGAAATTCCACAAATTTTGGTTCACAAAATTCTTGGTATACATATATGAGAACTTTCAAATATACGGGTCAAGATGCTTATACCTCTTGGAATATAGAAGTTCATCCAACCGCAGAAAATAAGGACAAACCTTTTCATAAACCACATCACATTTTTGAAGTTATGATGCCAGAAGAATTTCTCAATGGAGATCTTTTTATGGCAGAAAATACTCGACCTTATGATGAAGATGAGAAACATCAGAATGTTCTTGTGGGGGGAAATCTCACACTATGATCGACACTGGTCATTGGACACCCAATTTAAATCAATTGGGTGAAGATTTTAATCCGTTGAATTTCTTTGGGTTTGTTTATCGCATCACTCATAAAGATTCAGGGAGATCTTACATTGGCAAGAAACAGTTGGTCTATACCACTCGAAAAAAGGTTGCTGGAAGAACTAATCGAAAACATGTCAAAAAGGAATCAGATTGGAAAAAATATACTGGTTCATGTGATGAATTGAATCAGGAAATCGAGCAGTTAGGAAAGGGGGAATTTTCTTTTGAGATATTAAAATTTTGCTTAACCAAACGGGATTTAGGATACATTGAAACAATGTATCAGTTCAAAGAAGATGTGTTAGATGCGAGAATGTCAGATGGCAGTCGCAAGTACTATAATTCAAACATAATGAATAGATGGTTCGTTAAGGAGAAATATGAAAGTTAATTTAAATCAGATTGATCTAACTGAGTTGGATAATTTGGAAGATATCACGTATGAAAGACGTACAGGAAAAAATCGGGTGAAGAAATTCAAAACCGATGAAGCAAGAGGGAAGGGAAAAAAACCGAAAAAATTTAGGGATTTCAACAAAAAAATATCAAATTGACCTAAACCTTTTTCATTTCTATGCGTCTAAATAGGTGTCGGGTGTCGGTGAGGCACTCGATGCCTTTTTTTGTTTTTTTGCAAAAAAAGATGCATTTTCCCTTGACACAGGGTTGCTCAATATGGTATAATATGTAATGTAAGGTTGAGAAATGGTCTTGACCGATTGAACAGTTAGATTATGGAGTTATGATGAATT
>NZEE01000113.1 GCA_002688965.1 archaeon | reverse complement strand
AACATTTGTTGCTACATAATTTCCTGTTGTTCCTGTACCGAGAGTAATTTGTCCACCGCCTGCTGCATTAGCGCGAGTGTGTGTTGCATTTGAAAAGTCTGTTATTGTTATTGCACCACCTATAACTGCGTTGTCGGATATATTAAGATAACCAAACGAACCAGTTGAAGTTAATGAGCCACTTATATTACCACTTGCAGTGATATGTCCTACCAGTTCTAGTGAACCTGTTGTTTGTGAGTTTGCTGTGAGTATTTGAGTTATTTCTGCTGATCCACCGTTTTTCTCAAAAAATATTCTGCCATCATATGTGTTGATGGCCAATTCCCCGGGGGATAAGTCAGATGTAGTCGGAACCTTGCCCTCTACTGCGGACCTTCTTTGTTTCAATATTTGTGCCATTATCTAACGGCTCCTGTCTTTTTTTGAGTATATACTCTGCCTATAATGACCTATGTAGGTCTTTTAATGTGGCAAAAAAATCTTTGTATGCTGTTATTGACTTTCCATATTTTCTATTGATATCTTTGTCTGCTTGTCTGGAGATCTCATGTGCTAAAGAAGAAAAATCTCTTCCCATTGTCGCAAATTCCTTCATAAGATTCTTAGTTTTTTTTACAAGCTTTTTGTCCATTAGAACGAACCACCATCAATGGTTTGTGTCATTTCAAATGCTGTTCCTGTCCAACGTGCGTACTCTCCACTGGTATCACCATTAGTACTGGTGCTCGCCGGTGCAGGTAAGAAATCAACAGTATCATCAGTTCCATTCTGATACATCAAACGATGGACGGCATTAGTACTATAATCTAATCGTAAATCATTTCCAACTATTAGAGCTGAGCCGCTGACCTGTAATCCAGACTGTGCATCAACTCTAGCTTGAAAATCTGATATTCCCTGTACATCTAATGTGCCATCAATATCTGCATTAGCCTCTAAATAAAAATCTTTAAATCTTTTTGCATCTGCACCCAGATCATCTGCATTATTTGCGTTGGGTACAAGATTACCCTTAATCGTTACTGTATCTGATACGCCAATATTTACATAAGTATTCGCATCAACACCTTCAAGCTTAGCGACACTAGTTATATTAGCATCAGTGACATCAATTGTAGTACCATTATCAGTGATAATAGAAGAAGGTTCAACTCTACCATTTGCGTCTGCAATTAAAACTTTATTTTCAGTTAATGCTGTTCCAGTAGCCTGCTGTGGTACTCTATATAAAGTGGAACCACTTACACCTGAATACCAATAATCGCTAGTAGGATTCCATAGCATCGATCCTGTGTGTGCTGTTCCAACTGCATCACATACGTGTATACCACCATCTTTAGCAGCACCCGCTGTATTAAGAACAAGAATGTTATCCCCAATATTAACAACAGTTGAATCTACAGTAGTCGTAGTACCAGCAACTGTTAAATTTCCAGCGATATCAACTTGACCACCAACATATATGTCCTCAGCAACACCGACACCTCCATCAACAACTAAAGCACCTGTGCTTGTAGATGATGCTGCAGTTGTATTCGCAACTTCTACTAATCCATCAAATCTTGTATAACCATCAAATTCTACATCAGGATCACCTGTAGCGCCGCCAGTATGACTAAATAATACATCTTTAGCTGTATCAATTGCAATTACAGCTCCACCATTTTCGCTTATAGTAACTCCAGTCTTACCATCAATTGTAATTGCACCAGCAGAAGTAGTAAGATTTGAAGCTGCCGCGGCATCAAGTGAGATACCTGAAGCTGCGTCTATTGTTACACCACCAGCAGAAGCATTAATATCAATTGCTGCTGCATTCGTGCCTTGTGTATTTGTGATTACAATCTGTTCAGTTGTACCGCTATTTGTTGTTATTGTTACAGCTGAGGCATTGTTACTCGTTGAATCAAGAGCAATATTACCAGTTGTATCAACATCTACACCACCAGTACCTGAATTAAGATCAAGTGTTGACGCACCTGTTGCATTTCCAATTGAAACTGTTCTAGCAGTTGCGTTAGAGCCTATAGTAATATTACCAGCTGCTACTGATGTACCGATACCTATTGTTGATGTGCCATCTATTGTGATTGCACCAGAAGCATCGATATCTAATGTAGTTGAATCAATGTCTATTGGCTTGTCTGCTGTGGCACCAATTGCAATAGAAGTTGCTGAATCAATTGTTAAAGCTCCTGCTGCATCGATATCTAATGTAGTTGAATCAATGTCTATTGGCTTGTCTGCATTAGTACCTATTGCAATAGAAGTTGCTGAATCTAATGTCAATGCTCCACTTGCATCCACATCTAATGTAGTTGCATCAATATCAATAGGCTTATCTGCATTAGTACCTATTGCAATAGAAGTTGCTGAATCTAGTGTTAGCGCTCCACTTGCATCAACATCTAATGTAGAGGCATTAAAATCAACAGCAACATTTCCAGCTGTTCCTATATTAATTCCACCAGCACCGTCTAATGTTAATGCTCCAGCACTTGTACTTAAATTAGAAGCAGCTCCAGCATCGAGTGATATCCCACCGGATGAATCAACTGCTGTTGTGGTATTATCAATATCTACATTGCCATTTAAATCTGATACTCCGCTAACAGTTATCGATGTGAATGTACCAGCTGCTGGTGTTTCTCCACCTATTACTGTTCCATCAATTTCTCCACCACCAATATATGCAGTAGATGGATCTCCATCTGTACCTAATTGATCAATATATCCAATACCGTCTAAATATAAATCTTTCCATTGTTGTCCTGAAGAACCAAGATCAAATGTATCATCTGTATTTGGAATTATATTTGAATTGACATCACCTGCAAGTACGATATTATCGCCTGCATCAGAACCCATTTGAATTGTACCAGATGAGCCACCATCAAATGTAATATTTCCTACAGCGTGTATATCACCAGAAGCAAATATATCTGATGCTGTAATTTGACCTGAAGCAGATATTGAAGTTATATTTGATGCACCCTCAACTCTTAATTTTGAGCTTAAAGTTAAACTACCTGTAACTGCCCTATTGGCAATATTATTGATAAAATTAATATTTTCGTTATCGCCAGATCCATTAAGTCTGTAAAGTACAAAACCGTCTGTATCATGATAAACTAAACTGTCGTAAGTTGACCCTAAAGATGACACATTTGGAACTGCAGTTCCTCTTAATAAACGCCCAACTGCATAGCCGCCAAGCTGTGAATCATTTCCTACGTGTACAATGGGAGCAACTAAATTTGCTATCGATCCCGTTGTTACTCCTAGTTCACCTTTTCTTAAGGTTGCCGCTGCTAATTCTGCACCGGTCCCTCTTCTATGTTTTATAATCTGAGCCATTTATGTTCTCCAATGACATTACTTTCCATAATCAAATATAAATATCTGTTTTTATTGAAATCCCTCACCTAAATCTACCACATTGACCAACGAATCGTCAGTCCTGTCACCTATTGTTCCTAAATTTTCTATTTCTATCTTTGCTTTCTGTGTTGCTGCACCGATTACCTGATTGACTATGCTTGTAGCACCCTTTATTACTAGCGCCTTATTACCGATATCGTACTGCTCTAGTGTTGTCTGTCCTCTAACTATCATAGACCCAGAAAGGCTTAATGATCCCGTCATATGATGAGTATCACTAATGTCGTCACCAAATTTCATTGAACCAGCAATTTGTTGGTCGCCCGATATAATCAAACTTCCAGCAGTTAATGCACCACTTGCACTTATATTACTGCCTGTTATGTGACCATCAAGGTATTTTCCATCAAGCAATTTTTCTGCTTCATCATAAGGTGTAAATTTTCCTAATATCTTTGGCATTACTTAGTCTCCAATGTAAAATCACCTGTTACGACGTTAGTTGATCTAAAAACATCATAATTTTCTGTATATCCATATTGATTTATTACACTAACAGTGACAGAAGATTCAAAATCTGCACCGAATCCAGTTGAGTTATCCCAAAATGATGCTGGGTCTGTTATTCTACTCGGTATACACAAAAGCAAATAATCACTCGTCATTCCTGTTACTTCTGTCCACACTTGAGTTTGATCATTAGAATTATCTTTAAATGCTAGCGCCTTAATATCATCTGAATCCCAGCCACTAGCATCTTCTGATGCACCCCAATAGATATAATTTATCAAAGATACTCCTGTATCTAATCTCCCACTTTCATTAACTGTGACATCGGAACGATATATTTTATAATTCTCTGTTAAACCTGCTGAATTAGTTACACTATAAGCAGAACCAATTACTGAAGTTGCCATAACTACTTGGTTACTGGTTGAGGTTCCCCAAGTAAAATAATTAGATATATTTCCCTTTCTATTTGGGTATATCCAGAATACATATTTATTTCCACTCGCATTTATACTTAAATTATTTTGTGTTTTATCTTCTGATAAAGTTGAAGGAAAGTTTTCAATAAAAGACTCATCATACGAATCTGCTTGTGTAGATGCGCCATAGAAAATATAATTTTTAAAAGTTATCGAACTTTCATTAGTAGTAAGACCATCAGCAATTACTTGAAATCTACGAGTTGTTCCTGGATTTGGATATGTAATTGCCACAGCATTAGTGTCAGTTGCAAATGGAGTCGTCCAATCTGAAACACCAGTGCTAGTTTGAGATTCAGAAATAGCTGCGATAGTAGGTGGACCATTATTGTAAGTAGCTGTAAAAGTTATCGCACCAACAGCCTTCCAAGTTGCCCCTGCTGTACCTGCTACTTGTGATGTTGATTCACCATCAGAAAAACTAGCTATAGAAAATACAAAAGTATATCCCTCTACTGCAGATACCCACCTTGAGCCATCAAATTTTAATACTTCATCTCTTACGCTTCCAGACATTTCAACTTCTATGTTGTTTAGTAAAAAAGAACCAGAGAGTTTTGTTGAACCAGAAACGATTAAATCCGCACCAAGGAATGTTAAGTCACTAGACCGTGCTTCTGGATCTGCTATTATCTGTTTACCGATATATCTTATTCCTGCAGGCATTTTATGTCATCTCCAATAAACTCATAAAGACATCAATATCTCCCGCAACAGATGCCTTTGTTTCTATCTTGTCACCAGTTCCCAAATTAATAGGCTTTTCAATTACAACAGTCGTATCTGCAGGTATTTCAACTGTCTTAAGCAAGTACCTTCTTGTATCAAAATTAGCACTTCCAGAAACTGATATGTCGATAGTCGCATCATTTACACCATCTACATTTGAAATATAAATTGCATGTACAACTGTGGTTGTACCTACTGGAGCCTCGTATAGAGTCGTTAGTGTGGTCGTTGATCCTGTTGCTGCGCTCTTAAATGTATTTGCCATTTTATCCTCCAAACACTACAGCCATTGCTGTCCCATGATCTGTCACTGAGTTTCCATCTTCATAAATGGTCCCAGTTGAATTAATATCTCCCGTAGTAGACAAATTTCCTCCTATGGATGCTCCCCCAGTTGTTTGCATACCATAATCAAGCAAATATGCAGCTTCACCATCAAGTGTAGTTGAAAGCCAAACTGATTCACCTCCACCGGCGCCACCTGGCTCACCACCAACATTTGTTACAACTCTAATAGTTTGAACTCCCTTGTCTTTATCTAAAATCGGAAGAATATTTAAATCTGTCTCGTCTTTAATAACAATCTGTTTAGGCGTAATAAATTTTTGAGTTGTTAGTATATCATTAAATGATTCGGGTATTAAATATCCCTTAAGTGTAACTGAAAAATTTGTCTTAATCTTCCTCTGCGTTCCCTCATATTCACTTGCATCTTCAAAACTATCTATAGAACACCTAAATCTAAATTTTCCTGGCTCACCCCAATACGATCCTTCAGACCAATTAATCTTCTCAACTATATGATTCATTTGATCTGTAAAACTTGTCCATATTGTAAAATCATAATTTAAAGTCACATAATCAGGAATTGCGACATTAAACATTTCCTTTTTTGGAGTAAGGCCTTTCAAAGCTGAAAACCTATCATACCTATTTTCCTGTGTGTACCTAGATTGAAACGTTTGATGCAACTTGGGAGCGGAAGGATCCATCTTGTCAACTGACATTGTATCATCTTTTGAGAGATTTGTTCTCCTAAACGCGATAACAGGTGACAATAATTTTCTTTTACTGTCCCTTAAATGGCCTTGCTTTTGAATTGCTGCCCACCTCTCAGGATTAGCATATATCACAGGTACTTTTACAAGCTCACCATTTTCCTGAATTTGTGGTCTTATGATATTCTCAAAATAATAAAATATTGTTTGATCGATATCAACAAGGCCAATAGATAAATTTTGTACTTTGTCATCTTTCCTTGACAGTTCTCTTCCTCTATTTACCTTATCTGCATCAGTTTGTAAATTTTTTGGTTGTTTCTTTGCCATTAGTAGCCCCTACTTCTTTCTAGTGTTGTAGCCGTTTTTTCTGATAAGAATGCAGTACAAACAACTGAATGGTTGTTTTCTTGCATTCCTCCTAATAATTGATTCTCATTAATACTATTTATTTCAAAGTATGCATAATTCCATTCTACAACATCACCAAGGTCAGGAATAAAATCAGCATCAATTAGGCTCTGTCTTAGAAATGAAAATGTCACATCTTGATTTGCATCAGGTCCAAACTCAGTAGCTTCAAAATCAAAATCCTGTGCATCTATTAGGCAGCTTAATTTTACTCCCTTATTATACGATTTACCAGTTGACGCCTCACCATATAAATTTGTATCTGTCTCATACACTGAAACCTTATAAGCAATGACAACTTGATTTATGATTCCATCTTTTGATTCTTTTGGATCTCCAAGAAGTCCTTTATTGATAGTGTCAAAAAAATTTAAATCTCTAGTTCTTAAAAATCTACCAGGCATGTTCTTATCCTATATAAATCTGTAATGGGACTTTATTAAGTTTCTCTTGTAAACGTGTGCTTTCATCGCTGTCTGCTTCCATCATTAATTTTCTACTTGTTTGTTCTAATGTTTCCCTAAGTTCTGCAATTAGAGCCTCTTTTTCTGTAGTGGCTTCACTGCGTAATGTATCCCCATCCATGTTCATTTCTGCATTGGGAATTGGAATAGCTCCATATTTGCTTCTAATATTACCTAACAACTCTTTACATAGTGCCAATCCATATTTTCTAATCCATTGTTTACCAACATCATTAATGTACTGATATTGCATATTATTATAAGGCACATTAGAATAGTCTGAAATTACATCCACTGGTTCACCACTGCTAGTGATAAGTGTATTATTTCTTTCAGACGTTAAAATATAATCAAAATATAATTTTTGTGCTGAAGTGGGTATTGGGAATATTCTTAGTTTATTATTAACAAGTGTAAATGTGTAAGACGACTTTCTTATCTGATCATTAAATTCTATTGCTTGCATTCTCAATAGGTCTTCATAGACTGGCATCAGAACAAATGATGTAGCAGGAGAATATGCTCCAAAACCAAAACCCTCCATCATATTTGCTGTCCCATATCCAGTTGTT
>NZEE01000112.1 GCA_002688965.1 archaeon | reverse complement strand
TGATAAAATTCATATCATCATTACACTTCTGCACTCCTTTTGTCATATCTGAATAATCCATATAATCTCTCGTATTAAGATTACTATTGTTTTGACCATAGAAATCATTATACTGCGTTGGTGTGGTATTTGTATTTGAGGCTGTATTTGGGGTTGAATTACTAATTGAAGAAGAAGCAGATACTTGTTTCGGTTGAGTGGTTGCAACCGATCCTACTGCTGATATGCCCTCCATTTTGTTTTCCTTTCACTATTTTATTTTGTATTATAATAATAAATATAACTTTGTGTTGGAATAATAAATAGTAAAAAAAATATATTAAATTAAAGATATAACTTTGTGTTATACTATCTAATTAATTAAAAAACAATATTGAAGTGTATAATATCCCAAATGATTGAAAAAAATATCGGAGATATAAAACAACTCAAATGTATAATATCCCAAATGATTGAAAAAAATATCGGAGATATGGATGAAGGTCCAGGCGAACTTCAAGAAATTTTTTTCAAACCAAAAAATGAAATCAAGTTTTTTTGGTTTGAAATGCTATCGTCCCCAACGACACTTTAAATGTGACTCGATACAATTATCAAATTTGTTACTAGAATGACATCTAAGAAGGTTTTATTGTGCTACCTATATATAAATATCAGTCTATAATAAAACCTTCTTCTGCATATCAAAGAGTTATAATTTTTTATATTTTAGCATTATATCATATATGATATTCAAGATACTGGAAATTGATATTCAATTAATTTAGAATATAAAAAATGACCCACCATATATATATAGCAGGCCATTCTTTATACTGCCCGGTAACCATGACAAATTTTATTTCACTGCATCAATCTCTTTTTCTGAAAATAGATTATCTTCACTATTTTCATCACCTATAAACTTTTGAACTATTTGTTTTACGAATGTTCTTTCAGAATCAACCCCTCCATCATTGGAGAATTTTGGATATATCATCATTTCAGCACTTTCTTCTAAGTTGAATCCATCCTGAAATAACCCTGCTATCTCAACTGATGTTCTGGTTGATAATCCATTATCTATTTTTGGGCTTTCATTCTTTTCCTCAACTCTTGTTAAGTGAGCTATTTCTGTGAGGTTTGTTAGTAATTTTTTGTCAATCTCCGGAAACATATATCTAAGCAATCCAAATTCTTCTGTATTACTTAATGTATCCATTTCAATTACCGTAAATCTATCTACCAAAGCCCTATCCAAAACTCTGGTAGCTGTGTATTCACTACCAATATTTGCAGTAGCTATAAAACTAACACCCTTTGCAACCTTGATAGTTTCTGAATCATCTTTTTCATCCAATCTTAAATATCTTTGTCCGCTATCTAATACCGGCATTAGGATATTCCATGCTTCAGGATGAGCTCTCGTCAACTCATCTAACAATATAACAGCGTTAGGAGTCTGAATAGCTTTAACAAATAGAGACTCGGAGAAGTAAGTTCCTTCATCCTTATTATAATGGGTGTTTCCAATTAGGGTAGCCCTTGGGTCCTGTGTGGCTCCCATATTGAAATAAAACATTTTTCTATCCAACGAATTAGCCACCGTTTTGGCAGCTAGTGTTTTCCCCGAGCCTGCCGGTCCTGTCATCATAATATTCTTACTTCTTAATATGCTTCGGACCAAGTGTTTCCATTTCAACTCCTTTATCACTAAGCCTTTCGGTTTTAGTGAATATGAGGTGTGAATCATTTCTGTAATATTATTTATTGGTATTGGTGTTTCGTTTACTGTTCCAACGTTTTCTACGTTTTCTATATACCATCTAGTGTTTCCTGATGGTAATAGTTTTTTAATACATCCTTTGTTGCTTTCCCAAGCTTTCTTTTTCATTGAGGTTGATGGCCCAACCTTTGATTTGTTTCCAGTTTCAATATCAATACACCGAAACTGGTTTCCGTGTTTTTCTATCTTTACTTTAAGTAATGTTTTTGTCATTTGATTTCCTTTTCTAAACTTAAAGTTCTGTTACTAAAATTTGCTAAACCTTCTATCAATTCTTCATCAGTAAAATTAACAGATTCAGGATGCATCCACAAATCAGTATCAACAAAACTCCAGTTGAGAAAACCATTTTCATTAAAGTTCTCTGGATTGTTGATTGCTTTTGTTAGTATTTCGTTAATTGTCATTTGATTTCCTTTTCTTTTATTTTTTTAATTTTTCCCATAATGTAATTTAATACATTTTTGAAGTTAAATGAAACATTTATTTTTACTTTTCTAAAAAAGTTTTATTCATTGTTTTTGCCACATCCATTATACTAGTTGGATTAATAAATTCTGAATTCTTTCCATACATTATTTTGAAATTTTCTTTTATTGTGTCTTCATAATTATCACTGTTATATTCATCTCTACTAGTAATGAAATAACTTAATATAGTTACTCCATATTTCTGCAATCTATTAATAATTTTTTTTGTATGATTAACTGCACTTCTGCCATTATAGTATATTTTCTTACTATTATTTGAGAACATTGGCATCCCATCACTCATATTTAATAAATAAGTGTTTTTTAAATCTGGTGGAAATAATTCTTTCACGATTGCATCAAAACACAATCCTTCTGGAGTTGTTCCAGCAACTCTGATATTTCCAAACAATCTTGACACCTTTCCAATCTTATCAATCCTGGAATCATATATTACAACCACTAGTGGATTGCTATTTTGTGTAGTTCTTATTGTTACCACTACATCTATATTGCTAATACCATCACATGCTTTAATGATAGCTATTGTTGATTTTAGAGCGTTTTCCCATCTTCTACCACTCATTGAACCACTCGCATCAATTGACATGTGTAGATGAGATTTCTTATATTCATCTACAACTTTGGTATTGAATACCTTTTCATTTCCAAATCCAAGTTCGGCAATTAATCTTTTATCCAATCTTCCTTTATCTTTTCTAGTGAAATATGTAGTTCGTTTTTCACCTCTTATTTGTAATTTTTTGTGAAGAATTGCTCCCATTCTTAATCCTTCATTGATAATATCTTTAGTGTAAATTCTGGTGAATGATGATAAGCAATTCAACGTTCGTGATTCAATTAATTTCTTTGTTAATTTTTTCACGAACATTACATCAACCTTTTGTCCATTATAATCAACTTTAGTATCATCAACTGAATCACCAATAGTATTAATATCTCGTTCTTCACTTTTAGTGATGGTTGATTTTTTTGGACCATTATCAATAACTTCTTTTTGTTTTTCAATGGCCTTTTTTATTTTATCTTTATCCAATCCATCGTTAAATTCATCAACCTTTGCATCTTCAACATCATCATCTGAACAATCTTTGTTGTTTGAATTATCATTTGATTTATCATCATTTGAGTTTCCTTCTGAATCATCATTTGAATTGTCATTTGATTTATCATCATTTGAGTTTCCTTCTGAATCATCATTTGAATTGTCATTTGATTTATCATCATTTGAATTGTCATTAGCTTTTTCTTTTTCAATGTTGTCCAGTATAATATTAACAACCTCAAGAGTCAAATCAAAAACCTCTTTGGTTGATTGGAATCTATCAATTTTTTTCAAGTCGATTAAATTCCATATCTCTCTTAACCCCTTTAGGGCATCTAAATCTGAAAATGTATTATGAAGATTAATAAGTCTTAATTCATAACTTTCCCAATTTTCATCTCTATATCTATCACTTATCAATACTTTATCAATAAGTCTGTTATAGAAATATTTTTTGTAGAGGGCTTCATAATATCCACGATAACCAACTGCGGATTTGAATGTAATTGCATCAATTCTTCTATCTTCAATTACATTTAGTATTCTCTTAATTTTTCCTTTTGTTTCATGTTTGGATATTCCCAAATCATTAAATTTATTGATTACATCTTGTGGAATATAATCAAGTAAATTCCGAATCAGGCTGAAATCTGAAAAAAGTATATGACTTGACTCATGAAGGGCCAATCCAACGGCAGAATCAAAATTCTTATCGGATAGGTTAGACCCAATATATACAACCTTGTTATCCGTATAGGAATTTCTCGTTAAAAATTTAACTGGAATAGATTTCCCAGTCATTATTCTAACAAAGTTTCCAACTGATCTTTTATACTTGGCTAATTGGAATATGTCCTTTTTCTTATCCTTTGTGATTGGTAAGAAATTATCCCCAATCCAAAAACTTGATAGTTGTTGCTTCATAAAGCTCTTTCTTTTTTAATTTGTTTCATAATGTAATTTAATACATTTTTGGGGTTAAATGAAACAAAAAAATAAAATAATATAAAAAAAATAGGCAGATCCAAAGATGTTATAAAAATGATCTGCCTATTTCCAGTCAGAGAAGAAAAGGATAAAAAATACTCTGACTTATATATTCGGAGGATTTACTTCATGATGTCTTTTTTATTTTTTAACATAGTTAATTCTAATATTGAAGGTCTTGACATTAGGTCCCATAGTTTGCTATATAGAATATTTATATTTTCTTCTTTACCACTTCTATATTTTACTCTCACCATTATCTTTCCCATATCTTGTTCACCCAGTGGGTGTTTCCATTTTTTTGTTTTTATACTTCCAGTTGCATTATTACTTGTATTATCATTACTCATATTATAGAAGGTCCTTTCTTTCATATTTTTTGCCACCAACATTTAATTCAATTAATGTGTTGAGATTCACCATACGGTAGTCTTCTTTATTCACATCGAATACCGTAAGCAAATCATAGTTGCTGGGCTCATAAGACATCCCTGAACCAGTAACTCTGGTTTCTCCTTTCCACTTATCGGTCTTGAGTCTGCATAACATTGTTCTCTCATTACCATCCTTTTTAATGAATTTCACTGAAAAGAAGTTTGATTTTACAAGCCCTCTAATGTTTTGTTCTATATTTTTTGACATGGTCCTTTTTCTATTTTTTTCAAAATTATGCTTTAATTTAATATACTTACCTGTTAAAATACAAGGAAAATCAAAGGTTTGTATAATAAAATTTTGATTTTCTGGATTTTGAGGGAGGTGAATGTGCTGGGCCAATCTCCTCATTCCCCATCAATTTTTTATAATTCATATTTTTTAGGATAATTATAATATTTTTTTACCTTTTTTATCATCTGCTATATACATCCTATTATCAAACAATGAAAGTTGTATATATTTTTTAGTATTTGATGTATTATTTTCTGTTATAAATATATCATTTTTAGTTGGATACTTATGCTTTATATACTCTCTTAGTCTTTGTTCTGACTTTAGTTGTTTTTCAGTTAATTCTTTTTTATATCTTTTATTTATTTTATACTTATTTTTATTGTGATGATATATCATATTTATATTCCCCATACTCTATTTATATCATATATATGTTCTATTCCATCGTAATCATATATTCTCCAATCCACATCATCTGGTATTTCTATTATTTTTATATTACTATATCTTCCATTTGCATTTTCTTTTAATTCTTCTACTACTTTTATTAGATTAATATCATTTCGTTCTATTTCCATAGGATAGAAAACATACTTTGATGTATATAAGGTAGCACCCGGATTTTCTTTTAATGTTATACCTGATAGTTCTGCATATCTTTTTATAGCTCTATCAGACAATCCAAATGTTCCATAACATTTATTTATTACTATTTTTTTCATTTTATTTTTACTCTTTTTTTTATTATGTAAATAACTTATCACAATCTTTGTGTTCATCTTCATTTATGAAGCTTACCCAATCTCCACATTCACATTCACTAACTTCATCATGACAATCTTCACAATAATAATATTTCTTTTCTTCACCCATTACTTCTATAACTCTCCAATTATGATCGTTGTCTTTATATTCTAAACACTCTTCGCACTCTATACAAAGACAATCATAATTTACTGTCCCACAGTTAGGACAGTACTCTACCCTTTCATTGTGGTAGTCATCCACATATGAATCTGAGTATTCTGAATAATTCATACTGTAGTTTCCTTCCATTTTATTTTTATTGGCATTTTCATTTTTTGATTCCTTTTATAATTGAATTGATGTCTTTAATTATTTTTTCAATTTGTTGATTTGTAAAGGGTAGTTCCCTGCTTATTCTCCACGGCGTTCCGTTAGAATCCCCAGATTCAGGTAGTGTTCTGGCTGATTTATGTTTTATTCCATCTTCATAGTTTTCAAATAAGTAATCATCAACTTCATCGTCTTCACCCATATAGCTAAAACTCAATTCGCTAAGGGTGTCTCCACGTGTAATTGAAAAGTTTTCAAGAAAACTATCAATTAATTCAAAATCAAAGTCGATTGCATGTTTTTGGTTTTGAAAATAATAGTATCCTGCATAGTTTTTACCGTTGCTAAACAGAAACTTTACTATTGAATTATTTCCTGACATCTTTATCTTTTCCCTTTTCTGGTTATCATATATTTGTTTGTCATTCATATTTTTTCCTTTTTTATTGTTTTCTTAATTTTTTCCATAATGTAATTTAATACATTTTTGATATAAATAAAAAGGTTTTTTTATTTTTTTTATTATTTTTATTATCCATCCATATCTTTTTGTATATACATTACAGGGGAGTTCTTTATTGTTAAAGGAAACAAGTGTAAAGTAATTATCTTTTCTTTTTATATATTTACCAACCAAGATACTGTTGCCATAAACCATGCTATTGATTCATCTTTTTTCCAATTCCATTTACCATTTCCATTAAAAGATACCATAATATATATTAGAGCACAACATAAGAATAATATTAATTTTGTTATATACCATATCATATTTTTTTATCTTCTTTCAATTTTTTATATGCTCTTTGTAATATCCGTTTTGATTCATCTGATAAAAATGAATTTTTAAAATACCATCTTATTCCAGATGATAATTCAAATCCAAATTTATTATTAACAGCCAATGGGGTTGTTATCATTGGATAATATTCTTGTATAAAATTATTTATATTCATTTATTTTCCTCTTATTATTTATATAACCATATACACAATATAAAAAATAACACCATCACAATTTTTAATTCATTAATATTATTTTCTAGTATTAAATTCATTTTTATTCCAACATATCCTAAAAAATATGCGCATAGTATATATATTATTGTAAAATTAACTATTTTCTTTTTTACCATTTTTCTTTAATATTATATTAAAATTAAATTAAATAACCATCCCATGCTTGCTACGAGCCATCCTATTGATTCGACGCTGTAAAAATTCCATTTATTATTTTCTTTGCCAATATATGTTACCAATATAAAATTGAATATACATACTATTAATAATATTATTTTTAATATTTCAAATATCATCATTATTTATTCCTTTTAGATTTATTTTTAGTTTTATTATTATTTATTTTTCCAAGCAATTTTTCGCGTTCTTTCTTGGCACCAATATTTTTACCAAGTTTTTTATCCAATACTTCTAACTGTTCTGTTGAAGAACATTTATTACGTACCTTTTGACGTATTTTTGCTTCTTGTCGCTTTATAAGTTTTCGTTTACGGTTCATTATTTTTATATCCTATTTAACAATTTTAAATAAATTATATATATTGATGCAATAATCATTGTCCATATTATAGTATATACTACTCCTACCGTAAAGAAACACACCCCCCATAATAGACAACTTATTAATCCATATATTATATTATTCATGATTTTTCCAGTCAAATTTTATCATACCAAATTCTAGTTTTCTCTCTTTTTTGATAAATTCTTTCGCTTCGTCTTCTGTAAAAATTAGTGCATACAATCTATCCACATCTATATACCCACCGACAACCATCATTGAATCAATTATTTTGCCTTTCATGGTTACGGATTTTATTGCTATCATATCACCATATTTTATAATTGGCAATTCACCACCAATATGATTTACAATATCAAAGCCCATTATATCTTCCAACTCTCCATGAAAGTAACAACTAAAATATTTATTTTTATTTATAGGCACATTATTTTCACAAAGTTTTTTGGATATAGATTTAATTGTATCCAGGTTTGAATTGCTACCAAACATACTATGTGGCTCTGTTGTGGTAACCATTATATTTTTATTCATCAATTTTCTCGCCTTCAAATCTTGAATGAAACTTTGGAAAGGCAAGTTTATATTCGGATAACTGATTTTCAACATTATAACATTCTAAATATTGTTTGTCAACTACAATATTCCACAACCAAAAATTTATTAGAATCCATAATACCACAACCCACATGGGTAACTTATATTTTAATATATTTTTCATTTTTTCTCTTTATTTTTGTTTTTTTGCATTTTAAGATATTTTTTATATACTTTATTCAAAGCAACCATCTGTTTTTTTGATAATATTTTATATTTATCAAATTGCTCTTTTATAGAATTGATAAACGGTAATGCTGAAAAATTTGATAAAAAATAATCATTTTTATCTTCATCAACATCTGCCACCAACATCCAAACTGCATTTATTTTCTCTGCAAATTTAGATGATTGTTCTTTTTCTGTAATATTTTTTACTTCATCATATCTCACATCTTTCATAGAACGCAATACAGCTTTATGCATTTTTTCGGTGAAGTCTCTTGATCCCGATTCTAGTACTTCCAGCATTTTTATTAGAAACTTATTATTTTTTGCTAAAGTATTTGTTTTCAGCCATTTTATTTCAGTCATATACTTTTTACTAAATTCTTTTTTACGTTTTTCTTCAGTCATTATTTCTTGCCCACAATCTATTTGCTTTTTCCAATAAAGCAGGATATATAGTCATTCCTGTTTTAAAAAATAATAATTTTGATTCAACCCATTTCTTATCCTCGCCAGATACTTTTGTCAACAACAGTTCAAATTTTTTACGTATTGTTGCTCTTATATCCATGTTAGAAATGCGTTTATATCCCTTTTTTAATTTAAAAGATAAAATTCTATCCCATTCTGATATACTATGTTTGAATGTTCTAAATGATGTTCCTATTCTACCATATTCAACAACAAAAGAATCTGTTCCATTATCTATCATCCGATAAAATTTAGAATGATTTCCTGTTTTATTTTCTAAATATATTTCTTTTTTAATTTTTCCCATAATGTAATTTAAAAATATTTTAGTATAAATAAAAGGTTTTTTATTTTTTTTATGTTATTTCTGTTATCACATACTTAATTAATTGGCTGCACTCTTTACACCACACTGG
>NZEE01000111.1 GCA_002688965.1 archaeon | reverse complement strand
ATAGGGGCATTAAAGGCAGGGTGGAAAGATGTAACTGGAATTGAAATTTCAGATGAATATGTAGAGATTGCAAAGGCTCGAATTGAACATTATTGTGGTGTTCGTGGATTGGAGAAATTTTTAGTTTGACAAACTAGAAAAAAAATGGTATAATATAGGTATGAACTATTACACAAATGTTTTTACGATTGGAAATAGAGTCTGTGTTCGTTCCATTGAAAACGGAGAACGAAAAAAGTACAGAGATGAATTTAAACCCACCGTTTTTATCCCCTCAAAAGACAAAACCAGCAAATTTAGTACTATAGATGGTATTTGTGTTGAAGCGTTTCAGCCAGGAACTATTCGGGAAACCAGAGAATTTATAGATGAATATAAGGGAATGTCAAATTTCCGAGTTTATGGTTATGCTGAATGGTCAAATCAATATATCGGAAAATATTTTGATCAATGTGATTTTGATACTAGCAAAATAAAGGTATGTGTCATTGATATTGAAGTTGCATCAGAAATGGGGTTTCCATCAGTTGCAGATGTTCGTGAAGAAATAATTGCTATTACGATCCAAGACAGTTCTACAGGACATTTTTATGTTCTTGGTAGAGAACCAGTTGATATTGATCGTGAGAATGTCAGTTATTTACATTGTCCAACAGAAGTTGATTTATTAGAGAGGTTTTTGCATACGTGGGAATTATTGCAACCAGACGTATTGACAGGTTGGAACAGCAAAATGTATGACATGCCTTATCTGGTTCGCAGAATAAAGTCTATTATGGGTGATAAAGAGGCAAAACGACTTTCTGTTTGGAATTATATTAGGGAGAGAACAGTTAGGGTCATGAATCGAGAAGAAATTGTGTATGTGATTGGGGGTCTAGCACAATTGGATTATCTTGATTTATATAAGAAATTTACGTATCAGAATCAGGAAAGTTATAAATTAGATCATATTGCATTTGTAGAATTGAAAGAGAAAAAAATGTCTTATGCAGAGCATGATAGTATGCATACATTCTACAAAAAGGATTATCAGAAATTTATCGAGTACAATATTAAGGATGTTGAGTTGGTTAGTCGTCTTGAGGATAAGATGAAATTGATTGATTTGGCAATAGTAATGGCATATGATGCTGGTATAAATTATGAGGATGTTTTTGGTCAAACAAGATATTGGGATGCGATGATTTATAATCATTTGCGAAGAAAAAATGTTGTTGTACCAGCAAAGCCAACCAATGTAGATAAACCTAAATTAGCAGGGGCATATGTTAAGGAGATACCAGAGAAGGGAATTTCTGCTAAATGGGTTGTTTCATTTGATTTGAATAGTTTGTATCCACATCTTATTATGCAGTATAATATTTCACCAGAAACTTTGAGAGAAGATTTGCCTAGATGGTTTGGTGAAATGGATGAACTTGTGAAGGGAAAAATTGATTTGCCTGATGTCAAAGATGCGTCAATGGCAGGGAATGGATGGTATTTCAGAAATGATGTGCAGGGATTTTTACCCGAATTGATGCAACAGTTGTATGATGATCGGGTTAAATATAAAGAGTTGTTTTTGGAAGCAGAAAAGGCAAATGATGATGTCAATAAATCCAAGTATAATAATAGACAGATGGCAAGGAAAATTTCACTAAATAGTGCATATGGTGCTATTGGAAATGAGTATTTTCGATATTTTGATATTCGTAAGGCAGAAGCAATTACGATGTCAGGACAATTGGCAATACGTTGGATTGAGAGAAAACTCAATGAGTATATGAATCAGGTATTAGAAACTGATGATGTGGATTATGTAGTTGCTAGTGATACCGATTCGGTATATTTGAACATGGGTGATCTTGTCGATAAATTTTTGGGAAAATTGACTGATGATGATAAAATTGTTGATGCACTTGCACAATTTTCTGATGATAAGGTAGAACCTTTCATTGACAAGTCTTATCAGGAATTGGCAGAGTATATGAACTCGTTTGACCAACGAATGGTGATGAAACGAGAAGTTATTGCTGATAGAGGAATCTGGACTGCCAAGAAACGATATATTTTAAATGTTCATGATAGTGAGGGTATTCGTTATGAAGAACCGAAGTTGAAAATCATGGGAATTGAAGCAGTTCGTAGTTCTACTCCGTCATCTTGTAGGGGTACGATTTTAGAAACTATGAAATTGATAATGAATGGAACAGAAACTGAACTGATTGCATTTGTTGATAAGTTTAGACAAGAATTTATGCTATTGCCAGCAGAAGAAATTTCGTTTCCTCGTTCTGTGAAGGGGTTGGATAAATATTACGATAGTGTGATACGGTATAGTAAAGGCGCACCTATTCACGTCAAGGGGTCTTTGATACATAATATATTATTGAAGGAGAAAGAATTGTCGAATAAGTTTATGACTATTAGAAATGGTGATAAGATAAAATTCACCTATTTGAAAGAACCGAATCCAGCGAAGGATAAAGTGATCGCATTTGTTAATGCATTGCCTGATGAATTTGAATTGGATTCTTACATTGACAGAGATTTGCAATTTGAAAAGGCATATCTTGAACCTATTAAAACTGTTTTGAGTGTTGTGGGATGGCAACACGAAAAGCAAGAAAGTTTAGAATCATTTTTTGTATGAGGGGAAAATTATGAGAGTTTATGAATTAGCAAAGGAATTCGGAAAAGTTTCAACTGAATTTTTGGATGAAATACAAGGTTACGGAATAGATGTGAAAAGTCATTTGGCAACTTTAGATGATGTACAAATTGCGACTATCAGACAGAACATTGCAGATGGTGTAGAACTTGAGAAATTTGTACCACCGCCGGATATAGTCGATCCAATTCCAGAAGAAAAGGATATCTCTGACAGACTTGGAAATCTTGTACAGAGTGAGATAGATAAAGCCTTTGCTGTGAAACAAGTTGAAGAAGATCCCGATTTGGATGATCTCCGCAAAGAGTTCATTGGAGAGAGGGCAGAAGATTTCCAAGAGAAAATGGATTTGGATGATCCGATACTAAAAGAGAAGGAGAAACGAGAGAAAATGGCATCTGATATAAAAGGACATGCAGAAGCACATAGGAGAGAACAATTAAAGTCTGTGAGCAAACCTAAAGGATTATTTGGTTGGATAGCAAGTTTGTTTTCGTAGATGTTATAAAAATACCTGATCAATCATCTCCTGATGGTGTATCACCTAGTACGTGGGGTATTTTTGATGGAAAACCAGATGCTAAAACATTTCGGTATCGGTGTAAATTTTGTAATGTTATAATTGAGGCAAGATTTCCCAGATGGGATAGGATGTTGGGTAAAACCCATGATGAAACAGCACCACTAAATGGATGGAAATCTCCTTGTTGTATAAAAAACGTAGAGAGGATAGAATAAATGTCAGATTTTTTAACTGATCTTGTAAAAGAATTGGATGATGAACACACTACAATTGCGGCGGAAGGGAAATCTTCTGCCGAATTTAGTGGTACGGTTGATACGGGATCTCATATTTTAAATGCGGTTTTGTCGGGTTCTCTATGGGGTGGTGTTCCTAATAACAAAATTACAGTTTTTGCTGGTGAATCGGCAACAGGAAAAACTTTTTTTGTATTGGGTGTAATTAGTCAATTTCTGAAAACTTATCCCAATGGTGGAATCATTTATTTTGATACTGAGTCTGCTGTGACTAAAGATATGTTGGAAAGTAGGGGAATCGAACCCAAAAGGGTTATTAAATCAGAACCAGATACTATTCAAAAATTTCGACATACTGCAATTCAAACTCTTGATAAATATATCGAGCAAGATGTTGATGAACGTCAACCAATGATGTTGGTTTTGGATAGTTTGGGTCAATTGTCTAGTACTAAGGAAATTGAGGATACAGCAAAGGGTGAAGAAACTAGGGATATGACGAAGGCACAAATTCTGAAGGCAACTTTTAGGGTTTTGAATTTGAAATTATCAAAGGCAAACGTACCTTTATTGGTTTGCAATCACGTTTATGATGTTGTTGGATCATATATTCCCATGAAAGAAATGTCGGGTGGTTCTGGTTTAAAATATTCTGCATCTACCATTGCCTTTTTGAGCAAAAAGAAAGAACGTGATGGAACAGATGTGATTGGGAATATTATCAAAGTTAAAATGCAAAAGAGTCGTTTGTCTAGGGAGAACAAAGAGGTTGAATGTCTGTTAACGTATGATAAGGGATTGGATAGGTTTTATGGGTTGATTGATGTTGGGGTTGATGCTGGTATATTTAAAAAGGTATCGAATCGAATCGAACTACCAGATGGCAAGAAAATTTATGCCAAACAGATATATGAAAATCCGAAGGAATATTTTACTGATGAAATAATGGGTAAATTAGAAGAATATTGCGAAAAGGAATTTCAATATGGTGCGGTAGAAGAAGATGATGAAGTAACTAATATCGAAGAATTAGCAATAATTGATAGTGAGGTAGAATAGTTTGAAACATTTTGACCAATTAGTTCCAGAAGAATTATTTGATAAATTTACAAGAGAATTATTAGAGTGGAATGTTGATCAGGAAAATAGAGTGGGATGGGTTTGCATACATTGTAGTGAATCCACCTATGACACTGATTATGATAATTTGATATCACCTAGCCTTCACATATATTGTCTAGCATTAATGGAGAAAAATGAGAATAGAAAGAACGATTCTGCGGAATCTGATATATAATGAAGAATATGCAAGAAAAGTTTTACCGTTTATTGATAATAAATATTTCCACGATACACCAGAGAGGATTTTATTTGAGAGAATAACAGAACATATACACAAATATAATGGATTGCCAACCAAAGAAACCCTTGAAATATCGTTGAATAGTTTAGATGATATTGCTGATTCGACCTTTACCGATTTGACTAATATGGTGTCGGAGTTGGAATCAGAAAAGGAAATGGCATCGGACTCCGATTGGTTGCTGGAAGAAACTGAGAAATTCTGTCAGGGGAAAGCAGTTTATAATGCTATAATGAAGTCTATTCATATTATAGATGATAAACAGAGTACTACTGGACAGGGTGAAATACCTAAGATATTGAGTGATGCGTTATCAGTTAGTTTTGATCCGAATATAGGACATGATTATTTTGAGGATTTGAATGAACGATATGAATTTTATCATTCAGAAGAAGAAAAAATTCCATTTGATATTTCATTGCTGAATAGCATCACCAAAGGTGGTTTGTCTAAGAAATCACTCAATATAGTGATGGCAGGTACAGGGGTAGGCAAGAGTTTGTTTATGTGTCATTGTGCAGGGGCAAATTTGAGTGATGGCAAGAATGTGTTGTACATCACATTGGAAATGGCAGAAGAAAGAATTGCCGAACGAATTGATGCCAATTTGCTCAATATGAATATTGCGGATTTGGTTAGTTTATCCCAAGATCGTTATATTGAAATGGTTGAAAATGTCAAGAGCAAGACAATTGGTCGATTGATTGTCAAGGAATACCCAACAGCAGTTGCGAGTGTGACGCATTTTAGGCATTTGCTGAATGAGTTACATCTGAAGAAAAATTTTAAACCAGATATTATCTATATTGATTATCTGAATATATGTGCATCCAGCAGAATAAAGACAGGATCGAATGCAAATTCTTATACTTTGGTTAAATCTATTGCGGAAGAATTACGTGGTTTGGCAGTTGAGTATGACGTGCCTATGGTATCTGCAACACAAACTACCAGAACTGGTTTTGCTAGTAGCGACCTTGAATTAACTGATACTTCAGAAAGTTTTGGACTACCAGCAACTGCCGATTTCATGATCGGTATAATCACATCTGAGGAATTAGAAGAACAGGATTTGGTGATTGTTAAGCAATTGAAAAATCGGTATAATGATCTGACTAAGAATAAAAGGTTTACAGTAGGCATTGATCGTGATAAGATGCGTTTGTTTGATTCGGAAGATCAGGAATTTATGCATCAGGTAGATGATGATGATGAGGACGATTTACAAATGAGTCAACCATTTGGTAGGAAAAAACAGATGGATTTCAGTCAAATGGTGTAGACTTATAAATAAAGATATGCGTATCGGTATAAAGGATAGGTGTTATGCTCAGTTTTAGAGGATTTTTATCAGAAGCAAAGAATTTTCATCCAGAAAGTGTGCAAGAAATTGAAACTAGTGGAATACCATCGGAATTTCAACCTGCTTTGATTTATATTTTCAATGCTTTAAGAAAAGAGTTTGATGAATCAAAACCTCTTACCATTGATCTTGAGAAATATTCAAATGGAAGGGGCCAAGTATTTTTCAAAAATAGTATTGCAGGGAATGATGAGATAATTAAGAAAATATTGAATTCTCCAGAAAATACGAATGAAAAGGGAAAATTGATTTATGATCCCTATACTAGGACGAAACCATTTTCGGATGGTTCATTGGGTGTTAATATAACAGCTGCTGATTGGGAACAAGTTATTTGTGTTGCATGGAATAAAAAGGTGTTGAATCTTAGTGATGATGATGCAAAGAAAAGGGCAGATATATTAAATTGGAAAGAGAAACTCGATCCGAAATTGTTGTCTGGTGCAAAGATTGTTGATTCAATATTAAAGAAAGTTAATACAAAGAGGGCGATGAAACATTTTGGATCATCGTCTGAAGATGTGTCACAGCAATGGATGAAATATGTTCAGAAAATGAGAGGAGTGACGACTAAACAACCAGCAGCTGCGAGTAGGACACCTAAAACAGATATGTTTTTTGAGAATGGGGATAGAATTTCTTTGAAAAAAAGTGGTGGTTCACAATTAATGAGCGGAAAGGATTTTGAAACTTTAGGTACTATTTCTGTTGCATTGGATAAATGTAGAGAACAGAATTTTTGGGATACTGCTGTGTTGTCAAAAATGAATAAAATTTATAGCAAAATTGAAAATGAAATCAAACCGAGGGGTAAAAAGGGATTTATAACTCATAAATTTGAGGGTGGATTTGAAACTATGAGTGGAGAAAGAGGCGCCCAAAGTCAGATGACTAAGGTGAAGAATTTGGGATGGCAACAGATTAAGGGATTTGCTCGAAATGATTTTTTAGATTGGGTTATTGAGCAAACTAATATGCAAGATAGAGTTCAAGAAAGTCTGGATGATTTATTATCTGATCCTAGAATTAAGAAAACTTTTTCGGAAGCATTGACGCATGAAGCAATGTCAGGTACAGTTAAATTTGGTGCGAATTCGCCTGCAACTGCAACTCATGTATTGATATTTAAAGAGAGCGGAGAGGGTAAATATACAAAGATTGATGATACTTATGTCGCAGATGTTGCCAGTAATGTTAATTGGCAAGTTAAATTTAAAACATCTGGTACAGGAAAGGCAGCATGGACAGCATTAAAAGGAATTTTCTCAGAATCTTTTGAAGAATTGGGTGGGCAATATTTATCTGAACAAGATTTGCTAGATGAAGGTATTATATGGAATTTTATCAAAAAATGGTTCAAAAAGGTTTGGAATAAAATCGCAAAGATTGCTACTCAGTCTATAGAAAAATTGATGGAACTTTTTGGAATAAAAATGCAATTCGGTATTAAAAGGGATTATACATTTGTATGAGATCATTTACCGATTTTATCACTGAGCAAGCAGTTAAAAATTTACACCTAGAACACATTGAAGATGAGGTGTTCAATAATGGTATAATCGGTGCAAGAGAATCTATAACTTTTTTGAAATCCTTACGTGATATGTTATCTGGTAGTGCGAATGCTGGTGTTGATGTTACAGTTAAATTTGACGGTGCGCCAGCAATTTTTGTCGGTACAGATCCAAGTGATGGAGAATTTTTCGTAGGTACAAAGGGTGTTTTTAACAAAAATCCGAAATTAATTAAAGAACCAACTGATATAGCAAGGTTTGGATATGCTGGTCAATTGGCAGAGAAATTGCTAATTTCCTTTATTGAATTAAAAAAATTGGGTATAAAAAATGTGCTTCAGGGTGACATGATGTATACTAATGGTGATCTTGAGAGCATTGAAGTTGACGGAGAACAATATATTTCTTTTCAACCTAATACTATCGTGTATGCCGTACCTAAGAGGTCGGCATTTGCACAAAAAATATTAAAGTCTAAAATGGGTATAGTTTTCCACACAACTTATAATGGCACTTCATTAGAAGAAATGGGTGCTGAGTTTGGAGCAGATATTTCTGGTTTGAACAAAGTTGATACTGTATGGTTTTCTAATGCAGAATATAACGATAAATCAGGAACTGTTACATTCACTAAGCAAGAAACCAGTGTAATAACTGGTTTCTTGTCTAGTGCTGGTAAGGCATTTCGTAAGGTCAAATCAGCACAATTAAAGGATTTTTTAGAGTTTCAAAATAGTTTGCCGTCAGGTGTGACGGGGATAAAAATCAAAACGTATTTAAATTCACTTATTCGACAAGGTACAGCAATTTCGGGAGTTAAAAATCATGTTACCAATTATGTCAAGTATGTTACAGACTATGCTGAAGTTAAAACAATTGGAAAAGTCAAAACAGAAAAAGCAAAAGAGGCAAAAAAAGAACAAAGAGATGAAATCATCGAAAACATCAATCGCAATAAAACCACAATCCAGGCTGTAATGGAATTATATATCTTTGTCACTTATGCTAAAGAGGCAATTTTAGAGAAATTGGATAGTGGTACGAGATTGTTTTCGGATACGTTTATCAAAACAGATAATGGTTATAAAGTGGTCAATGACGAAGGGTATGTGGCAATCGACACTATTAAAGGCAATGCAGTCAAATTGGTGGATCGGTTAGAGTTTTCATACAATAATTTTAATGGGATTAAAAATTGGGATAAGTAATGCTAAGATTCAAGGAATTTCTACAAGAGAAAATAGAAGGTGTGGCATGGCAAAAAACTATCTATGATTTGCTTTGGCAACCAAATGACCAAAAGATGGGGTATATACCTCTGTCCAAACAAATGCTACGGAGATTGGGTATAACT
>NZEE01000110.1 GCA_002688965.1 archaeon | reverse complement strand
TTAATTAATTTTTTATTGATCCTGCCCCCACATTATGAGCTAAGCCGCCGGCGTGGCGATATCTGACGCTTATTGTGGTATTAAATGGAGAAATTCCTAATGACTTTGTTTCCAATAATGAATTAGGGTCTATTACAAATCTATGGAATGTTTTTTTACCATAAAGTGGAAGTGCTAACTCACTGGGATCTGGTATAATATCATCATCTAGAGTTTCGCCTTTTCCTGAACCAAATTGTAGAGTAGTGATTTTTGTCTTGGGGTCACTCTTCATAACAAATCTATATGGGGCTGGGATTATCTCCATTTGTTGTTCAACCACCTCACTATCCTTTCCAAGGGTGGGCGTACCTCCAAAAACTACATCTTGCGTCAATGCAGAGACCTCATAGTATGTATTTCCCTCACTATCATTTACTGCAATAATTTGTGTCACATCAGGTGTGGCTAAAACAATCTCTCGAAAAGGTACATGCACATTAGATATCGAAAACCCCTCGATCTTTTCGGTACCTGAAATGCACACAACGGCTAGCTTTAAACGATATGTAATTGGTAAACCCTGAGAATCTACATCCAATATTTCCGTTTGTGCAATCAGGTCTCCTGTGCGTGTAGTCTTTGCAAAATTTAAATCCTCTACCATGTTGAAAGTAACACCATTAGCAGCCGAAAATATTGTTCCAACTTCAACAACGGGTAAAGCGCTTCGTTTGGGACGACGTTCTCCAAGCTCATCAACCTCATATGGCACCGTGATGAAAAAATCCATGGATACAACAGCGGGAGATACCGTTGCAATGGGAACACCGGCATTTCTTAAGTGATTAACAATATTCTCTGTCTCTACGGCGGTCAAGGGATTTAACTCATTGAATTGATGATCCATATAAAATGACAATGAATCACCCACAAAAGCAGCCATATCTAAAAATAAACCGCCCATTGATGCCTCGGAAAAATCATTTATTTTATCCGCAAAATATGTTCGTGCATAGTTCAATAATTCCGCCCGAAAACTATTAAAATCCTTCGCTAGATAATTTCTTTGAATTACCGGTTTGAGTGTCACTCCCATGATTTAACCTGCCACGTATAATGTTAATTTAATTTGTAGATCCTCAGCGCCCAAATCAGGAACACTATAGGTGATTGTAATCCCTTTTTTACCAATTACCTCATTATCTAAAAGATCCGTAAACGGGATAAACTCTTTTAATTGAATAAAGGGCATATAAGCCTGAACTGCCTGACTTACTCTTTTCATCGCTTCTGAATCAACATCCTCAGTGCCTAATTCAAATACCAATTCACGTAAATTTGCTCCAAAATTAAAAAGACCCACTCGCTCTCCGTGATTTGTCAAAAGTAAATTTCGGAAATTATCCGCCACTGATTTTTTCAAATCTTTGTGCATCTGGAATAGGCCATCAGTACCAGGCCCAAACTGCACCGGGGTCTTAATCCCAATCGGAAGTTCACCGGTTATATCCGGATTCAGCTCGGCAATATCTTGGGCTGTTTGTCCCACACTTTTAAAACCATATTCTTTAAAATTTTGTGGCATGCTATCCTTTTATTTTTAATACTACAAATTAAATATAGAGTTACGCTTGAATAGCTGAACGTTTACACCATGAATAATACATGTATATAGAAACAAATACCCAATATGTATGCTTATATAAACTAAATTTTCTAAATCATGTCTGAGGGATCTATACCAAGATCTTTAAAGTCTTCCTGTTGCTCTTTCGTGAATGGCGATTCCGGATCATCGGGAGCGGGATCCAGGAGATCGATGATTCCATCCTCATCGGTATCTAGAGGGGGATTCTCTGCAGCAACGCCCCACGGCACATTGGGCACCGGAGTATATGGGGTTGGGATAAGAGTTATTGTAAACACACCCGTTTTTAACCAGTCTTCTATTGCCTTTGCAATACCCTCAGCACGTTGTTTCGGGGTCATAGGTGGCTCAGATAACTGAAACCATTTATAAACTTCGGAATTCGCGGGATCGGAAAATCCGGGACCCGCTGAGGGGATAGGAGCGGTAGGGGCGATGGTGACAAGAGGGTTCTGGATGGGGATTCCCAGGGTTATGGCATTCGCTAGCGTTATATTACTCGCCGCTGTAGATAATGCTGCGTCAAGCGTTTTCTGGAAAGGTGGGCCCGGAACTGAGAATTTATCGATTGTCATCTCAAGATGAACCCCAAGATCGACACTCGGATATCCTGGAAGACCCAAGCCGGCGGCACTTGAAGGCTCCAAGAAATCCTTCATACCGGTGATTATAGCATTTGTCCAATTGAGCCACTGTTTTGCTTGTAATGCCACCTCATCAATAAACTCTTCAATTTTATCTATAGCGTCCTTCTCCTTCTCTTCTGGTGGTTTATCCGACTCCTCCGGAGGTTTTTTGGGTAATGGCCCATTGTATTCTGGATGAGTTGGATCCATCACTATTCGTATTTCTGTTGTTAGATCAGCCATCAGATATTCTCACTTTGTCCGACCCACAAGACTAAAAAACTCTTTATCAAATTTTATAAACGGTGAAACCGGCATGCCGGTGGCACCTAAACCATCAATATGTGTATGACTGTTGAGTGCATCTATTAACTCATTCAGTTTATCCTCTAGCGTTTGTCCCAAAACCATGGGTTCCACCGCCCCAAGGCCAACTGCAACCTGTTGCCCCATCCCAGGTTCCTTCTCGATACCAGACCCAATGATGATCTTCGGTCCGTCTATCATTATAGTCCCATCGGGCTGTATCATGATTACTGCTCGACCCTGGCCATTTTCATCGTCATCTGCTTCTCCTTCCTTGATGATTTTGATACTCCCATTTTCGGCAGCGTTTCGTGCAATAATCCGGATCTCATTAGATTTAATGACTACATGTGGTTTATCATTTACAGCTGCGGCGCCACCTGTATGAGAATCCACGACACCAGTGGATTCAAAGGCTAGAATTCCGGATTGGGATGCAGCAGGAACGCTGGGGTATGTAAGCCCAAAATTCATATCAGCACTAGTCTTCATCGAAACGTATATCCGACTCAAATCAGTCATGAAATCCGGATCCCCCTCCGGCGGATTCTCATAATAGTTATTTTTGATGAGACTCTTTTCCCCCTTTTCAGCCTCATCACCATACTTCATGGGGTTTTTGTTAACTTCTTCCCACTCACGTGTATTCTCAATGAGATTAGGTGCTGGGCCCAGGTCTCCCCCTACAATTGTCTGACCCCTTCCCACCACCAGATCGATGGTCCCCCTATTCTGGGGCTCTCTAGGCTCCGCTGCTTCACCATCCTCCATTGCCTCAACCACTATTGGCGAGTCACCAAATTGCCAGTTACTTGGCGGAATTGTTTTCCATCCCCACTCCGGAATATAGTTGACATTACTCAAATTAGCGGTGGCAATATCTAGATCGATCAAATCATCTTCCAAGTCATCCGGATCCAATCGAGGATCATCATTTACATTAGCGGGTCTGGTATTTTTTGTCCAGCCTCGATCCTCCCCTAGGCTAATCAAAGTATTATTAGATCCCTGCAAAACCAGGTCGGCTGGACGTTTCTTGAACCGGGGTACCGCCTCGAATGTTATTGATTGATTTGCTAGAGATCCGGTATAAATTTCCTCATAATCAAACTCATCATGCAATGTCCACAAATCTGGAGCGTCCATTCCATTTGAAAACCCTGGGTTGGTCGGGGGATCCTTCTCCGGGGGTTCTTCCTTGGGTTTTCCGGCAGCTTCATCTTCAGCAGCTTCTTCCTCTGTTTTACCTGCAGGAAAGGGACTTTCGAAAAAACTCCTATCGTTATGGGTAAAATTTAAATCATCAACCCAATCCGGGGCAGTTATCCGACACATCCAGAAATATAAATCATCCGACCCCGGTGTCGGATTAATCAACCAAACCGTCTCACCAGGTTTGAGTGGCATGCATAGATGAGGTGGGAAAAATGAATAAGCAACCATAACAGAAACCTGGTTCTTATCAACGGACTCAGATATTACACGAACTAAAATGGAGTTCCTGGGCGCACCTGTCATGCGACCCCGGTTAGTTATTTCCATGTTGTCTAATCGTGACTGACTAATGATAGCAGGATCATTAAAAACGTCTACCACAACTCCCATTAGGAATGTACGTGGAGCGGCAACTGGAGGAGTAGCCTTTTCTACTTTCGAAGTCTTCGATGCCATAACATCAGCAGTTTGATCTTGCGGTCCTTCCAGAAAATCTAAAAAATCAAAAGTCATTTTAATCCCCCAATATTATTCATCAATTTTTGAAAAAACATCATCAGAATCGATTGAGTTAGCTTGAGCTTCACATTTAGCGATTAATTCAGCCAGTTTCAAAATTTGCTCATTAGATTTACACATTCTCTCAAGATATTTTGTCAATATGGGCCCTAACATAGTGTGTTCGGTGGTACCGGTTTGCATCTGTTTAAACGCATCGGTAAACAACATACTAGCATTTTCCCGATCCAAAATAGCGTTGTGGTAGATCTCTTTCCATAGCAATTTCCTCTTTTCGTCGGTGCCACTAAGTGAATCAAGTAAATCGGTAAAATCTTCCACGCAAGATTTTGATTTCTCATATTTTTCCATTAATTTATCCAACCGGTCTTCATTCACAATAAACTCTCCGCTTTATTTTTTTCACCGATTAGTTCTCTATAATGTTTTCTAATGGCAGACATAGCCACAGATAACTGTTTAGGGTTCAATCCGGATATATCTCTCACATAAATAAATATTGCTCTTTTATTAAGAAAATCCAACTCATCCATACTATTAAAAACGGTGATTATTGCAGCAATACAAACTCGCTCTTTTTGACCTTTTACTCGTTTTTTAATTTCATAGAGAATGTCCAATATCTCATTTCGTAGATTTTTTTTAATTAAAATCTCATCAGGTGCTGGAATAAAATCGTAATTAGCTAATGATTTCTTCTCCTCATGACTTAAGTTGGTTGTATCAGCCAAACTAACGGTTCTCATTGCATGCTTTTTCAATTTTCTAGAATTCATTATTAGCCAATTTTTTGCTACCACATTGAAGTATGAAAAAGCCTTGGTGCCCCGGGCGGGATCCCATTTTGGTATAGTCTCGTAAAGAAAACTAACACAATCACTTTTAAGACATAAATAATCTTCTTGAGGATTGATAAACCCATATACAAAAATCAGATTTTCGGCCAATTTATCAAATGCGGGGAAAATATCTTTAACATAAATGTCATGACGTTCTTTAATACATTCTTTGTGCTGATACTCTTGAATACGTTCTTGCGTTTCTTTATTGAAATACAGCTTAGTAGAATTGGAGCGCCTTCTTCTTATTTTTTTTTTAATTCGCTTCAATTATATATCACCCCTCATCGTCAACGTTGTTTTTTATATCAAAAGCTTCTACCGATGTTAAAGCAGTAGCAATATCTACTATTGTGTGTCTTGTTGCTTCAATATCATGTAAAACCTGTCGAATCTCTGGACTATCATAAAATAAAGGAGTTTGAAGAACTTTATATATAGACTCATATCGTTGATCCAGAAGATCCAAAGATTCTTCTATCACGTCTTGAACATTAATTACTATTGTTCCAAATTTGACAATATAAAAAAAGCTAACTGATAATAACAGCACCAATAGAATTATAGTAGCTATCAGCCAGATCATCTAAAATATTCCCCCAATTCGACATCATATAATTGATTGATATTCTCTTGACAGAAACGTGATAGTAAATTTACCTTTAGTTCTTGTGCCCACTTTTGTGGAATAAACGGCGCTTTATAAAATTTACGTAAACGTTGCTTAATATTATCTTCCAGCGGTTCGGCCCATTTGGCATCTTGAACAAATATATCACCATCAACCCTAGCACTTGAAATTGGCTCCAACCGATAATCAATTGGAATAAATTTACCCAACCGCAAAAAGTCTAAATGTCCGGACCAATTGGTGGCTAACACCGGCAAACCTGAAGCTGCGGCTTCCAAAAGGGGCAAACCAAAACCTTCTCCACGAGTAAAATTTATCATGGCTTTTATTTTGGGATGGCGATAAAGAGACGCAATTTCAGTCGGACTTAAAGCACCATGCAAAAAATGTATTTTTGGAAAAGGACCCTCTCTAACTTCATCCAATAATTTAATAATCATTCTGCCAGAAAGGGTTCTATCAATAGTAGTGTTTTTACCGGAATTTGTTTTTAATATTAATCCTACGTCTGAATCATTCTTGAATGTTTCACAGAACCATTTAATACTATTAAAAATATTTTTTCTATCAGTATCTGGCTGTTGACCGGTAATCTGACCAAGGAGCAAAAAATTAAATGAAGTTTCAAAATCAACCTGAAACTCTGGGAGATCTTTTTTCAAAATAACATCATAAAAGGCTTCTGGTACAACGCTGATTGGAGTTCTACAGTGTCCAGAATTTTTTATAACTTGACATGTATGTTGGGATGGAACAACAATTCTATCCATTTTATTACAGCATTCAACCCATTGAGGATTGCATGTATCTGTCTCGACAAATGCCGAAACACCTATATTTTTATTTGCCAAAGATGAATCCCATTCATTGGGAAGTTGAACCTGAATAGAAATATCAAATGACGCATTTTGATCATACGCAGATCTATTCATAATTTTTTCGATTAATCCATCTTCAAAACTTGGATTTATCATCCAGGGAGTAATTCCCCAGGGAACTATTGACGTAATTACCTCTATATCAGGTTGAGTTAATAACCAGCGAAATATCTGTCTAGAATGGGTTCCATACCCAGAGTAACTTAAAAGTGGTGCTCTAATAATAACCTTTTTCATGATCAAATCGTATTACACTCCCAACTTTTATAATCTTTGTTCCATTTTTCTATTGTACTGCTTAGAGTCTCATGCCACAAATCGATGGTCGTCTCATGAGAGAAATCACTTAACACATACTCTCTAGATTTTTGACCAAGCTTGTGGCGATCTTCATCACCCATATCATACATTTTCATTAATGCATCAGCTACTGTTTCTGGAGAAACATAGTCCTCGTATATATACGGTACCGTTTGAGACCCTACAAGGCTTTGAAGTTCCACCGGGAGTGCAACCCCGTTTTCTGATCCGTCTCTATAATCCACCACCTGACGAGTCATCCCGCCTGTCTTTAATGCAATAATGGGAGTACCGGTTTGCATTGCTTCAAGCGTCGCCAAACCAAACCCTTCCGCATAACTAATATTGATACAACAATCTGAAATATTGTGAAGGGCATTGATATGAGTAAAATCTACCCTTTCAGTTGAAAAAACTACGGAATCTCTTATGCCTAGATGATCAGTAACCGTGAATAGGTTCGGGCCCTCTTGGTCTGTGGGATCTGTATGAAGTACCAGGGTCGCATTTTGACGCCCATGTTTTTTCTCTAATTTTTTCATAAACATTGACCATGCCCACAAAAGATCACCAGGGCGTTTTCTTCGAGCATTTCTATTAATCCACAAAACCGTAAAGTGATCCATTCTTTTTGGGCCAAGAAGTTGTTGCTTCGCATTTTGGCGCTCACTATCAGAAAATGGATAAAAAATATCCTTGGGTAATGTATGAGGAACAAAATTAGTTTTTTCGGAATGTTTCTTATTGCACATCTCATACGTAAGATATGAATGACAATTAATTAAATCAGTTGCTTCATAGAGAGGGTCATTAAATGTGGGTGAGGGATAATTATCCCAAACGTGCCACCATGCAAGAGGACAGATTTGATGGATTTCATCCTCCATTTCAAATAACCAAATAAAAAATCGAGGATCAGTAAAAAGCAAAATAATATCAGGTTTTTCAGTCGCTAGAGTTACTCTCATTAATTCCGGATTTCCGAATCCATCAATTGGTTTAATGATAAAATCCTCATTAACAACGACTGTATCGTAATTTGCATGCTTGATAGCAGCGCCAAATTGTCTAAACGACCATTCACCTGGATACTTTTTAAGTAAACCCTCAATCAAATGCCTGGTCTGAACTCCGACTCCTGAAGTACAGAGAGCATGATCTGAAAATATTACAACTTTCTTTTTCTTTTTAGATTCTGTCATCATGTTTCCAATTTTATTCATATATCCATGACCGGTTAAATAGATTTAAATTTAAATGAATTCTAGAATGAGATTTAGTCGACTCAGGATTCGATCACTCTAATCTTTTAGAGGGACTGTCCTGAATTTATAACACGACTACATAACAGCTCGACCCTTCATGGTCTCCCAATCTCTACCAACTCGAATCTCATTATTTTTTTCATTAGTAGCCTTTAAAACTGTCGGATTAATCTCATTATCATTCATTACATGTATCATGGCATTCAAGTCCTTTGGAAAACAATGTCCACCAAAACCAAAATCACCATCTGGTCCTGGCACTGCAAAGTGAGATTGCCCTAGTCGTTTATCATATAAAGCATACTCAACGACTTTGTCATAATCAACCCCCATCTTCTCACAAATTTGATACATTTCATTAGCAAATGATACCTTCACTGAAAGAAAACAGTTAATAAAATATTTCACCATCTCCGCATGAGAAGCGTTGGTTTTAATAACAGGGATTGATGGAAAGGCCTTCTGAAACATGGTCTTTACACGAGATGATGCCGGGCGTCGACCCCCAATTATAATTCTGGTCTGATTTTTGAAATCATCAAAAGAATTAGCCTCAGTAAGAAATTCCGGACTAAAAACCACCGAAAGTGAATTGCATATGTTGTCCAGATGATTAGTTGTACCAGGAGGAACGGTGGATTTTATAATTGCTATTCTGTTATCATAATTGTTGGATTGACAAATCTCATTAATTGATAAAATTGCTTCTTCTACAATTCCCGTAAAACAGCTGCCATCCGATTTCATGGGAGTTGGCAAACATACAAAAATAAATTTGCTCTTATCAACTAACTCACATAATGAATCACAATTCCTCAGGTTCTCCTGTATATCATACGTAAAAATATCATAAAAATCCTTTAACCCAGTCTTAATAGCAGATCCCACAAACCCTTGTCCTATGATCCCAATTGCGTTATTCATTCATTATCTCCTTAAATCATTTGCAATATTCGGTTTGATAATATTCACAAAACCTACAAGATTCTCTATTCTTTAAAAAGAGTCCCTTACGAACTATTGACGTCATATTATTTACCATTCTTTTTACTTTGTCAATCATTTTTGGGCCGGCCGAGATCTTTAATAAATCACAAACATTTCCAGGTTTTCCCCCTCGTTTTAATAGGATAAACCCGCACCCAACATCCTTTAAAGGAATATTATTTTTAGTGGCCCAATAATATTTGTATAAAATAATCTGTGCCTGTGTTAAAAAATCTTGCTTTTTTCTACGGTCCCAACCGTATGATTTTGCAGTTTTCCAATCAAGCACCCAATATTTGTATGTGCCATTTTTTCGAGGCACCTTGATAACGACATCAATGAATCCCTTAAAATTAAGGTTCTTATTTTCAATTGATTCATAAAGCATCTCTTCAGCGGACACCGTTTCCCAGCCTGGAAATGTTTCATCCAGAAACTTGGGAACATCGTCCCACATGTTCTCAGCCCACTTACACCAGACATCTATTGGTTCATACTTGTACCAGCCGGGTTGATTCTTAATCCACTCTGGATCATCAAACCCATATTTTTCCCAGGCATCCCTAATATCCCCTAATATCTTCTCCCTCGGAATTGTCTTCGACTTAAGATATCTTTCACAACCCTCATGTACAGCTGTACCAAAATCCAAATAAGGAGAAGGTTTCCCTAAATCAATCTTATCAATATGTTGTAATTTATGGCGATAAGAACACTCTTTCCAGCATCGAATCTCAGAGTATGAAACATGTTCTTTGCCTGTCGGAAATATAATTTTCATAATAAATTATATATGCATAAGCTAAAAATGAATAGTTCTAAAACTACTATAGTCTACGTAGCTCTTTTTATCAACGTTGAGTATTCTGGAAAATATAAATAATCAATCTCGGTATTTAAAAAGCAGTTTATAGCATGGAATGCATTTTCGCATATCGGTTCTCGATCATTAAAGCTAGTATTGAGAATGATTGGTACACCTGATTTTTGATACCATTTACATAAAAAACCATAATACCATGAATTATCATTTTCAGTTACGGTTTGTAATCTGGCGGTGCCGTCAAAATGAACCACGGCAGGTACCTCATCTTTTTTCTCATCATTAAACCCAATCACAAATTGCATATAAGGACTGTCTTCATCCCTTACAAACCATTTATCAACCTCTTCTCTTAGAATTGATGGAGCAAATGGTCTAAACCATTGTCTGTGTTTAACTTTTTCATTTATTGTATCTTTCATTTTGTGATTTCTGGGATCTGCCAATATACTTCGGTTCCCCAAAGCGCGCCGACCTGATTCTGATCCTTCATTAAAAACTGATACGATGCACTGATTCGACAGTAAATCTATAACATCATCATCACATGCATTTTCTATCTCTATTTTTCCCCCAAAATTATTAACAACAGTGTCAAAATGCTCCCTGTTCCAACATTCGCCCAAATAGGGGGAAAAATTATCACTCCACTCAATTCTATCATTATCCAAAACATGATGCCACAAATATTGTGCTGCCCCTAAACACAGCCCGCCATCATAGGGTACCGGAGGAATGTATACACCATCTATTTGCTCCGGAAACCAATCCTTGATTTTTCCCATTGCCACTGAATTAAGAGCAACGCCTCCAACTACGCATAGATTACGTGATGGGATGCCATCAAGTTGTGCATAATGAAGTGTAAACGATAGAAGTCGTTTAATCAATTCCTCAGTTGCTTTCTGTAAACCGGCTGCAAGATCAAATCTGTCCTGCTCTGACTCATCGGCAATTTGGGCCCACTTATCTAGATAGGGATGTTTGGGATCCTTTCCTGGAATGTAAGCACCAACCGGTTGCCCTGGCGGTTTGTGACTAGCAATAATCTTATCAACAGTCAACATTTTCCAAAAATCATTCAAATATTTATCCGGATTTCCCATAGCGGCCATGGCCATTACGGTTCCTTCTTGGCTTCCCAGAGGCCAGCCATTTTGTAACTTAAAAACATATCTGGTTATTCGTGTCCAGACACCCCCAATATTTAGCTCATGAGGCTCAAATGTCTTGATATGCTCTAACTTATTTCCCTTACCCCTCCAAATAGTACACGCCGTCTCACCATCTTCATTATTTTCTATTCCTCCACCATCCATAGTCACAATAAGCGCATCATGAAACTTACTGGAATAAAATGCATGGGAAGCATGGGACTGGTGATGTGAAATAAAATGTGTAGTACCTCCATTTCGTTGGACCATATCTGTAATTTTTTGATATGATTCCGAATATTTTGTCGTCAATCTTTGTGGAAAGCAGCTAATAAAATGATCCACATCATTTAAATCAGGACAGCGTTCAAATAAAAAATTGAGAGCATCTCCGGAAGGTGATTTTTCCCTATTATATCTCTCATACTCGGCATGGATTACGGGCATACCATTCTCTAATATACAAAATGAACAATCATGACCCGACCATGTTCCAACAATTTTCATAAATCTACCTACTTATCACTATCTAACCATTCATTCAAATAATCATATTGTTCACCCTCATGAGATAAACTTGAAAAAATGTTTGGTTGTTCTTTTTCTTCCTCATATAACATGACATAATCGCTAGGCAAAGCGGATGCTATTCGAATGGGATTTTTTTTCCAATTGCCCATTTCGTCAATGGGTACATCCCACCCAATTCCCCGGGCGAGTTCTTCTATTCCAATCGGAATAATTTTATCCAGTGAATCTTTAGACATTGCAGTTTCAAAATCTACAATTTCATAATATGCATAACCGCGCTTGGGCGACCAATAATCCCCAAATCGCTTATTGTTTCTTACACGTGCATTTGTACCTCGTGCATCAGTATAAATTACGGCAGCTGGTGGATATAGCGGCATGTACGTCATCCATTTCAACTGATGTCCCTTAACTAAAGCAGTGATTTTTTCTATCATCTTGGTCTCTGAATCACCGGCGTGTTCATGATTAGAATTGTTTTCTGACCATGGCGTAATTCTATTGAGTACTTTTTTGCTATACATCACATCAGCAGCACCCTGCGTTGGGAGCCGATGCGAATCAGCGACAAAACCAAAGCCAGGAATAGTGGTAGAACATGTTCCATCGCTCATAATATTAATACGACCAGAATATGCATGCGCTAGATTGGTAACTGTCCGTTGGGCATCGAATATAATACACCCAACCTCATCTTCATAATTTTGAAAAAGTCCTACATATCTTTTCAACCATTCTCCTCGTAAAATAAATTGCATGTCACCCTGTAGCATTGCAACGTATTCTCCAGAAGATTCTCTATGAATTAGATTAAGAGCTTTTGCAAACTCATTATTGGGATCTCTTTTTAGTTGTCGAAATACTTTTATTCCCTGAGCTTCTTTTTCACTCAAATATTCAGACGTACCCTCTTCTATGCTAGCATTGTCAACAATAATGATTTCTTTATTTGGATAATCCTTCGTGCAATCCAACAAACTTTCTAAACAGCTTTGTAAATAATAAAGCCGATTACAGTTAACAATCCCAAACGAAACTTTTGGTAAATTTTCCACGTTAGTCATTCCTTTCCTTCTTAATGGGTTTTTGCGCTACTACAAAATATGCAAATTGGGCGCTTAAGTCATCATCTACGG
>NZEE01000109.1 GCA_002688965.1 archaeon | reverse complement strand
TCCAGGCGATGAATTTGACTTTTCACAGTTTGAAATTTATCCTCCTGGAGGTCAAACGATATCAAGCACATTTAAAAAATTACAGAAAGTAGCTCAAAATTTTGGTCCTCGAAATGTCATTATTTTAACTGCCAGAAATTTGGCATCCCCGGTCAGGCAATTTTTAAAGGATCAAGGATTAGGAATAAATATTCCAATAATTGCAGTGGGTAATTCGAGTCCCTCTGCTAAAGCTGCTTATGTAATTAAACGTCTGAAAACCGGTAATTATGATGGCGTGCACGTGTATGAAGATAATTTTAAAAACATTGATGCAATTCAAAAAGTTGTTAATGATGCCGGTATATCATTTGATTATACCTTGGTTACGATCAACGAAATAAAATTAAATAAACATGAATATTTACGAAAATTTATACGATATATGCTAATGGAAGAAAAAGAAAAATTATGATAAAAAAATATTAGCTTCAATTAGCCTACGCAGATGAAATAGAAATGTAATAATTATAATTGGCATGTCTACTTTTAAGGAACATAAAACTTCAGCTGATCGATCAGCATCGGATCGTCGCCGCCATAAGCAAAAGATTGAAAAGGCCATTCGAGATGGTGTTTATCATATTGTCGCCGAAGAGTCTATCATTGGAGAAGAAGGAAAGAAAAAAATTCGTATTCCAGTTCGTGGAATTAAAGAATATCGTTTTGTTTATGGAGATAATGAAACCAATTCTCGGGTGGGTTCTGCTCCCGGAAAAAATATAACACGCGGACAGACAGTAGGACAATCACAACAATCTCAATCTCCTGGAGATCAAGTTGGAAATGAAAAAGGAATTGAGTATTATGAAGTTGAAATAACATTAGATGAACTGGCCGATTATCTATTCCGCGATTTAGAATTGCCAGAACTTGAAAGAAAAAAACTTAAAGTCATTCGTTCTGAACGGTTTAAGCGTCATGGATATCGCAAACAAGGAATTCGTCCTAGATTAGATAAAAAGAAAACTGCAGTCAATCGTATCAAAAGAAAAGCAGCAACTCAACGTCATGATGATATATTGCCAGATGAAAGATTTTCATTTCATGAAGACGATCTAGAATATCGACATATTAAAAAATCGTTCAAGGAATCTAGTAATGCAGTAATATTTTTCATAATGGACATTTCTGGTTCAATGACACAAGATAAAAAATTTCTTGCAAGAAGTTTTTATTTTTTGATTTATCAATTTTTAAGATATCGTTATGAAAATATAGAGATGGTATTTATTTCTCATGATGTAGCTGCATATGAAGTAAATGAAAAACAGTTTTTTACTAGAGGTACCGGTGGAGGTACTCTGGTATCTTCCGCAATTCGAAAAACGCTAGATATCATTGCAGAAAGATTTCATCCTGAGTTATGGAATATTTATTGTTTTCAATGTTCTGATGGTGATAATTGGCCAGAAGATGAAGCGGCTTGCAATGAAGCTGCAATGGTTTTAAAACAGCACTGTCAACTTTATACCTATTGTGAAATAGAACCGCAAAGAGAAAAGAAAGCGTGGATTTCTTCTGGGGGTTCAAATTTACATAAAAATTTTGTTTCATTAATTGATAAAAATTTCAAGATAGTTGAGATCTTTCAGAAAGAAGATGTTTGGCCAGCATTTAGAAAAATATTCGGAGGAAAATTGAATGAATGATTGGACCCTGAAAGATTTATCGAAATATGATGATAAGATCTGTGCGTTGGCAAAAACTCATGGATTAGATTGGTATCCAATTATATATGAAACATGCGATTATTATGAAATGATTGGAAATATGGCTTATCATGGTATGCCCACGCATTATTCACATTGGTCATATGGAAAAAGCTTTGAGAGAACCCACCAAATGTATAATGCCGGTGCAGAAGGCTTACCTTATGAATTAATTATAAATTCCGATCCTTCAATTTCTTATCTAATGCGGGAAAATCCTTTTTATCTTCAAGTGCTGATTATGTGTCACTGCATAGGGCATTCTGATTTTTTTAAAAATAATAGAATGTTTAAGAATACTCGACCTAATTCTGTGGTTGCTAGATTTCGAAATGCAAAAAAAAGAATTCAATCGTATATTGAGGATCCTAGCATCGGTATTGAGGCGGTAGAAAATATTTTGGATGCTGCCCATGCAGTACAGTTTCAGGTTCCAAGTTTTCCTTATGAGAGACCATCACATGAAGAAACTAGAGAAAAATATATTAAGTTGGTTAAAAATGATGGGAATGGAAATTATACAGATTTTGATTTAGAAAAAATACCGCTAGAAGCCGATCATGATATTTTGGGATTTATCATAGAACATGGTGGGCATTTAGATGATTGGCAAATTGATTTAATCGAAATTGCAAGAGATGAATCAAGATATTTTTTACCCCAAATGCAAACAAAAATTATGAATGAAGGTTGGGCATGTTTTTGGCATTATAAATTAATGCATGAATTAGAATTGCCTCAAGAACTTCATATTCCTTTTATCAAAAGTCACAACCAGGTGGTAAGACCACATATAGGTGGCATCAATCCTTATCATTTAGGATTCCATCTTTTTAATAAAATAGAAGAAAGATATGGTTTGGAGGAGTGTTTTATTGCGAGGGAATGCGCTCATGATGAAGCATTTTTAAGACAATATCTAATACAAGAGGATTGTGAAGATTTAAATCTTTTTGCATTTGCTAATAAAAAGGGAACATATACCATCGATGAAATTTCTGATGAAGAGGGTTGGAAGTTAGTTAAAGAATCTTTGATAAAAACTGTTGGGATAAACTCGGTGCCTAAAATTTACATAGATGAAATTGAAAACGGAAATATTTTATCTTTAAAACACCAACACGATGGTAGGGATTTAGACTTAAATTATGCAGATGAAGTAATTTTACATGTTGGCAACTTATGGAAAGATGTGGTTAAGTTAACAACAGTAATTGAAGATGAGCCATGGGAAATCTAATTATAAATAGAAACAGAGGTTAGAAATGGTAAAACGTGATTTTTTAAAGATAATAGAAAAACAAAGAAATGCTAGCAAGGATGAAAAATTCGAAGGAAATTTTTTGGAGTATCTAGATATCGTATCCAAAAATCCTGATACTGTTTTGTTGGCCCATAAAAGACTGTACAATGCTATTGTAGTTCACGGGATTGAGCCAATGAAATCCTCAGATCCTCGTCATTATAAATTGTTTGATTGCGATAATATAAAAATTTATGATTATTTTCAAAAAGAATTTTTTGGAATGGAAAAAATAATTGCAAAAATTATGAGATTTTTAAAATCAGCAGCAATGAAAGGTGAAGAAAGCCGACAGGTTTTACTTTTTATGGGTCCTGTTGGGGCGGGGAAATCTGCTCTTACGGAACATATTAAAAAATCTCTAGAGGGATTAAAATATTATCATTTAAAAAATGATCCTCAACGAGGTGAACCCCTTCAATTACTTCCTAGGGCATTGAGAGAAAAATTTGAAAAAATGTTGAAAGTTAAAATTGAGGGGGATTTAAGTCCGATTGCCAGACATCAATTGTTAAATGAACACAACAACGAGTACGAAAAATATTCAGTTGTTGAATCGTCATTTTCCCAAAGAGGGCGAAGGGGAATTGCGTCCGTACCTCCTATGGATGCAAATAGCCAAGACGTATCAGTGTTGATTGGTTCAGAGGATATTTCAAAACTTGACAAATATTCCGAAGATGATCCTCGTGTACTTTCATTAAATGGGGCATTCAATATTGGAAATCGAGGAATTGTAGAATTCGTAGAAATTTTTAAAAATGAAATTGAATTTCTACACACAGTGATTACAGCAACACAGGAAAAAAGAATACCTAGTCCTGGCAAAAATGATTTAATTTATTTTGACGGTGTTATCATTGCTCATTGCAATGAGGCAGAATGGAATCGATTTAGATCTGAACATACCAATGAAGCCATACTTGACAGGGTTGTTAAGATTGATGTGTCTTATGTTCTGGAACTTGATCAGGAAATTAAGATTTATGAAAAATTATTGGGACGCTCTGATTTTGTTGCTCATATAGCCCCACATACTCTCAAAATTGCCTCTATGTTCTCAATTTTATCACGATTAAAACCATCACAAAAATGTGATCTTCTTACAAAAATGAAGATTTATAATGGGGAAGAAGTTATTGAAAAAGGACGTGTGAAAAAAATTGATATCAAAGACCTAAAAGATGAAGCCAGAAGAGAGGGAATGTCAGGAATATCCACACGATTTATTATGAAAACTATTGATTGCGCTTTAACAGATAGTGATAAAGGTATGATTACTCCAATATCAGTAATGGATTCGTTGACAAAACAAATAAAAGAACAAATTGTTGATGAAGAATTTAGAAAGAATTGTCTTGAATTAATCCAAAAAGTTGTTCGTGAAGAATATCTTAAGATTCTAGAAACTGAAATTGCAAAAGCATTCATAACTGCATATGAAGAACAGGCACAATCATTATTTGACAATTATTTGGATAACGCTGAGGCGTTTACAACCAGACAAAAATTAAAAGATCGGGTAACAAAAGAAGAAATGGCACCTGATGAAAATTTCCTTAAGGCTATTGAAGAACAAATTGGCATTGTGGGATCATCCAAAGATGGATTTCGAAGTGATGTTACAGCATATATGTTTGCTAAAATGAGAAGAGGGGATAAAGTCAATTACGCCAGTTATGAACCGCTTAAAGAAGCCATTGAGGGTTATTTAATTAATTCAGTAAAAGATATGGCCAGAATTGTTACTAAAAGTAAAACCAGAGATGATGATCAACAAAAAAAATATAGCGATATGGTTGGTACAATGATGGATGAATATGGCTATACAGAAGACTCTGCCGAAGAAATTCTTACATTCGCTAGCAACAATCTTTGGCGTGATAGTTAGAAATTTATACTAAATCTATATTTGTGTTTATAATTCAAGTGGAGGTTTAATATGTATACATCAAATTCAACTATTAGCATTGGGTTCCCGGAAATTGCAATGATTTCCTCAGTGGTTTTATATGTGTATGGTCAATCAGCATTGGGGCATGTGTTTTTAGGTTTATCTTTGTTGTTGGGTTTTGGAAGATTGGCATATTTAATGCACAAGTTTAATGAAACCCAAAAAAATCTAGGTACCCAACAGCAAGATGTAAAAGATGCAATCTTTAAGGCTGCCACAGCATTTGCTTCAACAACTAATAAAAAAAATAATCGACATAACCTAAATTAACATGTATTCTTTACCTGTTTTTAGCGATGATATAAACATTGCAAAAATAAATTATTTGCATGTAATTGATAATATTATTAATGCAATTACAAATAAAAAATTATCACAATCTTATGAAAAAAGATTTATCCCATATGTTCCCGCCGATATTCGAAGAACAATTAGAGAATGTAAATTTTCGGATCCCAAACAAGAAGTTTTTAAAGCGCTTACACTAATAACAGCATTTCAACTTGAAGCTCAAAAAAGTGGTAGTAGTTTTGTTTTTTTTAATGCCTTAATCGAATTACTCAAATTGCAAAAATATTTTTCGGATGATGTTGATATTCTTAAAATGACTAGTCCAATTTTTCGATGTTCTAGAAGGGCAACTTTAAATGATTATTTTTCATATATCAATTGGTATATATCTGATCATATGATTAGTGATATTCTTTACAGTGTTTTAAAATTAACTGGAAATCATGGGGGAGTCTTTTTTGAAAAATATCCTGCTAATGAAAATTCTATAGAATTAGTTGTTGGATATAATTTTAAAATGCAACCTCCCCAATTATTTCTTGAAAATATAACATTGGGTCCATGGAAAAATTATGATGTAAAAATAGCAATTATTGATGGAATGATTGAAAGAGTTTCGGAAATTGAGGGTTTATTAAATGCCCTATCAGAAACGAAACAACCAACTCTAATTTTTGCAAGGGCATTTTCAAATGAAGTAATATCAACATTGGTATTTAATAAAAAACGTGGTACTTTAAATGTTGTTCCTATTGAGGTACCTTATGATTTTGAAAGCGCAAATAGCCTAAAAGACATTGCAGCAATTGCCGGAATAGATGTACGTTCATCACTTAAAGGCGAACTTATATCTACTATGACCACCGAAGACTTGGGGGTATTTAAAAAAGTAACTCTTCTTCATAAAAAAATTATAATTGAAGATGAAACAAATAAAAAAAATGTCTTATCTCATGTGGCTTTTCTCAAAAATAAATTAATTTCTGAGTGTGGAGACGCGACAACATACGATAAAACCGGTGCTGGAATAGAAAAAAGACGTCTTTTAACAACAAGAATAAAAGCTTTATCTTCTTGCCATGCCAATATTTCATTATCTAAAGAACTAGGAGAATCACACGGAATCATGCTTGATAGATTAGAAGTTGGATTGGGAATTTTAAAAGATGTATGCGCCATGGGCATTGTTGATATATCTAAAATTGATTTAAATTCTAAAGCAATTCAAAAAAAAGAATATTTATTTGTTAGGAATTTTATAAAAAGACTTAGAAAAATGAATATTGATATTTGCGGTACCGCGGCTCTTTATTGTGGAATTAGAGGGGCCATATCTCTTGCTAATGAGATAAGACATTGTCCTGTAATGATTAGAGCTCATAATAATTCATGAATGCTAGCAATGGAAATCAGGCACAGCAAGTTGTACAATATTACAAAAATAATTAAACATGTAATGACATATGTATTTTTAAGTGCAGATGAAATCAGTCATAATGTTATTTTTTATAACATTTTTAATCATGATGCAATCCTGCATTCATGATTCGATAATTTATAATCGTAATATTGCTTATGATAATTCACAAATTCCAGATTGCAATCCACAAGAATTAGGCCCCCAGATGATTCGAATACCTGGGTTTGAAATAGCATGGCAAATTGTTCCAGATTGTTTTCATTTTTCTAGAAAAAAAACAGCAATTGCTTTAAGCATTTTTTATCATCATTGGGTAGTTAAATTTCATGATCCGCATCAACGCGTTTTTCATGCGTTAAACAATATTTTAATTGAATGGAGTCATGCAGAAAAATATATTCACGGATACACTGAGGATGGGGTACTAAGAGATAATGGAAGAGCTTTAGGGTTGACTTTAACCCCAACAATTGTATGGATTAAAATACCAAATACTCCTCAGGTTTGTAAAACAGGTTTAATACATGAACTAGTTCATGTTGCTCTATTGGCTAATAATCAATGCGGTGATGCTGATCATGAGGGTAATCAATATTATGGATGGTCTAGAGATCACACTGAGTTTATAGACAATGATAACATGTTGCTTTGTGGGTTGGATATTTAATTAAATATTTTTAAAATAAGAATAACATATGTTTACTAATAAATCGCCAGAGGTATTTTTAACCTATCTACATGCGAGGAGAAGCACATGAGTATTGAGTCAACAGTAGGCACCAGGATTTTTGAATTAAGAGATTATGTAAAAGAAAGTGCAGTTCCTGTTTTGATTGAAGCGCTAAAAGAAATTAACCTTTCTTTGAATGCACAGCAAAAATATTTTTTAAAACAAAAACTTGAAACTTCTATTAATATATCTTTTGATCGTGGAATGAATAATATCTTATCTGTTGTTAAGGGAAAATAAATTTTATTAAGGTATTTGTATGGAAGGAATTAAGCACATCATTGAATGTCATTGCGTTCTCATGCAACATAGAAATGTCAAAAATCCAATATATCATAAATTTGTTGTTTTTTCCATAATTGATGATAGCAATACTGTTGTTCCTAAATTTGTACAATGCAACAACTGTGATACAGTGCATAAAGTTTTTGATATTTGTAAATCAGAAATTATAAGTGGAAAAGATGAATTAGGCGCTGGAGTGCAGAAGGATGATCTTATAAGATTTTTTTCGCAAGATCTTCAAGACGTTCTAGAAGCATATAACGCTGATTTAGCCACATATGAAAATGTGGCATTCATTTTAGAGTATAAAAAATGGGGCTCTTTTGTTATATTAACAAGAGAAACAATCAATGATGATGAGACAGGTAAAATGTTAACATTTAAAAATAACAATAAATTTAAAATTGAAACTTTCACTAATCAAGTTACATTAACAAGGTAATCAAAATGATTAATATTGGAAACTCTGATAAGGAAAAAATTGCAAAAGATGTTTTAGAATCTCGCGATATCACCAGAACAGTTCTGGAATTTGGAGTTAATGAACAACAAATTTTAAGAATTATTTATTTGTTGTCTCTTGAATTAGAAAACAATCGCGCCATGCTAGAAATATCTTCTTCAGCAAAAAATTATATAGAAAGCCTATCAGAAAATACAGAAACTAAATCTAACATAATCACATCATAAGGAGCAGGTTATGCCTTCAGTAATAGAAAAATGGAATGAAATAAAAATTTTAGTAGAATCTTTAGAATTGGATGTGCACAAAAGTGCAAATGGAAATGCCTCAGCAGGTGTTAGAGCACGAAAAGGATTGAGGTTATTAAAAAATGAGGCTGGAAGCTTGGTAAAACTAACAATTAGTGAAGTAAAAGAAAATAAAGATAATTAGTCTATGGGAACGTAAGGGTTTCGACTGGATAAAGAAACTAAAACGTGCAAGGCAGAGGGCAGCGTGGCTCTGTAAAAACGCTGAATTGATAAGTGCCAATACTGACACTTTTTCTGATTACGCCTTAGCTGCATAATCCGAGGTTGCTGGGAACCTTGTTAACAAAGACCAGCAAAACTCGATTAGCCTTCGAGTAAATAGGGCTGAATGGTTACCTCGTTTTTATCGGTGAAAATCCGACTGTAGGGACGAGTGGATCCCTAATACTCGATATGGGATGGGATGATTCGAGTTACTTTGTCAGTTTAGAATAAACTGAACAACCTTGTGAATGACATTTTATTGGAATTATTTAGGACGCGGGTTCGACTCCCGCCGTTTCCACCATTTAAGAGTGCTGTTGTATAGTTAATTATGGTATCTACTGTTCAAAATTCATTCGAGCGAGGAGTAGAGAAACAAAAACAGGAGCTATCAAAGGAGCCTAAAGTGAAAGATGATGAAATAAAAGATGATGAATATATCAATCCACCTGATGCAGGAAATGAATTTGATTTTGTAGAAGCATATGATGATGATCCGATTGAAAACGATGAACTTTTACCTGATAATAGTGCTTCAAGCGCTATTAATTGTGCATTTGTTGGTGTGGGTGGTGGTGGTGGAAAATTGGCTAAAGCTTTTTTAGATCTTGGATTTAACAAAACGTTGTTGGTTAATACTACGCTTAAGGATCTACCTCCTGGAATTGATGATCAACATGTTATTTTAATTCCCGGGGCTGATGGAGTCGGAAAAGATATTGCTCTTGGAAAAAAAGTGTTATGTAACAATAGCACCATGGTGGAAGATGCGTTACGCTCAAAAATTGGAAAAGCTGATTGGGTGTTTGTATTAGCCGGTGGAGGGGGTGGCACAGGAAGCGCTTGTGTAGAACTTCACAATTCTATTAGTAGATATCTTTCTTCGTCTGAAGCCTCAGGAAAAGTGGTGTATGTCATCTCTAAACCAACTGCTCAAGAATTATTGAATCCTACAATTTCTACAAATTACGATTCTGCGCTACAGGATGTCTCACATTATCCACACATCGTTATTGATAATGAAAAACAATTGCAATTGTTGCGTGGAAAAGTTGGGATGTTAAACATGTTTCCTGCTGCTAATAAAAATTTTGCAAAACTTTTATCTCAGGTTTTAAAATTAGCTGATGAAGCTTCACCTATCCAAACATTTGATTCCAAAGATTTAGAAAAATGCCTAGGCGTAAATGGAAGAATGGTAATAGGAAGTACAGTAATTCGTGATGTTTCAAAACCTGATCTAGGCGCAGCAATATTGCAAGGAACGCTTAAGTCATCTCCATGTCCAGGTCCTGCAGGAAATACTGAAACTGGAGTGCTTCTTCTTATTGCAAATAGTGAAATGGCATCGGATCCAAATGTAAGTAAAAAATTAGAATCAGCATTTTCTTATGTTGGAGGAAGAGCTAATACACTATTTTCAGGAGTATATGTGAAAGAAGGAATTCCTGGTTTGGTGGCTATAACTTTGTTGGGCGGAATTTAAAAATTCATATAATTTCTTTTTTTAAGAAGTTTACCAATTGCATTTTTTTCAATTTGACATATTCTCATTCTAGTAATTCCATACATATCGCCAATTTCCTGCAGCGTTTTTGGTTCATTTTTTGCAGATATTAAAATGCAATTATGGCAAGCTGCACAATCTATCCAATGACGACAGTCCGATTTTTTACATGGGATTTTGTGCGCATCATGAAGTTCATAGCATGTTTTATTATCATAATTTTTTTTGCATGTTTTATTTGTGGTTTTTGAATCTTTATTTTTCATGTTGTGTGGTTCATCATACTTATAATAAAACACCATAAAGGTTTTTATAAAAATGTACATGAAAAATAAGAGAGTATGAATAATAGAAAAATATTAGTTTTAGATACCAGCGTTTTATTATATGACATGTCTGCCATTCATTCATTTCCAGGAAATGATATTGTTCTTCCATTACCAGTTTTAGATGAGCTTGATCGTTTTAAAGATCGCCCGGGGCTTTTAGGAGAATCCGCTAGATATGTTAATAGATATTTGGACAAATTAAGAGATAATGGGCGACTTGATCAGGCAGTTATGGTACCAGAATCTGATCAAACAATTCAAATTGAAACAAATTATTCAAAATCAAAATATGTACCTGAAGGTTTAGATTTAGATTTAGCAGATAATCAAATATTAAGCACAGCTCTACAGATTTTAAAAAAATATCCAGACAAAACTGTAAAGCTCATTACAAAAGATATCAACCTTAGAGTAAAATGTGATGCATTAGGTTTAATTGCTGAAGATTATTATAAGGATCGCATTGGTATTTCTTCAATGACATCTTACACTGGAAGCATGATAATTAATTTAAATGATGAAGACATTGACAGTTTTTTCGAAAACGGTATGATCAATTATGAAGGAATTGAATCTTTATACGAAAATCAATTTATCATTGGAAAATCCGGCACGGGGAAATCGATGTTAGGAATATTCCAGAAAGGAATAATTCGAAAATTGTGCAAACCAAAATTTAGCTCTGATCTGGGAGTTGAACCAAAAAATAAAGAACAAGGATTTGCTATTAATCTTTTGAATGATCCAGATATACAAATGGTAACGATGACAGGTATTGCTGGATCTGGTAAAACATATGTGACATTGATGTGCGCTTTATCTGCTTTATTCGAAAAGAAATATAAGAGAATTATTGTAACTAGATCAATAGAACCAGTAGGAAGAGAACTGGGATATTTACCTGGCGATATCAATGAAAAAATGGCGCCTTGGATGGCACCGCTTATCGATAATTTTCGTCATGCATTTAGTGATATCACTTATTTTGATGTTATGAGACAAAAGGGAGAAATCGAAATTGCTCCATTGTCTTATATTCGCGGAAGAACATTTAACGACTCTTTTGTAATAGTAGATGAAGCCCAAAATGCTACAGTACATGAGCTTAAAACAATAATTACAAGAATTGGTAAAGGTTCCAAGATCGCACTTCTTGGTGATACCGAACAAGTGGATACATCTTATATGGATAAAAATTCAAATGGTTTATCTATTGTGCTTCAGAAATTCAAAAAATCTCCGTTAACAGGACATGTACACCTGATCAATGGTCAGCGATCTGATATTGCTACTTTAGCCTCTAGCGTCTTATAACTGTATATCTTTAACAAGTAATTAATATATTAATTTAAATTAATAGAGATCTTTAATACTAGATCTTTAAATTAGAAATAATATTATCTGATCTAGATCTAGATGTATAGTGTACATTAATAATCGATCAGATTAAATTAAATCAGATGTTAGGAGTAAATTAAATGTTTGCAAATAGTCCATTTCAGAAAAATATGCCGATAATGATTTCGAAAGATACCGAAATTGTTTTTGTTTCCGACATGTTTGTTGAAGATTATATAGGCGGAGCTGAATTAACCACTGAAGCCCTTATTAAAGCTTCGCCCTTCAACACATGCAAAATCCACAGTAAAGATCTTACCATGGAACTTTTAGAGCAAGGAGTTGAAAAATATTGGATATTTGGAAACTTTGCTGCAATGCCACAAGAATTAATTCCTAGCATTGTAGGAAATTTAGAATATTCAATTCTAGAATATGATTACAAATATTGCAAATGGCGCTCTGCAGAAAAACATAAATCAGCTGAAAAAGAAGAATGTGACTGTGCAGAGACAATCAACGGAAAAATGGTATCTGCATTAATGTATGGTGCAAAGTCTTTGTGGTGGATGTCAGAAAGACAAATGGAAAAATACCATACGCTTTTTCCATTTTTAGAAGAAAGAAACAATGTTGTGCTAAGCTCAATTTTTGATGAACAGTTTTGGTTAACGCTAAAAATTCTCAGAGAGAAATATGAAAATGTTGAAAGAAAAAACTGGGTTGTTTTAGGTTCAACATCATGGATTAAGGGGGCTGAACAAGCTGAACAATGGTGCAAAGATCAGGGGTATGATTATGAGGTGTTGTGGGATATATCACATGAAACTGTTCTAGAAAAATTAGCACAGGCTGAAGGTTTTGTTTATCTTCCTCTGGGCGGAGACACATGTCCACGAATGGTTATTGAAGCGAAGCTTTTAGGGTGCAAACTTCATATCAATGATTATGTTGAACATGCAGAAGAAATATGGTTCGATACTGATGACATGTTCGATACTGAAGCATATTTGTACGCTGCTCGTGAAAAATTCTGGAATGGAATTAAGCATTCAATGAGTTGGACACCTTTTCTTTCTGGTTACACAACGACATTAAATTGCATTGATCAGAAATATCCATTTGAAGCATGCATTCAATCGATGTTAGGATTTTGTGATGAAGTAATTGTTACAGATGGCGGTTCTTCGGATGGAACATGGGCATTATTAGAAGGATGGTCCGCAAAAGAAGAAAGATTAAAAATATACCAAAATAAAAAGAATTGGGATCACCCAAGGTTCGCAGTGTTTGATGGCACTCAAAAAGCATATGCACGTTCAAAATGCCAGGGAGAATATTGTTGGCAACAGGATTCTGATGAAGTTATTCATGAAAAAGATTATGACAATATTCGAAATTTAATGAAGTCATTCCCATCTCAGGTTGATATTGTTTGTTTGCCAGTCATTGAATTCTGGGGTGGAAATGAAAAAGTAAGAATGGATGTTAATCCATGGAAATGGAGAATGACTAAAAATAAACACTATATTACCCACGGAATTCCGGCACAATTTAGAAAATATGATGATGATGGAAACTTATATGCGTCGATGGGAACGGATGGTTGCGATTATATTGATATTGAAAACGGAGAATCACTGGCGCATGCTTCATTCTACACTAATGAAGCCCATAACCTAAGAGTACATGCGTTAATGGGAAATGAAGAAGCTTTTAATATGTATCAAGATTGGTTTGGTCGTAATGTTGAAACCCTCCCTTCAGTTTATCATTATTCATGGTATGATTTAGGAAGAAAAATTCGTACATATCGTGATTATTGGTCTAGCCATTGGAAAAGTTTATATAACATTACTCAGGAAGACACTCCGGAAAACAACATGTTTTTCAATAAAGCATGGAAAGATGTAACAGAAAAAGATATTGATAATCTGGCTGTGGAGCTTAAGGAAAAAATGGGAGGATGGGTGTTCCATGAAAGAGTTGATTTTTCCAAGCCAACAAAGCATCTTGAGTTAGACATCATACATCCACAAGTTATGAAAGAATTGTTAAGTGAATAATCGATTTGTATTTATCATGCCGGCATACAATGCTGCGCAAACTATTACAAGAAGTCTTTTTTCTGTTTGGTTTCAAACTCATTCCAATTGGAAAATATTGGTCAGAGATGATCTGTCCACTGATGAAACACCGGCGGTAGTTGAGAATTTCAAAAAACAGTTTGGGCTTGGTAATGATCGAATTAGCCTAATAGTTAACACAGAAAAACATTGGGAAATTCGAAACATAGTTGAGGCCCTTAAGGAATGTGATTCGAACGATATCATCTGTAGATTAGATGGCGATGATTGGCTTTGTGATTGTGATGCATTGACAATGATTAATGAGAGATATAATCAAACAACTGTTGGAGCGCTGTGGACGGCACACCGATGGTCGTTTAGCACACGCAATATTTCCGGTCCATTGCCTAAAGATGCAAATCCATATGAGTATCCATGGGTTTCTTCGCACCTTAAAACATTTCGAAAGTCGCTTATTGAAAATGTAAAAGATGAGAATTTTCGATGTGAAGATGGAGAATATTTCAAGAGAATCGGTGATCAAACAATTTATTTACCTGTGCTGCATCAAGCCGCCGGTAATTGGCACTATGAACCCACAGTAACATATCATTATACGATCGATTTAAATCCCCAAACATTTCAGACAGATGATGCAAAATTTCAAAGAGATGAAGGTGAGTATTTGAGATCTAGAGGTTTTATAACATGAAAGAAAAAAATGAACTCGACGTTGATCTGGTAGACGGTATGGAAATGATCCCTGTACGGGAAACCTGGACAAACGTTCCGGCTATGCTTCAAGATGAATTTGAATTTCAAAGCTGGTTTCAATTGGGCAAATCAGTAAAAGATATCTTGTGTCATGGTTTTAATGATTTTTTTTATAAAATATTTACTCAAATAGAGCAACAAAATTTTGGAGAATCCTCGTCTACAAAAACATGTTTGGAAATTGGTTATGGCGCAGGAAGATTATTATTACCAGCTTCCAGAGTGTTTGAAAAAGTTTACGGAATTGACATTCACACAGAAAAAAACCGTGTAAATAATTTTTTAAATGCAAATGGAGTTAGCAATGTTGAATTATTTCATAGGAATGAATTAAATAATATCCAAAGTAATAGTGTGGATTTTGTTTTTAGCTTTATTGTTTTTCAACATTTTGATTCGTGGAAAGAGGCAGAATATTATCTTCAAGAGATATATCGTGTTATGACTGATACAGGCATTGCTAAAATATATTTTGCTATTAACGATACTACTTTATTACCGAATGAAAATTATGTCGATACAGTTACCACATATTCTGTAGCAGGGATTGAGGGGGGAGAATTTAATTTTGGAGGCAAGTATGAAAAACAAGGCTATAGTTTGAGAATTAAACCTGCATACATGCTTAATAGATTGCGATTAATGAATTTCAATGTTTTGTCTATGAAACGGGTTATAAAAACTGTATGGTTACCCGGGGATCAAGAAAATTTCTCTAGTCAATATTGCGTTACATTTCAGAAAAATCATGATTAAAAAACTGGGTTGAATTACCAAAATGAAAATTTTCTTTAACAGAGTTCCAAAGAATGAACCGTATGGAGGTGGCAATCAATTCATTTGTAGGATGGTGGAGCTTCTTCAAGAATGTGGTCACCAGGTTACATTTCACCTAGAAAAGGATTTGGATTTAATCTTTTTGATTGATCCTCGTCCGGGAGATATCGGATATTCAATTGAGCATGTTGCTGCTTACAAACAGCAGTTTCCAGAGACAAAGATTCTGCACAGGATTAATGAGTGTGACAAAAGAAAAAATACTGGGTTTATGGATCAGATGCTAGTTCAAAGCGCAATGCTGGCGGATGAAGTTGTTTTTATTAGCCAATGGTTATCTGATTATTTTTCTGAATTGGGATTTAACGGAAATAGTCACGTGATTTATAATGGGTGTGATAAAAGACACTTTGTTCCATCTTCTATTAAAAAGCCGGCAAAAAAACTTAAGTTGGTAACACACCACTGGTCCAATAATTGGATGAAGGGATTTGATCTCTATACTGATATTGATAGGTACTTACAAGAGCACGACAACTTTGAGTTTACATATGTTGGTAGATATTGCAAGGAATATGAGCCCAGGGCAACCAGGATAATAGAGCCTCTCCATGGAAAAGCTTTGGCTAATGAGCTTCAGAAACACGATATATATGTGACAGCTAGCCGATGGGAGCCTTGCGGAATGCATCACATTGAAGGTGCCGCTGTTGGGTTACCGGTCATCTATCATTCTGAGACCGGTGGAATCAAAGAATTCTGTATTAATCATGGAATTGAATATACAAGTTTTGATGAATTTTTAGAGGCAATAAAAGAAATATCAAAAAACTATTCAGGTTATACATCAAAAATTGATTATGATTTTTTGGATATCAATCGGTGTTGCGAAAGATATTACGATTTATTGATTAGCATGTCATCATGATGAAATTTCATTTTTCAAATGTAGATTTTTCTTCGTCCACAGGACCCAATACATTCGCCAATAGATTAGCAAAAGAACTGGCTTCTATGGGAAATTCCCTGGTTGGCCATAATGATCCTTATGACACGTTTATCGCCTTCATAGAACCTGCCACAGTGCCACGGAGCGGGTGTCGATTCATTCAACGATTGGATGGGATTTGGTTTAAACCTGATCAGTTTGAAACTCACAATCGTTTAATCAAGCATGCATATGATATAGCTGATCATGTCATATGGCAATCGGAATTCGATAGAAAGATGTCTGAGTTTCACTGGGGTTCTAGGGCAGGAACAGTTATTCATAACGGTATCGAGCTTTGTAGGACACATATTGCTGATCCCAATATCCAAAAGCTCAGAGAAAAATATGATAAAGTCTTTGTTTGTTCAGCTAGTTGGCATAGACAAAAACGACTCCAGGAAAACACTGAGCTATTTCTTTTGTTAAAGAAACAATATCCTTCCTCTTGCTTGATTGTGATGGGTTCTAATCCGGATTACGTAATTCAAGATCCGGATGTTTATTATACGGAACTACTTTCTCATGATATGTGTTTGCAACTTTATGCTGCTGCGGATTGGATGATTCATCTTGCATGGCTTGATCATTGTCCGAATGTTGTGATTGAAGCTCTTTCACAAAACTGTCCTGTTATTTGTACTGATTCAGGTGGTACAAAAGAAATTGTGAAACAAAATGGTATAATCATACCCGAGTCGAAACAATACAATTATGAATTAACTGATTATGATAATCCATATGATCTGGATTTAAATGTCATGGATCTTCCGGAGATTAAGGTGGATAATGCATATTTGGATATTAAAAAAATAGCGCAAAAATATATTGGTGCGTGTCAAGAGGTTATGTAATATGGGACTTGGTGGATATCTAACATGGACGGCAGCAGCCCGCGAAATACACAAAAAGCATGGTGTAAAGACTATTCCAATAGAAGTACACATGGGCCAGTCATCTGCTGGACACAAAATACCTTTGACACGTCTTAAAAAAGACGAGATGTTTCGAAACAACCCATATATTGATCAAGAGTTTAGTGAGATGCACGGTCTTCAAATAAGGTTAAATGGAGATACAGCAAACTACGTAGAAAAAGACGAGTTTCACAAAGCAACTCACAAGGGTGATAAGCATATAATAGAGACAATATGCCTGTCAGTCGGAATTGAAAGTCCTGAACTTAGGTGTGAGCTATTTTTAGACAATGATGAAAAGTCTGAAGTAAAGTTTCACTTAGAAAACCTGCCAAAGTACTTTATCTGTGTGGAACCTCATACCAACTTAGACTTTACTCTCAATCGCGGGTACCCATTTGAAAAATGGCAAATGATTGTCGATGAAATTATCGATCAAACAGGTCTGGCAGTAGTCCAGATAGGCACTTCTCCAAGTTTACTAAAGAATGTAGTTGATTATAGAAATAAGACGACTTTTAGAGTAGTCTCCGGAATTATTGAGGCTGCTAAATGTCTAGTAGCTTCAGAGGGTGGGTTAACCCATTTATGCACTACAACTAGCACCACCGGTGTAGTAATATTAACAGGGTACCAGACGGAAAAAATGGTTGCGTATCCTTCAAATTATTATGTCAACATTGCCCGTCATGGGCCCTGTGGCATGAAGGCACACTGTAAAGACTGCGCTGAAGATGCTAAAGTACACAACTACAAAGAAGTGGTAGATAAAGTATGCGAAGTCCTTGAGGTGGTGTAATGGGTCTGGGTGGATATTTAACATGGACTGCAGTTGCTAGAGAATTGTATACAAGAACGGGAGTGAAGTGTTTTCCACTTGAAGGTCATAGCAATTTAATTAAGCCAATTAAATCAGAAATATTTGATAACAATCCATATATCTGGCAGGCTTTTTCAAATTTGAATGAAAAATACATTCTCTTGTACCTAAATGACAGTAAGGCAAATTATTGTAAACAAGACACACCTGTTAAGGCAGTTCACAGATATGATAAACATATCATTGAACAAATTTGTGAAGTTTATGGTATTTTAGATCCTCAACTTAAATGTGAGCTTTATTTTAAAGAAGAAGAATTTAAATTTAAAAATGAGTTATTAAAAGACGTTGGAAATTATATTGTTATAGAACCACAGTCTAATGATGAGTATAGCGTTAATAAGGTTTATCCTCTTGAAAAATGGCAATTAGTTGTTGACACGCTTTTAAAGACCGGAATAAAAATTGTGCAAGTGGGAAGAAAAACAGAGGATTCGGTTTTAGATGGCATTATTGATATGACTGGAAAAACTAGCTTTAGAGAAGCCGCCGCGATTATTGAGGGTGCCAATTTATTTGTGTCCTCTGAGGGAGGTCTGATGCATGCGGCTAATGCTGTTGGCACCCGGGCTGTTATTGTGTATAGCGGATTCATTCATCCTAATTTAACCAGTTATTCCGAAAATACGAACATATGGGCTGGCAATAAACACGGTCCTTGTGGAATGAAAATAAAATGCCAAAAATGTAGTGAAGAGATGGAGCAGCATGATCATAATGAAATAATAAATGCCGTGATTGATTGTGTAGGAGCTTAGATGTCTAAAATTATTGTTACAGGGGCTGCAGGTTTTATTGGCTCAAATATTGTTTCACGCTTGAACAATAATGGATTAAGCAATATTTTGTTGGTGGATGATGTTACTAATGAAAATGTTGCAAATGTATCCGATCTCAGGTTTAATGATTTTGTTTCTATTGAAGAAATGTTTACCAATATGGATAAACTAGTTCAGGAAGGAGACACCATATTGCACCATGGCGCGATAAGTGATACTATGTACCCAGATCCATGCGAACTTATGAAAAAAAATCTTACTTTTTCCAAGAAACTTTTTGATAAATCTATTGATGTGTCTGCTAGGTTGATTTATGCATCAAGCGCAGCAGTATACGGTTTGGGAAATAATGGGTTCAAAGAAGAAAAACGAGAGTTATGTGAAAGACCTTTAAACGTATACGCATTTTCAAAACTTTGTTTTGATCGATATGTGAGAGATGCTAGCAAAAAGAGATTCCAAAGCCAAGTTGTTG
>NZEE01000108.1 GCA_002688965.1 archaeon | reverse complement strand
ATGATAGTGATAATCCAAATAGATTAGTTAATTTGCTACCAACTCATATTAGAGATGATAGTCAAAATAGTAAGTTCTTAGGTTTTATGGATATGATTGGACAACATTTTGATGAACTTTGGGCATATATAAATGCACTTTCAGAAGTTACTGATAGACAATCAGATTTAACTGAGGGATTTTCAAAAGATTTAATTTTTAATTTAGCGAAATCTTTGGGTTGGGATATACAAGATGGAAAAGATTTATTAGATTTAAGTAGAGATGGGTTTGGCCAAAAAGTAAGTGGTTCAGTATATACTTTATATACATCTGGTTCCGCAGATTCACCACCTGAGGGTGACGTGTCGAAAGAAATTACAAAACGACTTATTGCTAGTATGCCGTATCTTCTTAAATCAAAAGGTACAATTGGGTCGTTAAAAGGATTATTAAATTGTTATGGTATTCCATCTTCTATATTAAGAGTTAGAGAATATGGTGGTTTAGATCAATCAAAAGAAACTCAAAGACAACCGTTTGAAATATCTAGAAAGTTTACTAAGGCTCTTGGTTTTAGAGGAGCACAATATGTTACAAGTAGTTGGGATAATGATTCTACGTCAGGTAGAAAGCCAGAAACCGTAGAATTAAGATTTAAGTCTGTTAATAGTTCAAACCAAACTCTTGTACAAAAAGATGGTAAATGGGGTATCATTTTAAAAGATAATGATTCAACAGATAATTATGGAACAGTAGCGTTTGTATTATCAGGTTCAGATGGCTATAAAACTGTAAGTTCATCTTTATTACCAGTATTCGATGGTGATTATTATTCATTAATGTTACAAAAAACAAAAATTAATGTTGAATTATTTCCATATCCATCTTTTAATACAAGTTCATTATTTAATCCACCATTCATTACAGGTTCAGATGGTCAAACATCTAGTGCTATATATGGTAATTTACAAATAGTTAGTAGTTCAGATGTTGCTAGAACTGGTACTAAAAGTTTAAGACATATAAATACATCTGAAGATAATGTTTCATATACACATTTATTTAAAGTACCAGATGTTTCTGGATCTTTTGGTTCACAGAAAGCTTCAGTTACATCAGTAAGTACTCATGATACTTATACTCTTTCTGCTTATGCTAAAGTTTCTGCTAGTGCAGTAGATTCTGTAGCTCGTTTACGTTTGTTTGAATTGGATGAAAATGAAAATGTAGCAAATTGGGATGAAGATGTTAATAAAAATGATGATTCAATTGTTTCTATGGGTGGTGTAAAAACATCAGAGAATATTGGTTTAGATGAAAGTGAGTGGAGACAAATATCTGTAACAAAAACTATAAGAATGCCGAATACTACAAAGTTGGGTATAAGATTTGAAAATGTAAAACCAGATTCGACAATTTATTGGGATGATGTTTCATTAAGAAAATCATCTACAAATACAGATACTATAGCTGATTCTTTTAATTATGATTTATTTGTAAAGAAATATGAAGCCGGTTTAGATAGAATAATATATTCAGCTAAAACATCCTTAACAATTACAGGATCAAATACAAATACACAATCGTATAATGCTTCTTGGACTGGTAGTGGAGATTTATATATAGGTGGTAAATCAAGTGATGAGTTTGGAAATCAATTAACTGGTTCTATAATGGAATTTAGATTATGGAACGAACCTTTAAAAGAACAATATTTTGATACTCATGTTGAAAATCCTAAATCTTATGTTGGTAATACACCATCTTCATCATATTATTCTTTGATACGTAGATATTCATTTGATGATAATACTACTTTATCTAATGGTGATGATATAAGAGATGTTAGTTCAAATCAGACTGATACTGTAGCTGGATATGCTTTTGGTTTTGGTGGAGCTAATATGTTTGAATCTGTAGAAGATAAAACAAAAACTATGATACCAAATTATGGCCCAAATAGAAGAAGTTCAACTAAAATAAGAATAGAAAATAATTCATTAAGTGGTAGTAGTGCTGTTTTAAGTAGAACTGAAAGATTTGATTTTAGTTCAAATGATTTTTCTCCACTTGATTCACCTAAAGTTGGAATATATTTTTCACCGACTGATGTAGTAAATGAAGATATTATATTATCATTTGCAAATTTAGATTTTAACAAATATCTCGGAGACCCACGAGATAATTTTAAGTTGAATTATCCTGAGTTAAAGGATACAGCGAATGAATATTTTCAAAAATATTCTGGTAGAAATGATTTTTGGGATTATATGCATCTTATAAAATATTACGACCAATCAGTATTCAAACAAATAAAGAAATTAATACCAGCTAGGTCAAAACCACATTTGGGTACTGTAATTGAACCTAATATTTTTGAAAGGGCAAAGTCACCTGTACAAAGAAATCATCCATCATTTACTCAACCACAATATGAAAAAACAATAAATTTAACAAATTTTCATTATAATGCAGATCCACATACTGAAGATAGTCAATCTGTATTACAAATTGAAACAGAATATCCAACTTATACAGGTGAAATTGATAAAAGTATACGATCATTTGAACTTCCATCATTATACAAATTTGATTATAATGATAATTTTGATGATAGAACTTTATATATAAGTGCTTCGGCTACATTTGGTGGACCAAGTTCTGTTTACCAAGAACCTACTGGTGCAATGGCTACAAAAAATAGAGTATCAGAACGAAATCAAGAATATAAATTTTTCTATTCTAGTTCTGTATTATTTGATAATAGTTACAAATATAGTATTGACCCAAATTATAATCTTTATTATTCAAAATCTTTACATGAATCTGATTTAGATCCTGGTTATCAAGATATAACTGCGTGGAGGCGGTCATTTTATGAGGGTGTGAAAAATACTATAAATACAACAATAGATCGTGATTATCCAATAGTTATTAGAACAACATCACCAACTATTGCAGTACCAACAGACGCGGCCGATTCAAACTTAAAAATAATTGATGACAAACTAAAATAATAAAATGATAAAAAATATACATTATAGATATTTATTTTTAGAAAAGTTATATTAATTTATAAATCTTTGGAGATAATAATATGGGATTTTTAGATAATTCAAGTATCACAGTCGATGCTATTTTAACTAAGAGAGGTAGAGAAATACTCTCAGAAGGCGGTGATTTAAATATAGTAAAATTTGCACTAAGTGACGAAGAAGTTGATTATACATTGTATGACGTAAGTCATCCTAATGGAACTGATTCTTATGGTGCTGTTATAGAAAATATGTCTTTATTAGAAGCTACCCCAAATAGAACAAATTTTAGGAGTTTTTTAGTAGACAGTTCATTAGCCGGGGCAAAGGTTAATCTAGATAGTTTAACTTACAGTAATGTAAATACAAATTCAAATATATCTATAAATCCAGCAACAATTGGTGCACCTGCAGAACAGTATACATTTACAATTGAAAATACTAATATTGTAAAATTTGCTGGGTCGGCTGATTCAACAACAATTACAGCGGCTTCCGTTAATTTGGTAGCTCAATCTATAAATCCAGGTGCAACTACTACTGTAACTGTTATAGGTATGACTTCTGGTTTAACTAATGTAGTTACTATTTCTGTTAAAGCTGATGCGGCTTCTAATACTGATCCAACTGGACCTAAGAAGAAGAAGAGACGTAAGCAACGTATGAGACGTGGTGGTGGACAACGTGGTGCTGGTGGAGCTAGTAGCGGTGGACCTCCTGATAAAACTGGTCGTGGCGGTTATTAAAATGATTAATTGGAGATAATAAATTATGTATAGAGACTTTACAAATAATGATACCAGTACAGATATAGGAATTGTAACATCAGGTGTTTGGCAAGATGGTGCTTCAAGTATAACTTCATTTTATACATCATCGACGCAATACACAAATACTGGAGATTATAATATTGATGTTTATAGATATGATCCAGCTAATAATGTTTCAGCCTCAGTTCAATTTGGTATAGTTTATGGTAATAGAGAAGGTAGTGGTTCTTTAGGAACAAAAGGTGCTACCGGTGATAGAACATCAGCCGCTATATTTGGACAATTCAATAGTTTAATAAATCCACCAGAAACAACGGCCTTTACTTTTCAAAATAATACAACGGCAAAACAAATGTATGGTATAGTACTCAATAGAGCTAGAATGAGAGAAGCTGTTGAACCAGGTGGTTGGGAAATACATTTAAGTTCTAGTGTAGCTAATAGTACTTTAAAACTTATTGATGATTCATCTACTAATAAGGGTGGAAATACAAATCAAAGAAATTTTGCTCCTGAATATAATGTTGTTAGTGGAACATTAGTTGGTGGTACAACAATAAAAACCGCAGCTACAGCCGAGGATTCGACAATGGGATCATATGGAACTTTTTATCCTAACTTGGGAGTTATAGTATTAAATCCAGAAAGGTTAAGTGGAGCCGAATTAGGACTTATAACAGTAAGTGGTTCAAATGCTGATAATAGAAATAATAGATTATTTTATAATGCTATAGTAAGTGGTAAATATTTTCAAATGAAAAGAAAAGAAGAAATAACTTCTACGCATTATTTTGTCAGAGCAACTTCTCAAGAATTTAATGCAACTACTAATGAAACTTTTTATACAGAATCTATATCTGGTGTTAAACAAGTTATCGCTGGGTTAGCTTCAGATCCTAAAACATATATTACTACTGTAGGTTTGTATAATTCCGATACTGAATTATTAGCTGTAGCTAAATTAAGTAGACCAATATTAAAATCAACATCGAGAGAAGCCTTAATAAAAGTAAAACTCGATTTCTAATAAGGCTTTATAATGTCTTTCAAGAATCTTGAATCAGAAGATATCTTAATTTCATCATTTGAAGTTCATAAAACATTTAATGTAACAAATGTAGATAGTGCTAGTGGTGTTTATGCAATACCAATTATAAAAGGGTCTGATTCCAATTTATATGGTTGGAATACAGATGATTCGGCATCTAAAACTATTTCTTCTAGTGTATTTTATAAAGTTCCTGATTACTATACAATTAATTCATTATATTATCGTGATATAACTCAAATGGCAGGTGACATAGATTATATTGTAGGTGTAGCAACAGCATCAAATGCAATAATAGAATATACTAAAACAAGACATTTATATGATACTACAGATAACACCGTCTCGATGTTGTTAAGGAGACCATATACAAGACAATTACATTCTACAGCAACTGTAATATCTGTACCACAAGAACTTTATGGTGAATCTATAGGTTTAGATTCTGTTAGATTAACAGATGACAGTACAACTTCTACAATTATATTACAAGATGATGGATATGGTAATTTATATGATATTGCATACAGTTCAAGTTATTCCAAAAAATCTCCAGATTCAAATAGAAGTGGTAGTGTTGTTGGAAATGTTTTTTATGATGATGGTTTAATAGTAATTACAGATACAGGTTCTTATTCTACCGTTGGAACTGGAGAAGCAAGTGATGGATTTAGTTTAAAATTTGATTCTACACAAACTATTTATGAACGTGAGTATGTTTGTAAAATTGGTGAGAATGAATTTCAACATACTAATAATAGAAGTTTAAAAAGTGGGTACAGTAGTAGTGTTGCATTTTTTGGTAATAAATATGTTGATGATATATTTAAAAATTCAATTTATGATGAGTATCCATATGATTTAACTGGATTTGCAACAAGTTCTTTTAAAAATGAACAATATGAAATTGGTACTGAATTAATTGGTGAAGCTACACATTCTGATTTCGCTACTTATGTTACAACTATTGGATTATATAATAATGCAAATGAATTAATGGCAGTAGGTAAAACTGCAAAACCAATTAAAAATGATAAAGAAATGGCTCTAACTTTCGTAGTAAGATTTGATACTAATTAATATTTATTGTTGTAAGTAATAATAGGAGAAAACAGATGTTAAAGAAATTTGTAATGGGTCTACTATTGACCTCATCTTTGTTTGGACAAGATTTTTTATTAAACTTTTTTAAGTATTCCACAGCTTATGCAAGTTTTAGTTTAAATGCTCCACGATATCAAGATGATAAATTTTCCATAGTTGGTGGTTTATCCACAGGAGATTTAGTAGTTGAAAGGGACGAAAGGGAACTTGAAGCTGATTTTCAAAAATCATTCGGATTGAGAAAGATTGGTAGATTTAAGTATGAACCGAAACGAGGTGTTAAAAATGCTGGTAAAGGTGGTACTTGGTATGATGGCTCAGAACAAAATGCGAATGAAACTGCTACACTTGGTCCTGTAAAAGGATGGGAGTATTTAATTAAATGGTCTGAAGGTCGTCAATGGGGTAACGAATATGTTAATCAAGAATATTGGTTAAGATACATTGGTGATTGGATGATT
>NZEE01000107.1 GCA_002688965.1 archaeon | reverse complement strand
GCGAAGCGGTTTACTAGCGGGATGTATATCCCTGGAAGCTATATGTGTCTTTCTTTTCATATTAAAAAGCACTTGAAAATAGGGAAGGGTGGAATGATCCTGACTGATAATATGGAAGCATATGAATGGTTTAAGAAGGGCCGCTATGAAGGCAGAGCCGAAGTGAAATATCACGACGACAATATTGATATTAATGGATGGAATGCCTATATGACTCCCGAGCAAGCGGCGAGAGGTTTGATGTTGATACAAAATTTACCTCGTTATAACGATGACATATCCGAAAACCCGCCTTATAGAGATTTAAGAGAATTTGAGATTTTTAAAAAGCATAATGATGGAAATATAAGGTGATTACTTTCATGTATCTCGGAAACTATGGTAGAATGGGAAATCAATTATTTCAATATGCAGTTACTAAGGCGGTTTCTTTAGAAAGAGGTTATAAGTTAAAAATCCCCAATCCAGAAAAGATCGTTCACTTGAATCAAAAATGTCAATTGGATCAATTTAATATTAAATGTGACTTCTTAGAAGATTCCGATATCAGTAAGATCAAATATCGCTTTAAGGAACCTGACCACACTGATTTCTATCCGCAAGTGTTTGATGTTAGAGATGACACGGATTTATTTGGATACTTTCAGAATTACCGATATTTTTCTAAATATGAAAAAGAAATTCGTCATGATTTAAAATTGAATACTGAACTAGAAGAAAAAGCGAAAGATTATGTTGCTAGTTTTAAAAAAAACGGAGAGCAAATAGTTAGTATTCATTTCCGAAGAGGAGACAATACCGATGGAACATATCACTATCCTCTTCTTCACGGTGAAGATGGTTTGTTTTCGACGAAAAGTGTTCATGGACAATACATCACTAAAGCTTTAGAATATTTTTCCGATAAGAAGACAAAATATATGGTTTTTTCTGGTGGGAGTCAAAAGGGAATGGTTCATAACCAATCCGACATTGATTGGTGTAAACAGAACTTAAAAGGGGAGAGGTTTGTATTTTGCGAGGGTAAGTCCGATATGGAAGACTTTGCAATAATGAAGAATTGTGATCACAACATAATATCTCATATGACTTCTTTTGGATGGTGGGCAGCCCTCCTAAATGAAAATCTAGATAAAGTGACAATTGCCCCACAAAACTATACCGTCCCAGACGACGGCCGAGTGCAAAGGGGATTTTATCCAAATACATGGAGAATTATTTAATGATGAAGAACTTATACATTTTTGAGTTATCAGATGTTTTTGCAAATCAAGTATATTTTCCTTATAGTTCTGGTGTTGTTTGGTCATATTCTAAAAACAAGCCAATAATCAAAGAAAATTATGCTTTAAAAAAATGGTTTTATTATAGAGATGATTTAGAAAAAATCATTGATGAAATAAAAGAACCAGATATATTAGCATTTTCTTGTTTTATGTGGAATTGGAATTTAAATTGTGATATAGCAGAAATTATTAAAAAAAGACATCCTAAATGTTTGATCGTTTTTGGTGGCCAACACCAACCTTTAGCGGATAGAAATGAGGGATTTTTTCAAGAGTATCCATACGTTGATATTGTAGCGCATCATGAGGGCGAAGAAAGTTTTTATGAAATTTTGATGGAGAATTTAAACAAAAATCCTAATTTTAAAGAGATTAAAGGAATTACCATCAATTCGAACGGTACTGAGTACAGAACTGCCGGCCGACCTAGGGTGAAGGATCTCGAGAATGTTCCGAGCCCTTATTTAGATGGGTCATTTATGGAACTTCTAAAAAACAATACACAAAATTTACAATTTGACGCCAATATAGAGTCGGCGCGCGGCTGCCCCTTTAGTTGTGCTTTTTGTGAGATCGGAGAAAGATATTACGTAAAAGTTCGAACGAGTTATAATAAAGCCAAGAAAGAGATTGAATGGTTAGCGCAAAATCAAATTGAATATGTTAATGATGCTAACTCCAATTTTGGAATGTTTCATGAACTTGATTATGATTTAGCAATGTATGTGAAAAGTATAAAAGAGAAATTTGGATATCCTCACGCATATCGAGTAACTTGGGCCAAAGGAAAAGCGGATAAAGTATTAGACATTGCTAAAATATTTGAGGACGCGGCCGCACAAAAGGGAATGACAATAGCGCTCCAGTCAATGAACGAAGGTGTTTTAAAAGCAATAAAAAGAAAGAATATTGATGGAGGAAAATTAAGAGAATTTATCGATATGTATGAAGGCGAAAATATAGCAAGTTATGTAGAATTAATTTGGGGACTGCCTGAAGAAACTTTAGAGACCTTTGTAGATGGAGTATGTCAGATTATGGAGTATGGTTATCATAATTATTTAGATATTCATCTCATGATGTTACTTCCGAATGCTCCAATCGGCTCCCAACAATATATTGAAAAATATGGAATTAAGACATCTGAAACACAACCAAGATTTTCTCATCGACATATAACTGATGAACTAGTCAACGACACTGTTCAATTTGTTACGGAAACTAATGCTATGACCTCGGAAGAATGGATAGAAGGCCACCAGTTTAGGTGGGCTGTTATATTTGGTCACTATTTGGGAACCTTACAGTTCCTAGCACGCGGCATGAATAAAATCTATGATGTTTCTCTCAAAGAATTTTATCTTAAATTCCTTGAATACACTAAAAATAATCCAAACACTTTTATAGGAAACGAATATAGTGTGATAAAAAGCAATTTATATAAGATCTTAGGTAATGAAAGACATTGGGGATTTGTAGTCGATGGCGCCGCCGATATTAATTGGTATGTGGATGAAGCAACATGTATTAAAATCGCTCAAGGCGACAATAAAGATACGTTTTACAAGGAAATAAAAGATTTTTTATATAAAAATTATCCATTTGTTGATGACGATATTATGGAAGAATTATTTAAATATCAAATGTATCGTTTAAGTGATCCTTTTGTGGAATATCCATTTGAAAAGGTCTTTGAGTATAACATTCATGATGTCATTGAATCTGAAAAAAAGATACAAAAACAAAAAAACAAAATACTCTTTAACTCCAAAAACTATAATTCGAATTTATTCTCATGGGCCAAAGAGGTCTTGTGGTTCGGCAGAAGAGTGAGTAAATATAAAACCGCGGCTAGCCTTATAGCCATCGACGGAGAACAGAAAAATGAAATTATTTAAGTCTTTAAAACAAAACTATCCTGATTGTATCGTAACATATTTTAATTATGAAAATCACATTGAAAAATATAATCATATTAAAGATACTTGCCTCTCCATAGGATATGACTGTCTTTGGAATACTGAAATCCACAAACAGATGGAAAATTTTGATAGAAGAATCTATTTTAATGGCGAGCAACCATGCACCTTCCAAAACCCAGATAAGAGAATAGCCTTCAGAAGTTGTGGTTTAGATAATATCTTTACAGATGTATACACTATTTGTCCCTATACGGCCGAATGGACGAACAAGAGGTACCACGGCGGAAAAGAAAAATTCAAAACTACTATTTTTCCGATAGAAAGAGAAAATATTTTAAAGTTCAATTCGGACGAAAAGGTATACGATGCCATATTTTATGGGTCAATTTGCGGTAAAACACATGAAAATATAGTGAATGCAATAAAAGACTTTAATTATAAATTTATCACTTTAGGGCCTCAACATTGGCACCCAAATGAAAAGTTAGATTTGAGCACGCTGTGGTCGAAGGTCACAGATTGTGATATCACGACTTTTCATAAATGGGACATTTTAAGTAAAACTAAAATAGTGCCTATTGTGAATCATTTATTCTTAAAAGATGACGCAATTACAAGTATTAAATCATTTGAAGGATGGGAAGATAACAAGGTTTTTTCTAATGTAGACGATAGGATTATGGCTCAGCTTAAACCGAGAATAGTAGAAGCAGCGTTTTTTAAAATGTTAATGTTGGTTAAGCGAGACCCGTGGAACGCGATAGAATATTTTTATGAACCAGAGAAGGAATTTTTATATTATGACGATGAAAAGGAATTACCGGATATCATCGCTCATATATCAAATAATTGGAGTGATTACAGCCACATAGTTGATAGTGCATATGATAAGGCAATGAAAAATTATACTACGGAAGCAGTTTTAGAAAGAATGATGAAAGAAACGAGGTATTAAAATGAGTTTTTGGAAAAATAAGAAAGTTTTAGTAACGGGCGCCCACGGATTCGTTGGCCGCAATTTAACAAAACTGTTGGAAGAGATGAAACGAGAAAATGATTTTCGTATTCTTGCTCCATTGAGAAACGAACTAGACTTAACCAAAGAAGAGCAGGTAGCAGCATACTTTCAAGAACACAAACCCCAGGTTGTGTTACATTTGGCCGGCAAAGTGGGAGGCATCTTAGCAAATAAGACACAACCCGCAGATTTCTTCTATCAAAATATAATGATGGGAACATTAGTGATGCACCACTCCTACCTTAATGGGGCTGAAAAGGTTGTAGCGCTCGCTGCTGGGTGCGGGTACCCTAAAATGCTTCCTGTGCCTTATACCGAAGAAGACTTCTGGAGAGATCTCCCTGACGAAAACTCTATTGGTTATTCAATGGCCAAAAAGAATCTTATTATTCAATCGTGGACGTATCGAGAACAATATGGATTCAACTCTGTGGTTTTGTTGCCGGCGAATCTATATGGACCCTATGATAATTTTGACTTAGAAACATCGCATGTTGTGCCGGCCCTTATACGTAAGTTTCTCGAAGCAAAAGAAAGAGGAGATAAAGAAGTAGTAGTGTGGGGAACAGGAATTGCTTCCCGCGAATTCCTTTATTCAGTAGATACTGCGCAGGCTATTATTGATATGGCAGAGAAAGTTAACGAAACCGGCCCGTTTAACTTGGGAACTGGCACCGAAACTACGATTAAGGAATTGATCGAAACCATTAAAGAGTTTACGGGATTTGAGGGAAATATTATTTGGGATACTTCCAAACCTGACGGTCAACCTAGAAGATTTTACGACATGTCTAAATTTAAAGAAGCTGTAGGATATGTACCTGGCACAAACATTAAAGCAGGCATCCAAAGCACTATTGATTGGTATTTGAAGAACAAAGGACAAGAAAATAATGAAAATAGAAATTCCTAAGAATATAAACTCCTTAAGGTTGGATATTGGGGCATCTACGACCGCTCCAAATACGTCGAATTGGATTAGGGATATAGATGATTGTTTTGTGATTGTAGTTGAGCCAGTACTTAAAAACATTACCACATCAGCAATGTTTATGAGTTATAGTCCTAATTTTAAAAATACGTATTTTATACATGCTGCCGTAGATGATGTTGAAGAACTTGAAGAGAGTTTAATATACGTGACAAAGAAGAACATTGGATGTTCAAGCTTACATTTGCCACAACCACATCGACATGAAATTGATCACGAAGAAAAAACAACAAAAGTAAATTTAAAATATATCTTAGATAAAATCGATTGGGAAAATGTTAATTTTGATTATATTGAATATTTAAAAACCGATACACAGGGTAATGATATTAATGTATTAAAAAGTATGGGAGAATATTTAAGTAAAATTGCCATTTTGGAGATCGAGTGTACCACTTGGGATGAATATTATAATGTCCCCGAAGAAGATGAAATCTTGTCTTTTCTTAAAGAGAATAATTTTAAATTTTTAAAAAATTGTGATGATTCTCTTGTAAATGGAGTGTATGTTGATAGACTGTTTGTTAACAAAGACTTTTTACATGTAAAAGATAAGATACAAACAGAATTCGCGCACGACAATCGACATATAACAGTTTCTCTTGAAGACAACACTCAGCGACAGATAGATGTTAATTCTTATGCCACAGCCTTTGGCGAACAAATGTTACAACAAAGAGAAACTATGATATTCAATAACTTATATTCTTTTGAAGACGTGGATTGATTGTGAATTTTTGGAAAGATAAAAAAATATTAATCACGGGCGGCTGTGGTTTAATTGGCTCTCCTTTGGCACGCAATCTGTTGACGGCAGGATCTCATATAACAATTATCGACGACTTGTCTCGCGGCCGCCCAGAGTTTCTTGAGGATATTTTAGAACAGATAACATTAAATGTCTTTGATTTACGTGATTACAAAAAATGTTTAGATTCTATTAAAGGATTTGATGTCGTGATTCATATGGCATCACGCGTGGGGGGTATAAAAGTATACACCGACCAAGCGTTTTCAATTATGAATGATAATATCCTAATTGATAGCAATACTTTACGGGCTTCTTTGCATAATGGAATTAAAAAGTTTTTCTACGCGAGTAGTGCGCACGTATACCCAATCGAATTGCAAAATATTGCGTCTGGCCCCTCGATTACAGAGGAAGACGCATACCCAGCCAATCCTTTATTGTCGTATGGGTGGGCAAAGTTAATCGCCGAAAAGCAGCTTGAGGCCACCGGCAGAGAATTTAAAGATTTTTCTGTTGCAATTGCGCGATATATTGGCATTTATGGACCTAATCAAGATTATGGTTTAGATACCGGTTCAGTGATTCCTGTGTTTTCTCATCGGGCAATTAAATATCCCGAGGTGGGTTTCACCATATGGGGAGATGGCGAAGAGACTCGTTCTTATTGTTATATTGATGACACAGTCCAATGCACAAAGATGATGATCGAAAGCATGGAAGACCAACAAATCGTTGGGCCTTATAATGTGGGCTCGAGCCATGTTGTTAAAATCAAAGAAATAGCAGAAAAAGTGGTTGCTATTTCTGGAAAGGATATTAAATTAGAGTTTGATACCACCCATAAAGCAAAGATATTATCGCAATGGTGCGACTGCGAGAAAATCTATGAAGACTTGGGATGGAAACCGACGACATCATTTGACGATGGCTTAAAAATAGTTTTTAATGATATTCAACAAAGGATCGAACAATGAACGTTTTAATAACAGGTGGTGCCGGCTATATTGGTAGTGAATTGGTTGATTACTTTATTCATGACCACAAGGTAACGGTGTTAGATAATTTGATGTATGATCGCACGTCTCTTTTGAGATATGCACAACATGAAAATTTTGAATTCGTGAAGGGAGATGTTAGAGACACCGCGGTATTAAAATATTTAATGAAGAAGAATGATATCATTTTACCATTAGCAGCATTGGTGGGGTTCCCTCTCTGTGATGATCACCCCCAAGATGCAAGGGATGTTAATTTTGAAGCCAACCGCTATATTGCCGACAACAAATCAAAAGACCAGCGGCTGATATATCCTTGTACCAATTCCGGTTACGGCACATCAAAAGACGGTTCAGTTTGTACCGAAAAGTCGCCGTTAAACCCCGTTTCCTTGTATGGCAAGACGAAGGTAATGGCAGAACGGATCTACCAAGAGACGGACAACTGTGTAACGTTTAGGCTGGCCACGGTATTTGGCCCATCTTCTCGCATGCGAGCAGACTTATTGGTAAATAACTTTGTATATCGAGCGTTGAAAGATCGCTTATTGGTGTTATATGAATGCGAATTTATGCGAAACTATGTGCATATTGGGGATGTGTGTCGAGCTTTTGTCCATACATTAGATGAGTGGAATCAGTGCAAGAATGAGACATATAATGTCGGCAACGACGCTCTTAATATGAACAAACTTCAATTAGCTCAAAAAATACAGGAACATATACCCTTAGAAATTATTAAAGCAGAATTCACTTCCGACCCAGACGTAAGAGACTATATCGTTAGTAGTGAAAAGTTTTATTCAAAAAGGTTCAAGTGCTATTACGATTTAGATATCGGCATTGAACAATTGCTTAAAGCTTATGCTATAATCGATTCTCCTTGGTACGCAAACTACTAACATGACTTACGTTATTGACATCGATGGGACATTGTGCACTCTTACTGATGGAAATTATAGTCAAGCGCAACCCTTAACAGAAAGAATAAAGAAGGTCAACAAGTTGGCCGCCACCGGTCACACTATAATCCTTCACACTGCGAGAGGAATGAGTAGATTTGAGGGAAACACTTTTAAATGTCATAGTGAATTTTATTTGTTCACCGAAAAACAACTAAAAAAGTGGGGTGTTATGTATGATAAACTAATCATGGGTAAACCCTCGGGCGATTTTTATATTGATGATAAAGGAATGAATGATGAAGACTTCTTTACCGATGAAACATGTCCCTAAAGGGTGGGGATGGGAACGTTGGGTTGTAAATAACGAAGAGTATTGTGGAAAACTCTTATTTTTTGAGAAAGACAAGAGGTGCTCCTGGCAT
>NZEE01000106.1 GCA_002688965.1 archaeon | reverse complement strand
TATTTTACATTTACATTTATTAGAAATCCATATGATAGGTTAGTATCTGCTTTTTGTCATGTTGTGATAGAAAATTTACTTAAGTTATATTCTCATACTAATTCAAAGGTTGATATATCAATTAATAACATTTTTATGCTTTTTAATTTGTTTGTTCAAAGAGGTTTAGATAATTGGGATAAAGATGATCATTCGATGTTTTCAGCTAGTAGTCATTGGATGCCTCAAAACTTTTTTTACGAAGTTGGTGGATATCAAATGGTTGATTTTATAGGTAAATATGAAAATTTGAAAGGTGATTGGAGTTATGTTGCAAAAAAGTTAAAAGTAAGTAATGAACTTCCATTTGTTGATGCATCAACAACAGGTAAGGGTATGGGAAAAAGTAGAATGGAAACTCAGAAATTACATTATTCTGAATTTTATAAAAGTCAGGCAATTGTAGATAAAGTTCTTGAGTTTTATAAGAAAGATTTTGAATTTTTAAACTATGAGTTAAAAAATGTATAAAATAGGTAAAAATAGTAAAATAATTGCGAACCACATTGATATTCATAAATCTGTTGAGATTGGTAATGATGTTTTTATAGAATGTGATACAATTAAGATAGGTGAGTTTTCAAAAATAGGTAATGATGTTAAAATTATGTGTAAGAGTTTTGAGGCTGGTAGTTGGTTATTTATGTGGGATAGAGTTGAAGTTGGAAGGGGTGGATGTAATGGACCAAATTCAACCGTTAAGATAGGTAACCATGTTGGTATATTTGAGGCCACCGTCATCAATCCATCTGAACCTGTGGAAATTGGTAATGATGTTGGCATTGGTGGTGAGGTTATGATATGGACACATGGGGCTTGGTTAGATATCTTACAAGGATTTCCATCTGATTTTGGCCCTGTAAAGATAGGTAATGATGTTTGGCTACCAGCTAGAAGCATAGTGTTACCTAATGTAACTATTGGTGACAATACTGTCATTGGTATTGGTTCAATAATAAATAGAGATTTGCCAAGTGGTTGTTTTGCAGCAGGTTCACCGTGTAAAGTAATGAAAGAGAATTGTTATCCAAGAGAAATAAGTGAAAGTGAAAGAAAAGAATTGATCGAAGAAATATTATCTGATTGGAAAGTTTTAATTGAAGATAAAGGTTATTATAGTACTAATACTAAATATGAAAATGGAATTATAGAATTGATGGAGATTTTTGAAGGTGCTGGTTATACAACAGTAAAATTTGATTTAAATGAAAGAACTATTGATAGTTCTACAGATTTGTCGGAAGACTTGAGGGATTATTTGAGGAGAAGAGGAATTAAAATATATACAGATAAACATTTTAAATCAATTAAACCAAAATTTTTAAAGGAGATATAAAATGAAGTTTCTTAATCATGATAAAGTTTTATGTTTATCACCGCATCCGGATGATGTTGAATATGCTATGTTAGGTAGTATAATGAAATTTAAGGATACACAATTTGATGTTATAGTTTTATCTAATGGTGGAGATTTTGATGAAACTTCAAGTGATAATAGATGTAGGGAATGCGAGAATGTCTGGGAAAAAATTGATAATTTGAATGGTTCGTTTATTGGTGAAAAGTTTATTAAAAGTAAGGATGAAGATGAATGGGTAAATTTAATTGAATCTAAATATGACATAAGTAGTTATGATACAATTTGTATTCCACCTGAATGTGATTCTCATTTTGAACATTCAACAGTTAATAGAATTGGTAATGCTTTGACAAGAAGACAAAAATGTGGAATTATAAATTATAAAACTCCAAGTACTTTGGATGATTGGAAACCTAATTTTTTTGTTAATCTAGATACTCTTGAAAATAGAGAAGGTAATATTCTTTTTAGTGCATTCATATGGTATATAAAGTTGAATAAGTTAAATAAATTTGTATCTCAATCTGACAAGTCGTATTTTAAAGAACCATCTATAGTTAGTTTTCATAGTGATTATCAATGCTCTATAAGAGGATTGAATAAGGTAGAATCATTTAAAATATGTAGAAGTTATAACTGATGAATATTGGAGTGTTCACAGAAGGGGGATTTACTGGTAAGATTTCAGGAAATCACCCAAATATGAGAACTGATATTGCTTGGTGGCATGCTTTAGATGCAACTCACCATCCATTAAATACTTTACATGAATTATCAGATAATATATACGATTTTGGAATTGTTATCATACCAAAGAAAAGACAATACTTATTAGATTATCCATTGTTAGAACATTTAAAAAGAGTCTGTAAAAAGGTTGCAACGATGCAGGAGAGTACTTATTACTATTGGCAGGATGACCCAATTCAAGAACAGATATGGTATTACAATTTTATAATGGAAATGGATTTAATATTTTGTCATAATGAACCTGACTTAAAATATTATAGAGGTATTACTAATAAAAGATGTGAAATAATGCCAACACTTATGATTACAGATTATGTAAAAACTTCGGATGTAAAAACAGATAGTGTTATGATAGGTGGTAATTTTGTTAGTGCATATGGTGGTTTTGATTCATACTTAGTTGCAAAAGAAATATCTAACGACATATGGGCACCGACAACTGGTAGGATGAAAGAAGAAGAACGAGGTATGGACATAAATCATGTTGACTGGGTGATGTGGTTGGATTGGATGTATGAATTATCTAAACATAAATATGGAGTTCAATTAGGAACTGCAGCTGCTGGCACTTTTAATCTTAATTGTGCTTATTTAGGTATACCCTGTATTGGTTATAATAATGTAAATACTCAAGTTAAATGTCATTCTAAATTAGGTGTAGATGTTGGTGATGTTGAAACCGCTAGAAGGTTAGCTAAGCAGCTTTGTGATGACACTGACTTTTATGATAAATGTTCAATTGGTGCAAAACAAAAATATGAAGAGCTTTTTAAGAAAAAAGTTTACATTAACACTATGAATAAGATTATAGGGGAGGTTATATATAATGATTAAAAACAAAAAGATACTTATAATAGGTGGAACGGGTGCTTTAGGTAAAACTTTAGTTAAAAGATATCACAAGTCTAATGAAATAATTGTGTTATCAAGAGATGAACATAAACATTATTTTATAAAAAAAGAGTATCCATACATACAATCTATAATTGGTGATGTCAAAGATAAGAGTTCTATAAAAAATTGTTTAATGAGATTTAAACCCCATATTGTAATTAATGCAGCAGCTTTAAAACATGTTCCAATATGTGAAGATGATCCATTTGAAAGTGTAAAAACTAATATAATTGGACATCAGAATATAATAGAGTCGGTAAATGAGGTTGGTAACATTGAAACATTAATGTTTGTATCAACAGATAAGGCTTGTAATCCTATAAATGTTTATGGTATGTGTAAAGCTATTTCTGAAAGATTGTATGTTGAATATGCTAAACAAAGAGATATTCCAAAAGTTGTATTGGTTAGATATGGAAATGTCCTTGAATCTACGGGTTCTGTAATTCCATTTTTTAAGAGTTTATTAGAAAATAATTGTGATTATTTACCTATAACTCATTTTGATATGACTAGATTTTTATTAACTTTAGACCAAGCAACAGAATTGATAGATTGGGCTTATAAATTTGATGGTTCACATGGTAAGATTGCAGTTCCAAAAGTTAAGTCATTAAAGGTAACTGATGTTGCAAATGTATTAAAAGAATTCTATGGTAAAACGAAAGATATTGAATTGAAAGAAATTGGCATAAGACCTGGTGAGAAATTACATGAAGAAATGATATCCGGCGAAGAATGGATGAGAACTGAAAAACACGAAAACTTTTTAATTGGAAATAAAAACATTAGAGATGAACAAAAATCATATAATTCCTACGATTCTCTTATGGATAGTTCTGATGCATATAGTTTTTTAAAGAAATCTGGGGTAATTAAATGATTGGATATAAAAAAAGGGATGAATGTGCTGTATGTGATAATAAAAATTTACAAGAAATACTTAATTTAAATAAAGTTCCATTGGCTGGTTATTTCCCCACAGAAAATGAATTGGATAATAAAAGTGCATATTCATTAAGATTATTACTTTGTGATGATTGTAAATTATTACAAACTGATTCTGTTATAGATCCAGATATCTTGTTTAAAGATTACAGATATTTATCATCTGTAGGATTGACAAATCATTTTAATAAACTTGCTAAAATTTTAGATGATAAGTTTCAAATTAAAGATAAAAAAATATTAGAGATAGGTTGTAATGATGGAGTTCTTTTACAGCCATTAACAGAACTTGGTGCTGATGCTGTTGGTGTTGATCCGGCTACAAATGTTATTAAATTAGCTCGTGACAAAGGATTAAATGTAATTGAAGAGTACTTTAATTATGAAAATTTTAAAGATTTAGAGGATACATATGATTTAGTGTTGGCTAATAATTCATTTGCTCACATAACAGATATTAAAAGTGTAGTAAAAGGTATTAATCATGTTTTAAAACCCAATGGTCATTTTGTGTTCGAGGTACATTATCTTAATAGTTTAGTTAATGAGAATCAGTGGGATAATATATATCATGAACATATTTATTATTATTCAATATCAGCTTTAAATAATTTATTTACAAGATATGGAATGACTGTAATTGACTTTGAAGAAATACCAATTCATGCTGGTTCTATAAGAGTAACTGTATTAAATGATAATATTGATACACCACAAAAAATTATAGATAGATTACTTGTAGAATTTGACACCATATCTAATCCAAATTATATGTTAGGCTTTACACAAAAAGTTAAAAATCATATTGATGATTTTAATAAAGAAATTAAAAAATTAAGTAAAGACTATAAGATTGCTGGTTATGGAGCATCTGGTAGGGCAAATATGTTTTGTAATCTTACTAACTTGGATGAGAGTATAGTTCAATTTATAGTTGATGAATCTCCTGAAAGATGTGGTAGATATATTGCTAACACTAAAATACCAATTGTAGATGTGGATACATTGAAAAATTCAGATGTAGATATAATTATAATATTTGCTTGGAACTATTCAAGGATGATAATTGAAAAGACTCAATTTAAAAAATATTCTTATTTAGTTGCATTTCCAAAGGTTCAATTAGTAGATTCTTATGATGATTTAGATGGATTTGATTCGATATGATAATAAAGGGTAAAAGATATTTGATAACGGGTGGTACTGGGATTATAGGTTATTCATTATGTAAGAAGATATTGGAGATGGGTGGTCAAGTAGTAGTTTTATCTCATAGTGAAAGTAAATTAAAAAAATTAAAAGATAAGTATAATATGGTGAAGATAGTGGTTGGTGATATATGTGATAAACAAATTGTTAGAGATACAATTAAAGAAGTTGATGGGGTATTTCATCTGGCAGCTTTAGCACAAGGTATGCAGTCAGGTAAACCAATGGAATCTATACAAACAAATATTATTGGTTCTATAAATGTTTTAGAAGAATCATTTGATAAAGATTTTGTTTTAGGAGTTAGTTCAGATAAAGCAGTTCAAATATCTGGTGCTTATGGAGCTACGAAGTTTTTAATGGAAAAGTTATTTAACCAGTTTGAAGAAATAAATCCTAAAACAAAATATAGGGTTGTAAGGTTGGGAAATGTGATTTATTCCATAGATTCTGTTTTACATAAATGGAAAAATTTAATTCAAAGTTGTCAAGAGGTCATCGTTACAGATTCTAATGCTACAAGATATTATTTAACTCCAGATGAATCTGTTGATTTAATTTTTAATTGTATAGAGAAATCAAATAATTCTAAACCATATAGTGAATATATAAAATCAACATCTATTGGAGATTTATTACAGGCCATGTCTAATAAATATTTACCAGATGGTTGTGATTTGCAAATTAAAGTTATAGGGTTACAGCCTGGAGAAAATTTACACGAAAAACTTACTGAGGATGGTCCTTCAACAAATGAAGTAGAAAGGTATAGCATTAAAGAATTAGAGGAAATAATATGACTGTAGATTGTAATCCAGAATTTGGTATAGAATTGGCGTTAGCTCTACCATATGCATACTGGCTTTATGAAAATAAAGAATTAGAAAAAGTAATTACAAGCAAGGGGATGAAACCTTTTTATTATTTTTGTAATAACGTAGAAGAAAGATATGATCATAGAACAATTGATAACTCTGCTGCTGGCTTAAATTCTTTACCAAACAGTTGGATTTATGGCATGAAAGAAAATGCAGAATTATATAAAGATGAGTGGGAACATTGGAAATCATTTAGAGACGTTGATAGGGGATGTGGAATACTAGATTATAGAAAATGGAAAATGCCAGAATACAAAAATCGTTTCAAAAATGACAAATTTGTTTTTGAAAAACCTTTTATTGTTGTCTCAAATAGATATAATTGGGAACATGGTAACAGGCCTGTTGGATATTTCAACATAAAGTGTTTATATGAGATGTTTAATTATTTGACAGGGAAAGGATACTTAGTAATTTATA
>NZEE01000105.1 GCA_002688965.1 archaeon | reverse complement strand
CTTTTCGTTTAAATATTCTGCATCTTTACTATCAATATTATCCCATGCAGTATGATCATCAAATGAAAAGCTCCCTGCTTCACCGCTGATATTGCCCTCAGTACTATCCATAATCATTTTTCTAATTTCTTCATCATTGTTTAGATGAAGAAAATAATATTCTGCTGTCTTGTTTTTTGGGAAATTTTTGATTAAATTTCTAAGCTTTCCGTATGTAGCAATCATTTCATCGCTCATATTTTTCTTATCTTTACGTTTAAGCTTAGGTATAAACTCACCTGGAATTAGTGCTTCTTTAGGTAGCTCGTTTCTAGGTATTGTTGAATTAATTGCAAGATCTGTACCATAATTCCAGAGTAAAAAAGGTTCCCGCTTTCTTTCTGTAATATGTTTAAAAATAATATGCAAGCATTCATGTTTTAATACACCTAGAACTTCTTTGTGCTTTAGTGAAGCAAAAAAGTTTCTATTCCAAAAAAGCGTAATATTATTATTTACAATACCAACACCTGCTGTACTTATCTTATCTGTTTCTACTTTATTTAGGCTTCTTAAGATTCTGCTATAAAAAGGCTCTTTCCATAATAAATCTATAAGCACAGTTGAGATATTAAAAGCGTTGCGTTTATCAATATCAGCTTTATCTATTTCGATATCTTTTATATGCATTAATCAACCTTTTCACTTTTTTTGTTTAAGAGGTCTTTGTTTGTATTAACAACTTCGACTAAGTATTTACCAATAAACTTATGAAAGTTTTGAATTGTTTTTATGTTTCGTGTATCAGATATTACAGCCCACATATGGATTAACATTTCTTCAGAGATTAACTTACCTAATTTAGCAGCATTTTTTGATTGGGTAACATTCCAATTGTTAGCTGCACCATGTTCTCCAAGTCTTTCAATTAGTAAATTTAAACTATCATTTGACATTTTATTTAGCTTTTCTAAACAATTATCATAGTTGTTCAAAATATCTTCTGGGGTAATGTTTATTTTATATTTTTCAATAAAATCAGCAAATTCAATTGCAGTTGGCGTACCTATAAAACCACTAGCAATATTAAAAATTAATGTTTTGCTTGATTTACCATCTTTAAGCAAATCAATATTTCTATACTTTAATGACTCATCTAATCTTGCCCAAGATGCGGGTGTTGGAAAAACTACACCATCTTCGAATTTGGAAGGAGGAGGTGCAAGATGTATAGACCGAGTTGCAAGAAATTCTATAATCAATAAATCGATATCACTTTTTTTTGCCCACTTAGTCCAGTCTTCAAGTGTTATATCTAGATCAATAGCCCAAAATCTTCTAAGCAATGCTGGATCCATTTCGTTAACATCATACTCAGAACCACTGTTTATAGCAGCAAATATTCTAGTTTCTGGATGTATCGTATATGAATTACCATCTTTATCGTTTCCAAGACATCTGTCTAAAACAATTTGAAAAAATGATTGTTGTACTGTTGGTAATGATCTATTTAATTCGTCTAGAAATAAAACAACGGGTTCTTTGCAAGCTCGCATAAACCATGAGGGCATACAGAATGTCATGATACCGTTTTCCTTCATGCCCTCAACATCGGGATATCCTCCCACGTCACCTTCAGCCATTGTTGAGCCTCTAACGTCTAGCAGTGGTAATTTGATTTTATTAGAAATCTGATTCACAATAGCTGATTTACCAATACCAGTGCCACCTCTAATTAAAATAGCAATGTGCGGGGGAAGATTTGATGAAATATTTACAAAATTTGTTATATTCATTTTGATCCTTATTGAATATAAATGGTTTAGTGAATTAATTATATTTTAATTATTTATTTTATACACATAAAATATAATTTAAAGCTTGTACTGAATATATATAATACAAAAGCTAAGTAATGTTGATAATACAATTTTAATTGTAAAAGGACTTTCTTTTAAAAAGACGTAAGCTAGCGCTGGAAAAATTAAATTTGACAAACCAAAGAATATAAATCTAGCACTCCACGCAGAGTTAAATTTTTCAAAAAAGTATGTCCATGACATATAAAAAAAGTAGCTAGTTGGAAAACAAAAAAGTAATATTAAAACCATCATTTTTTGTTTCCACCAAGGATTTATAAATTGTAAATTCTGTTGAAAAAATACGCATATTGATGCAAAAAAATAGAATGCTAATGCATTATACAATCTAGTTGGCACCTATTCTTGCAACTTCATGAAAACCGGATGCTTGTAAGTCCATAAAGAATGTCCAACCAGCTCCTCCAAAGCGATTTTTAATTGTCTCTAGAACTCTCAATCCTTTAAAATCTTCATCTTTTTTCTCAATTGAAAGATGAAGCATAGCATCAACCATATGCTTAAGCTTTTGACTACCAGCCATATGACCGCTTTTATTTACTTGACCAATGCAAATTATATTAATATAATGCTCTTTTGCGTAATCTGTCAATAGTTGTAGTGATCTAACAGCAGATTGACTATTGACATGTTCTTCACCATACTTGCCATCATTCAAAGTTTGCAATGAATCGATGATTACAAAGAGTGGTTTTTTTGGAAATCTATTTCTAAGAGCTGTAAATTGTTTAATTAATTTAGGCACATATGACTCTTGACCTGCAACAAATCCGTAGCCTAACTGCAATCTTTCACAAGTTAGCTTTATCTGGTAGAGAGATTCTTCAGCTGTATTAAACAAACATAAATAGCCTTGTTTAGTTAATGAATTTGCTAGCTCTAGCATTAAAGTTGTTTTGCCTGCGCCAGGTTCGCCAGTAAATAAAGTCATTGTTGAAGGTGTAAACCCTTCGCCACCAAAAGCGTCATCAATATATTGAATACCACATTTGTTTCTTTCTCTTAACTTGCTGGGTATATTAATATCTAAGATATTTGTCCCAAATACAATGTCATCCGTTCTTACATTTAATTTCATGTTTGTATTCCTTGATGAATTTTTAATTTATTATTGTTTTAATTTATTATTATTTTAATTATTATTATTTTAATTTACACTTATAGTTCATGTAGTTTCTTAATAGACTTACCATAGCATTCTATAACTTTGCTACCCATTAATACAAAAAAATAGTTTTGTTTGCATTTTTGATTAAAGTAAGTATCATTTGCAATTATTAAGCCTACTTCTTCTGTTTTCTTTATTATAATTAAATCATTAATATTGTAGTTCCATATCATTGATTTTCTATTATCACGTTTTGAATAAGAATCAGACTTAATTATTTTTCTTTCTACTTTAATATTAGTTGGCTTTTTAATTGAAGTAAAAATATTTGGCTTGTCTTTTTTTAACTTTTCTTTTAGTTTTTTTAATTCAGATTTCTTATAAGTCATAATTTCAAAGCTAGCCTTCTATATTATATTATATAAAATAAAATAAGTATGTATATCATATTCCTGGGTCAATTTGAGCTACATTAATTGTTTTACCATAAACTTCTTTTAGCCCCTCTTTTATATATGACATTATACATTTTGTTGATGTTTCATCTAGCCTTTTAATATCAAATTTAATATTTAATGATAATGCTAGTTTTTTACCCAAATTCCATGCCATAAGTTCTTCATTAAGTTGATTTACTAAAGCACTTTTTGATTTAATATGTGTAGGATAATTATAAACTTTATTATTTGCGCACCTAAGATTCTTTCTAACATTTTGTTCTAAATCAATTTGAACATGCCCTGATTCATGAATCAAAGCAATTAGTCGATCGCGCCATTGATAATTTTTATTTATAATTATAGTCTTAAGATTTGGATACCAAGCTTCTTCACCATTATGTTTTTGTATTACTTTAATATTATATTTGAAGTCTAGATATGAAGTAAGAAAATCAAACCCAGACTTATATAAATTTTTTGACATATATTAATTCCTTTATTAAAATAGTATTATAAATTATTTTTTAATACACGAATTATGCTTCTTAGTGACTTTTCAAACTTTTTTTGTTGTTTCTTAACTTGTCTATTAAGTCTTTTTTGAAACTTCTTTACATTTTTTGCGTATATATTATAACCACGTTTAAATGCACGTTTATCCTTTTCAGATAAAGTTTCTCCTTTACATCTGAAACCTGCATTGAAAGCGCATAATCCAATCATATCATTGCCTTTTGCATAAATATTTATCCAATATGACAATGCTTTTGCGCCATACTCAAGACCAATCGGTATTTCTTTTAGCTGATCACATGTTTTATCTGTGTATTTAGGTAATACTTGTGATATTCCACATGCATTTCCTGGACTTACAACAGTTGGGTTAAAATTGCTTTCTACCCACAAGAGCGAAACAAAGAGATCAGATTTAATTTTATATTTCTTGCTAACTTTTTGTATTTTATAAATATTATTACATATATTTTCTTGATTAATAATACCATTCATATTCAAAAGCGCAAAGCAGATAAATGCTTCTTTAATCATAAACTTTTATTACATCTCCGGAATCATGTTTTTGTATGTCTTTTTCACTATACTTTATAGTGATAAAAATTTTACTAGCTGTTGTCCCGCCAGTAGTATAAAATGAGTTTTTTAAATACTCAATATCAATGATTTCGCCTACTTTATCTGCCTTAGCGTAATGTGTTGCCTTTTGTCCTATTTTAAACATATAAATTCTCCAATATTTTATATTATTATAACAAAATCAACAAATAATTACACAATTTTTTTACATAAAAGTATCATTATTTGTTGATTCAAACATATCTTTAATAGCGCATATAAAAGAAACTGGACATGTTGCACCGACTTTATCAAGAAGTTGTTTGATATCATCAATTAAGTGATCATTATTTTGTGTATAATGTTGTCTACACATATCGTATGAATCTCTACAAGGTATCTCACTATAGTCATCTCTGAAACATTCTGATGGGCTTATGTCATTATCACAATGATAATTAATATGATCTTCATACTCATCAGTAGTAACTATTCCGTTGTTATCCAGATCAAAATGACCAAATAAATCTTCTTGTGTTACGTAACCATCTTGATTTGGATCTAGCTCGTTAAAAGATTCACCATTAACCGTGTTTATGGGATCGATCTCTAAATCAACTCTTTCATTACATACACATGGAATAGAGTTGCATTTTTTACATACATTATCTAAGAATGTATTGAATTCATTAATTTTATATAGAAAGTTTCTAGTTATATTTCTTTCATCTAGTTTTTTCATGATAACTCCTAGCTATTTTTATAATATCTAATTATCTATTATTTTGAGAAATATCATGTGAATTTTTTCTACTTTCTCCTCTAAGAATATTTTCATTCATAACGTCTTGACTTTTTACTTCTTTCTTGAATTTGTTGACATTATTTTGAGAACTTTCAGTGTTTAAGTTAATATTTTTTATAATACTTGTAAGACGTTTAAGCACAAAGCATGTTATATGTGCTGCATCTTTAAATATTATTCTTTCTGATGCTGAATGTGAAATGTCTCTTTCTAACAATGTTAAGCAATTTTCAATTGCAATATAAAAATATGATTTATACATTCTTGCCAAACCACAAATATTCTCAGAGAGAATAGGGTTTTTTTTATGGGGCATTGATGAAGAACCTTTTTGTCCTTTCCTGAATGGTTCTGACATTTCATTTATTCCATCTAAACTATAAATTCTAATATCATATGCAATTTTTTCTACTGCTAAGATTACTTTCAGCATAGAATAAAAATAATCTAAAAAAAGATCTCTAGGTATAATTTGCGAACAATGTGTTATATGAAGGCCTAAACTGTTTAAAGCAATAATTTCACATTCTACAGAGTTTGTATTATTATTACCGGATGGGCCTGATAGCTTGCCGTATTTCATTGACTTTTCTGTTAAAACAATACTATCATAACCTCTTCTTAACTGTGAAAGCCATCTTTGTATAACATCGCAATATGTTTGAACTTCTGCAGCTTTACCATGTGTTCTAGAAAGAATAGCTGAATGTACTTTTTTACTTTTTAAAATTTTATCGATATAGAAAATCAATTCAGCACAGTATTTTTTAACTACTTCAAGTGATTCTTTGCATAAAAGAACTAAAGAAGTATCAATAATATCTGACGATGTGAGCCCGTAATGAATCCATCTGCCACTATTGCTTGGTATACTTTCTTCAAGCATTTGAACAAAAGCTTGAAAGTCATGGCGTGTTTCTGCTTCTATCTCTTTCCATCTATTCTTATCAATCTTAATATTATCTTTGATAACATCAAGTTCTTCTTTTGTTATTGTCGGGCTTATAATGTCTGTTGTTAAAGATTCTAAATGTGCTAATTCAACTTTCAACCACGTTTTAAGTTTGTTATCTGTTGACCAAATATTATGTATTTCTTCTATTTTATATCTAGGTATCATTTTAATCCTTGAGTTTATTTATTATTCTTTTTATATAATGCTTATAAGCATGTGTTATTACAAGTTTTTTTGACTCGTAATCAGGAATATTGCTTCCGCTTAAATACATTATGTGTATACTTTCAGAGTAAGAATAAGAATTGCTTAATACTAAAGCAGGTATATTGTCATATATTAATATGAGTTCACCTTTTTTAAATTCATCGATCACATCTCAGCTCCAAACAATTTCTTATATTTTGTATCTAGACATCATCATTTACTTCGCATTTTTCAAACATAAATTCTGTAAAGTGAATAATTTGACCTTTGCAGAAAAGCTTAAATACCCTTACAGATTCAAATACTTTCATGTCTGAACATTCTATAATTATAGCATAGTGACTTTTGGTACTATTATTGTAATCCCAATTTTGTACTTCTACAAGATCACCAGCAACATATTCATGCTGTGTCTCTTGTTTAGTCATTATTTTGTAATCACCAGCAACATATTCATGCTGTGTCTCTTGTTTAGTCATTATTTTGTATGCATTTTTCAAACATAAGCGTTGTATAAATAGAAATTTTATTATTACATAACAGTTTATAAACTTCTATTGTTTCAAAAATATTATTTTTTGTATTAGATAAAATAATACCGTAGCTAGCCTTATTAGCTATGCCGGCGCATTTTTTTACTCTTACTAAATCGCCGGGTTTGTATTTGTTTTTTATATACATTGATTCCTCTATATGTTTTTATGCCACACTATTTCGCCACGCTTGGGGCCTGTTGTAAAAGACATGACGTTAACGCCTGTTTTATCTTTAATAACATTTAATAGTTCAACAAATGCTTTGTCATCAAGTGAAACGTCGTTTATCTTGGGTATCTGTATGAGCTTGTTTTTGTGGTATACAAAAGGATTTTCTATATTGCAGAAAACATCTGTCTTAATTAAACATATATGATCTACACCGTTCATCTTGACTGCATGATTAACTTCATCTAAATCTAACCAGCCACACTTTCTAGGACGTCCGGTTGTTGCTCCAAATTCATTACCAAACTTTGATAAAACCTCTTCATCTTTTTCATTACACCTACTAGGAAAGTTACCAGTACCAACTTTTGTTTTATAAGTCTTAATGACACCAATTACTTCGTCTATCTGTTTATGATTTAGACCTGTAGAATTTAAAGCTCCACCTACTGTTGGTGCTGATGATGTAACATCTGGATAATTATTTGAATGAATATTTAAGCCACATCCTTGTGCACCTTCGAGAAGAATGTTTGCACCTTTGTTATACAAATCTGATATTATACTTTCATCTTTCATAACAAATTGTGATATGTGTGCTATAGCTTCTTTAAAACCTTCAATCCACCACAGCTGCTCTGTTCTTATATCTAAATTCATTTTTTCAAATTTACTAATAATTTTATCTAAAACATCATTTGGATTTGCAACAGCATCTCTTAATAGTATTGAATCTCTTGCATAGAAATCTGAATATGCTGGACCGATTCCACGTGCTGTTGTTCCTAGTTTTCCTTGATATAGCTGTCTATCTCTTAAAACATGGGTAGGATCAATTAATGGACAAAAACCTGATATTTGTAGATCTTGTGAGCTTATCTCATTATGAAAACTCGTATTGCTTTCAAGCTGTTTTATTTCTTCGTAAAGATCTTTAATGTTTAAGACACAACCCCTAGAGATGATATTTACAATATTACGATATCGATTTTTATTTTGTAAAATGCCCACAGGTAAGATATGTGTAACAAACTTATTTCCTTCTCTATCATAAACAGTATGACCTGCATTACCTCCGCCTTGAAATCTAACAACAACATCAGCCCATGATTCAACTAAATCATCAACAACACGGCCTTTTCCTTCATCACCATGTTGTAATCCAAGAACTAACTTAACTGGCATATTATATCCTTTTTACTTTCTGTATATGTGAGGCATACCCTCATTATGTGAATTGCTTGTTTGTCGATAAAAAATTGCTAGTTCCTGTAATTCTTTGATCGATGATGCACCAGAATACGACATTCCGCTACGGACATTTGACATTATCTCAGTTACAACTTTTGATACTTCACCTTTGAATGGGACATTAGATGATACACCTTCAACAGAAGAGTATGATCCTTTCCATGCTTGTTGCGATATTTTTGAAGCCATACCTGCATAAGTCTTTACATTTACTCCTTTTTTTTCATCAAAGAATATTTCGCCGGGGGTTTCTAACGTTCCGCTTAACATCGACCCTAATATAACAAGATCAGCACCAGCAGCAATTGCTTTTACAATATCACCACTATTTTTTAAACCACCATCAGCAATTATCTTTGAACAAAACTTGTCTTCTTTTAGTCGACAATTTCTTTCTTTATTTAAATCTATTATTGCCTGGAGTGTTGGCATGCCGTGTCCAGTTTGAATTCTTGTTGTACATATACTACCGCTACCAATACTGGTTCGAACAGCATCTGCACCATAGTCTGATATTCTTTGGTATGCACTTCTTGTTGCAATATTCCCAGCAATGATGTATAAACTATCATTATATTCTTTTCTTATATACTCAATTGCATTCTTCATAAGAATATGATCACCATGAGCAACATCAAGTGCAACTATATCTAGACCTGTACAAACTAAAGCGCTTAATCTTTCTTTGAAATCTCCGGTGACACCAACTGCAGCTGCTCTGCGTCCTAAGTGAAGATGAGCTTGTATATTTTTTAACATGCTTGTTTGCTCTTCAATAGTATTGTATCGGTGTAATATTCCTAAGCCACCCAGCTTGCTAATTTCATTACACATAGCAGCTTCAGTAATTGTTGACATTGGACTGCTTATTATAGGGATTGAAAGTTTTTTATGTTTCAACATTACACTAGTGTTAATGCTATATCTTGTTTTAATATCTGAGTATTGTGGTACCAAGATAACATCATCAAAGCTTAAAGCTTCATTACTAATATTCATAACTTATTATTACATCCTCCTTTATATAAAGGCTAGTATATTGTGATTTACACAAATCAAAGTGGCTTTGGGTGTTAATAATATTACTTTATTTAAACCCCACTCGTGCATGTCATGGTCATCCTCACCAAAGTATTTTTTCAATTCTTCTTTATTTGCTCTAGGATGAACAACAACATAAACGTCATCGTATAAAGTAAAATTAGTATAATTTCCATCTTTATACTTTTTCATTGCAACTAATGTTCCAGCTTTTATATTTTTTTTAATCATAATTTTGTTTTCAATATATAAATATAATATATATTATAGATAAATTTTAAAATTTTACACAAATATTTTTCTAAACAACTCTAAACAACAAAGAAAGTGAAATTCGTAATGAATAAAATTAAAGTAAAGCTCTTAAGAAGTTATATAAAGAATCTAGTTTTAGAAGCTAGAGATAGCAGAAGAGAAATGTTTAGAGCAAAAAGAGCTAGATATACAGATCGACTGTCTCCAGCGATTCATGAGTTTGTTTGTTTAGAATTAGAAAAATATAATAATCCTAATGCATACTTTGTTGTTGCTGTTAATAAGAATTCTCGTATTTATAGTTTAATTCAAGAAAAGACATTGGCTGATAAAACAACTTTTAATTGTTTAACAGTAAGTAGCGAAGATGATATCTGGATAAGCGGAAGCCTTAATCATAACGTTTTCCATCGAAATGCGTATCTTAGACCTACATCTATTGTAAAGCAAAGCATAATTAATGGTATTGAGGGTATAGAGTGGATTGGTAAAAAAGTTAATCCAACTTGGATAAAAGACAGTATTGCTTCTGTTGAAAGCCATTTTGGATTTGATAAGAGCTTAAAAGAAAAAGGCTATTCCGGGTCAAATGTTGGCAGCATGGCGCGCAATCTAGTAAAGAAAGTTGGTGTTAGAATTAGAGATAATGTAGAAGATATAGAAAACTCTACAGTTGAAGATGCGCATAGCATGTTATTATCTTTAGCAGAAGAAAACTTTTTTGACAAGATGAATAAAGAGTATGGTTTAAGAGACAACATTGAAGCAGGCGCTTATCCTATTTGGAGTTCATTTTTGTTTGTTTTAAAATTGTGGCTTGGATATGATGGATTAGATGATGAAATTAGTCAAATAAATGATGACTTCGTAAGCCAGCTAGAAAATGAAAAAAAGAGTGAAGAGCCTATATCATGTTCTAATGATGAGTTTGAAGAAAGAATAAGAAGTATTATAAATCGTGGTTACGTATATTGGTCAAATGATCCTGCTTATAAGCCAGAAAATTTTACTAGTAGAATAGATAAAATAGAAACTGATCTAGAAAAAGCAATTGCTTTAAATCAAGGTGTAGTTGCTATAACAAATACAATACGTGCTGTTATTAGTAAAAAGTTTAAAAATCAAAGGGAAGATAAATTAAAGAGAGATAAAGGAGGAAGAATAGAAGGTAGTGGTTATACTTTAGTTGGCAAGTAATAAAGATATAAATTAATTATTTCTTTTTGTTTAATGATTAATCATTTAAACGATCTTTTGTATAATATTTATATTTATTAAAGAGAGATATAGATATGAAACCATTTTATTATATTGCTGAAGTTGTGAAAGTGTATGATGGCGATACATGTACATGTGTCGTAGATTTAGGGTTTAAAATGTTTGCTCGTATTAAAGTGAGACTTATAGGTATTGATACGCCTGAAATACGTACAAAAGATGATGAAGAAAAAGTGAGAGGTTTTGCCTCTAGAGATTGGTTAAGAGAAAAGATATTAGGGAAGAAAGTATTATTACATACGTCAGAAAGAGGAAAGTTTGGAAGATGGCTTGGTACTATATGGGTTTTAGAAGAAGAGAATCCAGAGTTTAATAATAGTTATAATAAGCAGCTAATTAATGAAGGGCATGCCAAAGAATATTGGGGCGGAAAAAGATAAACAAAATCAACAGAAAAGGTTTTTTTAATGAGTGAGTATAGCTTAAAAAACACATATAAAGAATTATTTAATGATAGACTTTTTGAGTTTCAAAACCTATCTGTCTATAATGATACAGATCAAGAACAAGACATAGATCAAGAACAAGACAAAACAGATGTTATTGAAGATGAGGACAATAGTAACTTAAGCAATATCCAAATTATTGAAAAATTTTGTGATGACGTAGAAGACAAAACAATACTTGGTGGTGTTAAAGTTGATAATTTTTTAAATAGTAATAGCAGCCTTAAAGACTTAATAATGTTATGCATATCTGTAGAAGAACTAGAGAAGTTAGCAGCTAACTTTAATGAGGAAGATGAAGAAAAATATAAACTTCAATTTACTGTTCCAAATACAAAACCTAAATCTCTAAACCATCTTTATTTCAATACACAAAATCAAATGCAAACTAGCACAGATGATGACTCACTTATGGCAGCTAGCTATAGCTTAAGAAATAACTATAACTTTTTATTTGAAAATTCTTCCAAATATACAAAAAGCGCTTTCTTGGATAAATTTGCAAAGTACTTAAGATCATGTTATTATAGTGCTAGTATAAAAAAAGATTCTGATTTGGAGTTAAGTGACACACATCTTAGAGCCTTTCATTGCAAATATTTTACAATGATACTAGTACGAAGCAAAACCGATTCGAACATTATCGAAGAAGTAACAATAGACTTAAATCGAGAGCTAAACGAGTTTTTAAATAAAAGTGGCGAATTCGCTAAATTATTTGGTTTCGTTTGTGAAGATATTTTTAAAACTGTATTTATAAATACAAATATATCTGGAGCTATCATAAACTATCAAATAAGTTATAATAAATATAAATGTTTCATGTTTTATGATATGTTCGCTAACAGCGGATCTAAGAAAACATTACAAAATATAAGTTTAAGAGAATATTACAACATTATTATAAATAATGAAATAAAAGCAAACAAGTATAAAACGTTTATAGAAAAGTTAGCTAATATTACTAATATTAGTGAAAAGATAAATATGATTCAAGATGAATTGAAATCTTTATTTAATAATGCACTTAATGATGATAATTGCTTTTTACATGATTTAAATCAGATTAAAGATAACTTTGCAATTGATTTTGCATTTTCTGATGTTGATGTTGAAAAT
>NZEE01000104.1 GCA_002688965.1 archaeon | reverse complement strand
TTCTAGAGCCTGAAAATCACGCGATTGATAGAGAATGTAAAATATTTCAATGTCTTTATGGTGTTACAACTGACACGTTAAAAGTTTTAGGTGACCAATGATCTTGCGATATTTTGACGAATGCCACTATATCCCTGCAAGCATACTTGACATAGGGTGTAATAAGGGACAATTTTATGAGCTATGCAAAAAAAAATGGGGAGCAAAACCCAAAATAGTTCTTATTGATGGTAACACTAGTTTAAAAGAAACTCTTGATAAGCTAGATGTGAAATATCATTTATCTCTCCTATCAGATAAAAAAAGAAGTGCTACATTCTATCTCACAAAGAGAAGCAAGACAGGAAGCGGGGCATCTCTATACAGAGAAGACACATATGTGTATGATGATGACCTGGTGATAAAAGAAAGCAGATCTACAACGACGCTAGACGATCTATTCAAAGAAGATAATAAGTTTGATATTATAAAACTAGATACGCAGGGATCAGAGTTAGATATCATGAGAGGCGGACTGTCGCTGTGCAAGAAAGCAGATTATATCATACTTGAGGTATCTCTAATAGAATACAACAAAGGCGCTCCGCTTAAAGAAGAGGCGTGTGAGTTTATGAGAAGCATCGGATTTTCTGCTGTGAAGACAATAGGGCTAAAACGCCCCAAGCGTGGAAAATTCAAAGGAAAGAAAATCCAAGAAGATATAATTTTTAAAAATGCGAGATCAATCTTATGAAAGATAAACTAATCGTGTATATATCATCAAGAAATAATTATGAGATGCTTGAAGGAGAGGTTTTAAAGAACAATAATTTCAAAGACATAAGGCTAATAAATATAGATGACAATTCTTCAGATAAACAAAAAAAACTAGGTAGAGATATATGCAGAGAAAGAAATATAGTCTTTATAGAAAATAGTGGAAGGGGGCTTTTTTGCGCAGCAAAGACAGCAATAGACTATGTTAGCAAAGAACATCCAGAGTGTAAATTTGTGTATTGGACTTCTCATGATTGCTTTCCCATAACAGAAAATATGTTTTTACGCCTAGAGGAAGTGATAGAATCTGGGCAACTGGATAACTTTGGGTGTGTGGGATTCAATACTATTTGGAAGAAATTTATGATGGATATTTCTGAGTTTGAGTCACAAAATCTTGAAGGAAGATATTGCGGAGCTCTTGGCAGAGCGTGCTTAACTCCTGTTCCAGGTGCAGGATGGTATAGACCCAGTGATTTTGATATGACATGGGACAAGTGGGGAAAGTCTGTTGCCGTTGAAAGTGTTGTTGATATGAATTTTATGATAAATGTAAGGCTTTTTATTGACAATGTAGACGTGGATACGTCTTATCATCATTTTTGCTGGGGAGACGATCTGTGTTTACAATTTTTAAAGTCTGGAATTTATAATATTGCGCTTGCCAGCTTTTATGTTTATCATGATCAAGATATCAAGAAAGCATATGGTATACCAGTAAACTCTTACAGGGCTGCAAAACGTGGCGACATGTATCACTTTTGTGAACCAGATTCTCATTTTGACGTGTGGCATAAAAAGTGGGGATTTCAAAGAGAGTGGCAAAAAAACCCTGGCCACATTGAAAATAGTGTAAAAGAGAAATATAATAAAACATTAATAGGAGACTTTATGAACCACGACTACTCTAAAGGTCCGCTAAAGTGTTTTCCAATATCGATTTAAATAAGAAGCTATCGTCCCATTATGAAACGTGGAAACCAGAAACCGATATCATCATAGTGGGATCGAGTCCATCGTTGCTATGGCATAAGTTTGGAAAATATATTGATGAGCATAAAAATGTTGTGAGAATAAACAAGTGTTTTTCACAAGATTTTCACGAATACACAGGAAAAAAAATAGACACGTGGGCGACGACGAATAATGAAAGGTGGAATAGATTTAATCCAATAAATCAATCAACAAAAGAGGTATGGGTCAGGGTGCCATGCACATGTCAAGAATTTATAGATAACGGTACATTTGATAGCTTTTCTGGAAAATGTGTTCCAATGAGAGATAATAGAAAAAAATGTGTTTATAGTTCTATGACTTTTAATAATTTTGGTCATCCAGGGCTGGGAACAGGATTGATAGCAATAAACTATGCTTTGCAAAGATTTAAAAGGATCACTATTATAGGACACACATTCTATCTAGAATCCATAGATGGATCTGCATTAGATTTTCACAGTGAGAAAGAAGATGCAGAGCATGCAAAAAATAGAAAAAACTTTTTTAAAGATAATGAATACGGGCTAACCTCACTAATGTATGTCAAAGACTGGATAAAAGATGGCAAGGTAGTCTTACTAAACCCTTATGAATATGATAATTTGAGATGTGGAAATAATGGCTAGTGTTACAGCTATAACGTTTATAAGAAAAGATAGTCAGAGGTTGCCAGGAAAGAGTATCAAGACACTGGGGAAAACTTCACTCTGTAATTATTCTCTAGAGACTATGAGCAAAGTCCCCTCGCTTAATGATGTAATAGTATATTCGAGTGACAAAGAGATAAATGATCACATAGATCCTAGCTTAGGCGTAAGATTCGTTCAAAGACCAGAGAAGTTTAATAAAAATTCAGCTACATTTAGTATAATAATGGATAAGGCTATCGGCCTTATTGACACTGAATATGTCCTATATTTCTGTGTGACATCACCTTTTATAAAAGTAGAAACTATAGCTGATATGATTGACAAAGTTCAAAATTGTAATTATGACTCTGCGATCGCTGTGAAAAAAATTAAAAATTTTTGCTGGTTCGATAGCTCTCCGCTCAACTATGACCCACACAATGTACCTTTCACACAAGATTTACAGCCAGTTTTTGAGGAGACGAGCGGTTTGTATCTTTTTAAGAAAGATCTATACTTGAAAACAAAACGAAGATGTGGATTTAACCCTTACCTAAAAGTTGTTAATGATGTAGAAGGGCATGACATAGACTATGAAGAAGATTTTAATCTCGCCAAATTTTATTTGGAGAATGATCTCATATGAAAAATATCTTCTCAGTAGAAAATAAGGTAGTTATTGTGACAGGATCAGCAGGCGGCAACGGTGCCGCGATATCTCGAGGCCTAGAAAGTCACGGAGCAGAAGTTGTAAAAGCTGATCTTCCTTTTTGTGATGTGACAAACACCGCACATCTAGATTCTCTTGTTGAAGCTGCTCTTTCTCATACGGGTGAGATAAACGGACTTGTTAATTGCGCAGGAATTACGCGTGTAAATGATCTCTTTGAATACACTGAAGGTGACTGGAATGATACACATCAGGTGAACCTAAAAGCTCCCTATGAGCTTTCAAGAAAAGTTGCAAAATACATGAGAGTTACCGGAGGTTCTATCATTAACATAACAAGTTTAAATTCTGAGCTTGCATTTCCTAATAACCCAGCGTATGTGTCAGCAAAGGGCGGTCTCAAGCAATTGACAAAATCTCTAGCTTTAGATTTGGGAAAATATAACATCAGGGTGAACAACTTGGGACCCGGTTACATCAGGACAAATATGACAAAGATGAGCTGGAATAATAGAAGAGAAGAAATTGAGGAAAGAACAATACTTGGAAGGTGGGGAATCCCTGAAGATCTTGTGGGAACAGTGATATTTCTGCTGTCGTCTGCTTCATCATATGTCACAGGACAGGATATCTATGTCGACGGCGGCTATCTAACAAAAGGTATGAAATGCTAGAAGCAATAGTCACAGGAGGTGCAACGGGAATAGGAAAAGCATGTGTCGAATCTCTTATAGAGCGTGATACAAAGGTTCACCTGATATATCACACAAGTGAGAAAGAAGCGATAGCATATGAAAATAGAAGTGATGTTCAATTACACAAAGTAGACGTCACAAGTGAGATTCAAGTTATAGATTTTTTTAATCAAATAGGCTCATTTGATATTTTGATAAACAATGCAGGCGGAAATATATCGTTTGCAACTACAGAATCGTATAGCACAGATGATTGGAAATTGACATTTGATCTAAACACTCTCAGCGTATTCCTGATGTGCAAGTATGGAATACCGCTTATTAGAGATGGGGGAAAGATAATAAATATCACGTCAATATCTGCTAAAAGCGGCGGTGCACCCGGTGGCATGGCCTACGCTGCATCTAAAGCTGCTGTTGATTGTATGACAAAATCTCTCGCTAGAGAGCTAGCAAGCAGAAACATATGTGTTAATGCAATTTCACCAGGAATAGTGTGGACGAAACAGCACGAAAAATTTTCAAGTAAAGAGTATTATGACTCACTCATAGAAAAAATTCCGCTAGGAAGAGATGGTTCGACAAGGGATATATCAAATCTTGCAAAGTTTTTATCCTCTAGTGAAAGTAGCTATATCACTGGCCAGACCATAGAGATAAACGGCGGAATGCTAATGAAATAGCTCTTATGCAAGGAAACAATGTATTTAACAAGGGAAACAAAAAAGTGATCTATCTTATAGATATCGACGGAGTTTTATGCGATGAAATGTTAGGTGACTATCATAACTCGACACCAAATTATAAGAATATTTCTAAAGTTAATAAGATGTTTGATAGTGGGCACACTATTAAAATTTTTACCGGTAGAGGATCAGCTACAGGAATAGACTGGAGAGAGTTTACAGATAAACAGCTTAAGAGCTGGGGGGTAAAATATCACGAACTCATACTAGGAAAACCAGTCTGTGATTTCATAGTGGATGATAAAAATATATCATTAAAAGAGTGGGAAAGTGAAGAAGACTGATAGCATTTATTTAAATGACAACGTTTCATTTGGAAGATCTCACCCGATAGTCTTGATATCTGGCCCATGCGTGATAGAGAGTCTTGACCACTGTCTGTTCATGGCTTCATCAATTAAAGAAATTTGTGAGCAGCTATCTATTCCGTATGTTTTTAAAGCATCATTTGACAAAGCGAATAGAACAAGACTATCAAACTATAGAGGGTTTCACATTGATAAAGCAGTTGATATTTTTAAGAAAGTAAAAGAGGAGACAGGTGTCCCAATTTTAACTGATTTTCACGAAAGCTGGCAAGCAGAAATACTATCTGAGTGTGTCGATATACTCCAGGTTCCTGCTTTTCTATGCAGGCAAACCGACATGATAGTAGCAGCTTCAAAGACAAATCGGATCGTTAATATAAAAAAGGGACAATTCGTATCAGGCTATGATACTGGTAGAATGGTAGATAAGGCTACTCAAAGCGGAAATAGTAATATCCTTCTCACAGAGCGTGGGAATACATTTGGATACGGTGATTATATAGTTGACTATAGAAATCTAGTTGTTATGAGAGAGTACGCACCTGTGATATTTGATGCAACACACTGTATTCAAAAAGGATGCTCAGGAGGAAGCTCAGGATCATATAGGCATTTTATAGAGCCGCTGGCAAGGGCAGCGATCGCTGTTGGAGTAGACGGTCTCTTTATGGAGACCCATGATAGGCCAGAAGATGCACTTTCAGATGGAACTAGCAGCATAGAACTTTCAAAGTTGAAAAATCTTCTTTCGAGATTACAACTAAATCAATAGGAGAAAAGCGTTATGAAAATATTTTTAGACACGCTAAATACAAGCACAATTTCTGAATTTTATAATCTTGGAATTCTTTATGGAGTTACAACAAACCCAACTCTTGCAAAAAGATTTGGAATGTCTAGTGATATAGACATGATTAATAAAATTAGAAAAGTAATGCCGCACGGCGAGATACATGTTGAGGCATTTGGAAAAACATCAGATGAAATCATTAACAATACTAAGAGAATCTATGAAAAGTCTAGAGATAGCAATTTAGTATTTAAAATACCATTTTCTACTGAGGGGGTATCCGCTACTAAAAAGTTAAAAGACATGAATCTTAAGACAAATTTACATCTAATATTTTCTAAAAATCAAGCGCTGCTTTCTTCTTGCGTGGGCTCAACCTATATTTGCCCCCTTGTCGGAAGACTTGATGATATTGGCCACGATGCGTTTGAAAACCTTTCTCCTATAATTGATACATTTAAGAGATCTGAATCAGATACAATGGTAATGGTCTCTAGTGTCAGACACGCACAGCATGTAATACGAGCTTTTGAAGTAGGTGCTGATGCTGTAACTATTCCAGAAAATGTTTTAAGGTCTATGTTTAATCACCCGCTTACAGATTCTGGCTATAGAAAGTTTCACGAAGATCTCCGAGCAATGGAGAGAATAAATATGTCTGACGTAAGATCCGACTTGATAGTTGATGAATCTATGAGCTTGCGCAATTGTTTAAAATTTCTTGTAGAGACCAAGGGAAGCTGTCTAGCCATAATAGATGAGAATCTATCCCTTTCAGGTGTTTTTACGCTAGGAGATCTAAAACGGTGTCTCTCTTCATCTGGAATAGTTGACTTAGAATCATCAGTATCTAATTTTATGAATAGGTCACCAATAGTTGTCGAGAGCTGTGAAACATACTCAGAGGTCAATAGTGTCGTAATAGCACAGGATATAACAGACATCATTGTTGTAGATGGAAATTCTGTCTTAGGGGTGCTTAGCTGTAAAAGAATATGAAAGCAATATGCATCACACCAATTAGACATCTTCCTGGTCTTTATGAGAAATTTGAATCAATCTGTGATTTTGATTACTTTCCTAACATTTCATATCAAGAGCTAAAATTAATTTTGGATGCGGGACACCACAACTCTATTTTTACCAATCCTAATAAACAAAATTTTATTATTGATAAACAGCTCTTAAAAAAGACTGCAATTAGACTTATAAACACCGCATCGACAGGCTTAAATCACATAAACCTAAAAGACTGTAAGGATCTGGACATCAGTGTTCTTTCTTTGACAAAGGATTATTCTCTTATTAGAAATCTTCCGTCAACTTCTGAGCTTGCTTTTGGTCTCTTTCTCAGTCTAGCGAGAAAAATTCCCACATCATTTGATAGTGTTAAGAGCTTCAATTGGGATTATGAACCATTTGTGGGAAGGCAGATAATGGGTATGACAGCAGGGATAGTCGGGTATGGACGGCTAGGGACGTATATGGCAAGATATTGTAAGGCCTTTGGCATGAAGGTGATAGTTTATGATCCGTTTAAAAATGTTTTTGATCACGACCAGGTTGAAAAAAGAGAGCTACTTGAAAGATCAGATCTAATATCATTACATGTTCATGTAAAACAAGATACAATAGGCTTTATAGATGAAGATGCCGTAAGACTCATGAAAAGAAAACCATTTATAGTAAATACATCTAGAGGTGAGATAGTTGATGAGTCTTCGATATATGACGCAATAAAAGATGAAAGCATAGCAGGGTATGGAACAGACGTGTTAGTAGATGAGTTTAGAGAAGATCTTTCAGAAAATGCGCTAATAAATCTATCTAGATCTGGATATAATGTCATCATCACCCCTCACATAGGGGGCATGTCGCTTGAAGGACAAAAGCTAGCATATTCGCATGCAATAAATAAATTTAGAGAATACCATGAACAATGAGATTAATGCGTTAGTCATAATACCTGCAAAAGCTGATTCGAAAAGGCTAGTGGGAAAGAATAAAAGAATAATAGCTGGGAAAACCCTTGTGGAGCATGCAATATCCTACTCTCTTAAGTCAGCTTACACGACTAGGATTATAGTTTCAACAGAAGATAGTGAGACATCGTCTATAGCAAGCAATTATGACGTTGATGTTGTAGGAAGATCTCTAGACTATATGGGCGAGAGAGAAGTTGCTGATGTCTATATAAACATCTTCAAAAGTCTTAATGACGAATCTTTTACTCACGTAGTTGGAGTCCAGCCTGATCATCCTGATAGGACTATTGATCTTGATAAAATGCTAGAGTACGCTGTTAAAAATAAGTATGATGATTTATTTACAGTGAACTCTGACGGGTCAAGAAACGGATCTGTGAGAATAGCTAGGGCAGAGCATGTCAGAACTGGAAATATGAGTAGAAGAGTTGGGTCCATGTTTGATTTGTGTACGAATATCCACAGTGAACAAGATCTCAAAAATGCAGAAAACAATATATTGAATATGGGTAACTAGATTATGGCAAAATCCGGAGCTAGACAGTGGAATACTTTTTAGATAATTTACAGAACTACGAAGGAAAGGTGGGAGGATATCACAGCTCCGAGAGTCCTACGGAAGATGGTAATCATACGGTTGCTTTGCATATTTTTGATTCAATATCTATTGAACATGACTATGTTTTAGATATAGGCGCTTTTTCTACAAGATCATCAAATGTTGTGCCTATTATGGCAAAATATGGTTTACATGGTTTATTGCTAGATGGGAAAAATTCATACAATGACCCGCGCATAACCAAAGTGTGGCTAGAAAAAGATACTATTTGCAATATTTTACGTGATAATAAATGTCCCAAAAAACTTGATTACATTTCTCTAGACGTTGACAATATGGACTATTGGTTTTTAGAAGCAATTCTTAATGAAGGCTATGAATCTAATTTGCTAATTATAGAGTTTAATCCTATTTGGTCTGCGGATGAAGCTTTTGTTAAAAAATATTATAGAGATGCTTATAAAAGTGATGAGTTAACTGGGGCAAGTTCTAACTATGGTGCTAGTTTGCGTGCATTTATGATGCTTTTATCACAATTTGATTATAGGCTAATTCATGTTATTCAAAAGTGCCTTGAACCTGCGCAGCTAACAAGCAATAATGCATTTTTTATAAAAAGTAAATTTGATTATTTAGATAAATTTAAAGATCAAGAAGAAGTAATAAAGAAATGCTTACCTGTGCCGTTCGTCGAAGGTACAAAAATGAAAAAAAATATTAATCTATTTAATTCTAGCTGTATAGAAGAAATAAAAGTAATATTAAAAAATAAATTTTTTGTTGAAATTGAAGGGCATTTAAGTTTTAATATGCCATATCCTAAAGAAAAGAGAAAAGAGGCAAATTGCGACAAAATCATCGCTGATATCATGTCCGAGTATGATGATGAATGAGCACATAGAGTCTTTAGTGAGTCAAGATAAGCTAAGGGTATCTGTAGACAAGTCTATAAGCTTTGAGTGGAAGCTTGGAGATATCACTGTAGGAAAAGATTTTTGTATAATATCAGGCCCTTGCTCTGTAGAGTCAGAATCTATGATAGTAGAATTTTCTAAAGCTCTAGCAAGTGAAGGGGTCGATGCTATTAGGGGCGGTGCATATAAACCGTGCACCTATCCAATAGAAAAAGAGACAAATGGGTGGAGAGAAGGGCTAAAAGAGAATGGACTAAAGTATCTAAAAAGAGCGGGAAAAGAGTCCGGGCTTCCTGTTGTAACTGAGGTGATGGAGCCTGGAAAGGTTTCATTTGTTGAAGAGTATGCAGACGTATTACAAGTAGGAACAAGAAACTTTCAGAATTACCCACTCCTTGATGCGCTTGGGAAGTGTGACACTCCAGTATTGCTCAAGAGAGGAACATGGGGAACCATTGATGAAATACTGGGTGCAGCAGAGAGAGTGTTACGCGGAGGAAATCACAAGATAGCCATTTGTCTCAGAGGCGTTGTAGGAATGCCATCATACAGACATGTCTTTTCTAGCACAAGATGGGCACCAGACCTCATGATGATTCCAGCTCTGAAAGAGCTAACCAATATTCCCATAATTTATGACCCAAGCCACGCAACAGGAAAGAGATCTTTTGTAAAGCCAATAGCTATGGCAGCTATTGCAGCAGGGTGTGACGGCCTTATCGTAGAGTGTCACCCAGATCCAGAGAAATCAATAAGTGATGCAGATCAGGCCATTGATATTTTAACTCTAAGAGAAATAGTACATTTCAAGGAAAGATATTTTGAAAGTTTCATCAATAATCAGGTGTAGAAATGAAGAAAGGTGGATAGGCTACGCGGTACAGTCTTTTTTAGATATTTTTCCAGACGGGGAAATAATAATTGCTGATAACTGCTCCTCTGACAGATCTAAAGAGATAGTATACCTTTTTGATTACGCTGATATTAAAATTTTAAATATAGACAATTATACTCCTGGGTATGCATTAAATAGATCTGTTGATGCGTGCTCTAGTGATATAGTCCTAATTCAATCAGCTCATTCAGTAATTACACATGTCAATAAAGATGAGCTAGAGAAAAGTATGAAAAATCACGCAGCAGTATTTGGAAACCAAACACCCGTGTACTTTGGAAAAAAGATAACTAAGCGATACATTTGGTCGAATTTTACAGATGATCAATGCGTCAACATGTATTCAGATATTGAAAAGAGACATTTTTTACATAATGCATTTTGCTTTTATCAAAAAGATATTCTAGTAGCTCACAAATTCAACGAGAGCCTGTCTGGCAAAGAAGACAGATACTGGGCAAGAGATATAGTAGGAAAAGGATTTACTTATTTATATGATCCTATTAATCTTTCATGTAATCACCATTTTACTATAAACGGCGCAACATGGAGAGGAATGGGATAAATATGAAAATGGGAATTATTGGAAATGGATTTGTTGGATCTGCGCTGTTACATGGATTTATTCTTCATGTAGATGACATTCTAATATATGACAAGGATCCTAAGAGATCTACTCACTCGATGAGTGATCTAGTTAATCAATCAGGTATAATATTTGTTTGTGTACCAACTCCCATGTTTGAATCAGGAGAATGTGATCTATCTATAGTCGAGGATGTCGTGCACGAGATATCACAATATGCAGCTATTAATAAAAAAGTAATAGTGATAAAGTCAACTGTTGTCCCTGGAACCGTAGAGACGCTAGCAGAAAAATATCCAAAAATGAATTTTGTTTTTAATCCTGAATTTTTAACAGAAAGAAAGGCACGCCTTGACTTTATCAATACATCAAGAATTGTCCTTGGTAGTAATAAGCCACTTGCATGTGATATAGTTGAAGATCTATATAGATTGAGATTTCCCTATACACAAGTTATCAAGACAGACTTTGGAACAGCACAGCTGATAAAATATATGGCAAATTGCTTCTTTGCCACAAAGGTTTCGTTTATGAACGAGATGTATCAAATATGTGAAGCTATCGAAGGAGACTGGAATAGTGCAATTGAGGGATTTATAACAGACGGAAGAATCGGAAATTCTCATATTGATGTTCCCGGTCACGATGGTGATCTTGGGTTTGGTGGAAAGTGTTTTCCAAAAGATTTGAATGCAATGATAAAGAAGGCAGAGTCTCTTGGTGTCACGCCCAGCGTTATGAAGGGTGCGTGGAATAAAAACAAAGAGGTGAGAACTAATCTTGATTGGTTTGATATACCTGGGGCAGTGACATCAGATAAATGAGTGAATATATCGTAACTGGCGGCTGTGGATTTATAGGCGGTCATCTTGTTGACAGTCTCATTCTAGACGGCCATAACGTCACAGTGATCGATGATCTTTCAGCACCTGAAAATAATTCTTTTCACTATAATAAAAGAGCAAAATATTTCAAACAAGATATTTCTAAATCAGATTGTAGTTCTCATTTTCAGGGTGTAGATTGTGTTTTTCACCTAGCAGCAAGATCGCGAATCCAGCCGACAATAGGAAGCCCATCACAATGTTTCGAGGTAAACGTAATAGGAACACAGAGAGTCCTGGAGTGGTGTAGGTTGTACTCTGTAAAGAGATTAATATATTCAGGTACCTCATCACTATATGGCCACCAGAACTTAATTCCATTCACTCCTAACATGCCAGCAGATTGTCTCAATCCGTATAGCATGTCTAAGTGGATGGGAGAGCAAGTGTGCAAACTTTATCACCAGCTTTATGGGATTGAATCTCTTGTTTTAAGATATTTTAATGTCTTCGGCCCAAGAGAGCCGCTTAAAGGAAGATACGCTCCGGTTATTGGATTATTTAAAAGACAACAAAAACATGGTAACCCAATGACGATAGTGGGTGACGGAGAGCAAAGAAGAGATTTTACGTACGTTAGTGATGTAGTTAAAGCAAATATTATGGCTGAAAAATCTGATATCAAATTTGGTATTTATAATGTTGGAACTGGAAAAAGCTATAGCATAAATGAGATAGCAAATTTTATAGGAGATTACAAGATTTACATAGATGAGAGGCCCGCAGAAGTTAGAGAGACACTAGCAGATATTGAATCAACTATACGAGACATCGGCTGGAAACCTGAGTACGATTTATCTCGTATTATAAATCAATACTAGTGTATTCTTTAGAATATTGTAATATAATAAACATTATGGAATTTCCTACAAAAAAGAAGCATGTTTCATTTTCTGAAATAAAATGCTGGAAGGAGTGCTCGTGGCGACACAAGCTTCTTCATATTGATAAATTAGATATATTTGAACCCTCTCCGTACCTTGATTTTGGAACAGCTGTTCACGAAGGCTGTGAGTCTTATTTAAATACAGGTAGTGTAGATGAGACAAAACTTTTAAAAGATATCACAGATGCATGGGAAAAGAACGGTTTTGATGACAAGGCATGGGTATCAAGACAGCCAGGGTGGTATAAATATCATCCAGTTTCTGTGTGGTGTGAATGGGCTAAAAATATGTGGAATGACGTTCCTAAGTTTTTAGATGAAACATTTCCTGGGTGGGAGTGTTTTGATGCTGAAGAGATGCTATACGAAAGCGTTAAAGACAAGGATATAAATTTCAAGGGATTTATAGATGCAGTGATAAAAGTTCCTGATAAGAACGGATCTGGATGTAAATATTGGATCGTTGATTGGAAGACTGCCCAGAGTTATGGGTGGAGAAGGCAGAAAAAGCAGGACATATTAATGACAGCGCAGCTCATTCTTTATAAGCGATTTTGGTCTAAAAAGCACAATATTCCCTTAAGCGACGTTAGATGTGGATTTGTATTGTTAAAGAGGGGTGCGAAGCCAGGAAAGGTGTGTGAGCTAGTCCCTGTGTCAGTCGGACCAAAATCCCTAGAGAGGGCTACGAAGATACTAAATAATATGATCGCATCTGTAAGAAGAGGAATGTTTCTTAAAAATAGAGATTCTTGCAGGTACTGCCAGTTTAAAGATACAGAATACTGCACCTAATTTACTTGAATAAGATCTGTATGTAATATGTGACTATTACGTTTATTACGTTTATGAGGTCTAAATGAGTAAAAAAAAGATTCTTGTGCTATCAGATCACGCGTTGTCAACGTCTGGTGTTGGAACACAAACAAGACATCTTATTAACGGATTGCTAGCACGGCACCCTGGAGAGTGGACATTTAGGCAATTTGGTGCCGCATTAAAGCACACAGACTACGATACAACTGTTGTCAATGAAGACTTTATAATAAAACCAATTGACGGATTCGGTGATAGAGATCTTATAAGAATTACGCTTGCAACAGAAAAGCCTGATATCTTGCTTATCTTTACAGATCCTAGATTTTTTATCTGGTTATTTGAAATGGAAGATGAGATACACCAGGTTTGTCCAATAATATGGTGGCATGTGTGGGATAACCACCCGTTTCCTGAATTTAACAATGTTTTATACAAGTCTACTGATGTGATCAACTGTCACTCATACATGACGTATGAGATGGTTAAAGAAAAACATCCAAACAACACTAACTTTATACCTCATAGCCTGCCTCAAGACTTATTTTTCCCAATGCAGGAAGATGAGATAAAAAAGCACAAGATAAACATACTGGGATATGATAAAAAAGATGATTTTGTTGCAATCTGGGTAAACAGAAATGCAAAAAGAAAGAGACCTAATGACGCACTTCTTTCATGGAAGTTATTTTTAGATAAAATTGAAAAGAAAACGGGTTGTCGAGATGCAACGCTTCTCATGCATACTGATCCATACGATCATGAGGGACCCAATCTTGTTATAACCTCAGAGTGCCTTGGAATAAATGAAAATGTTGTCTTTTCTAATCAGAGGCTTGACTTTGATAAAATGAATATTCTTTACAATATTTCAGATGTTTGTTTTAACATCAGTTACGCAGAGGGCTTTGGCCTTCCCACACTTGAGGCAATGCAAGCTGGAATTCCAATCATTGCATTGAAAACAGGAGGACTTACTAGACAAGTAGTTGATCATCGTGACGGATCTGAAAATGGAATAGCTCTAGATGTGGAGTGCAGAACACTTGTGGGATCTCAGCAGGTGCCTTATATTTACGAGGACTATGTTAATAATGAAGCCATATCCGATGCATTTTATAAACTGTATAATATGGAGTCGAAAGAAATAAAGTCGCTTGGTGAAAAAGCAAGACAATATGCATTGTCAGAATTTTCTCATGATAAAACTGTAGACATGTGGCATCATTCGTTGCTTGATTTACATCAAAATTGGAAAAAGAATTATAAAAGCTGGCAACTTAAGACGTATTAAAGGATTTATTAATGAATGTTATTATTAGAGCACCGCTGCTATCTGTCAGTGGATACGGGGTCCATTCTAGACAAATATTTAAGTGGCTTGATCAAAGAAAAGATGTAACGATATTTTCTCAAGTTGTCCCATGGGGAAATACGTCTTGGATGATAAACCCTGAAGATGCGCAGATTAAAAGAATAGTAGAGACATCTATAGATTTTGATAAAAAAGCAGATGTCTCATTTCAAGTTCAGCTGCCCGATGAATGGGATTCAAGCCTAGCTAGAAAAAACATAGGGATCTCTGCTTTTATTGAGACAGATAGATGTAACCCTAGCTGGATCGAATCAGTAAACAAAATGGACCTCGTAATAGTTCCATCAGTTCATGTGAGAGATATAATATTAAATACTGGAAAGGTCACAACAGATCTGATTATTATTCCAGAGTGGTATTTTGAGGAGATAGACAGGGGAGAGATTAAAAAACTAGATTTAAACCTTTCTACAAAGTTCAATTTTTTAACAATAGCACAGTTTACTGGAAATGATGCGCATACAGATAGAAAAAATCTTTTCTTCACACTAAAGTGGTTTTGTGAGACATTTCCAAATGATAAAGATGTAGGATTAATTCTCAAAACAAATCACGGTAGAGGAACGCAGATAGACAGAAAGCTTACGATGAATAAAATAAGACAAGTGATCTCAGAGGTAAGGAAGGGAAAATATCCTAAAATTCACCTGTTGCATGGAAATTTATCACCTGCAGAGATAGCCGGCCTCTATAGTCACAAAGACGTTAAATGTTTTTTAAGCTTGACAAGGGGTGAAGGTTTTGGATTGCCCTTATTAGAGGCAAGTGCATGCTCCTTGCCAGTTATGACTACAAACTGGTCAGCACATCTTGATTTTTTAAATCTTGGAAAATTTATTCCAGTTAATTATTCATTAATAGAAATACCGACTGAAAAAGTTGATAATAGGATATTTTTAAATGGAATGAGGTGGGCAGAACCACATGAAGATGATTTTAAAAAAAAGATCTTGAAGTTTAGAAATAAAAGTGACATGCCTAAAAAATGGGCACAGGATCTATCACGTCAAGTGAGATCAAAATTTACTGCTTCAGCTATAATGCTGATGTATGACGATGTTTTAGATAGGATATTAGAATAATGACTCTTGCTGTTACGCTTCTTTCTATAACATGTATTTTTACGACGATATGTCTATGTGCCTCTGTATATTTTAACGTAAAGCACGGAGTAATAATACTTCGTGTGCAGGATTCTATAGAAAGATCATTAGATGTCTTAGATATAAAATATAAAAATATAAGTGAAATTCTTGAGACACCTGTTTTTTTTGATTCAGTTGAAGTAAGACAGGTGCTATCAGAAATACAGGATGCTAGAAATTCAATTTTATATGTTGCAAATTCACTAACAGACGTGAATGATAATGATCAAGGAGCGATACAAGATGGCAATTAAAAAAATCGTGAGAAGAAGAAGAAAGAAATCATCTACAAAGCAATATTTTGATAAAAATACGCACAATGCAATAGTGAAATATCAGGGAGTTTCTTCTATCCCACAAAGAGAGCAGATTTATGTCAATGAGATATTGCCTGCATTTAATAAGCTAGCAGAAAACTTAATATTTATTTACGGATTCCAAAAGACTAGTGAATTTTCATATGAGGTTCTCAAGAGCGACTGTATCTCATTTTTATATGAAACTTTAGGAAAATTTGATCCAACGCGAGGAACAAAGGCATTCTCTTATTTCAATGTGGTTGCTAAAAACTGGCTCATAATACAGAGTAAAAAGACTGCTAAAAATAGAAAACGACACATAAGCATCGATGACACAGAGGGGACTGACGTTCAGAGCGAATATTTTGAGACATTTTCTGTAGATGCCATTCAGGAATTCCGAATAACTAAGCTCGAGGCTATGGCTAGCTTATTTGATCTTATGAGAGAGATAAAATCACGACTAAATAGCGACAATGAGATAGCATGTATTGATGCCATTATGACTCTATTTAACAAGATAGACGAGATTGACCTCTTAAATAAGCGGGCTGTTTTTGTTTATATGAGAGATTTATCAAATTTGAATCCAAAACAACTTTCCATAGCAATGTCAACAATTAGAAAACACTATAGAGACCTAGTTAAGGAT
>NZEE01000103.1 GCA_002688965.1 archaeon | reverse complement strand
TTGATGATGATAGATCAGATCCTAGTACTAGTATACTATCTTTTTTTTAACTTGTACACTGATCTTCTATATTAGATACTATAATATCTAGAGACAGAATTTGGTAGATAGATCCTAACTACTATCTTTAAAGAGAAGAAGAGTATCCGGACATGGTCTCTGAACATGATCACCGTGGATTTGACTTTAAAGTTAAAAATGTTGCGAAGGCAGCATTGATACCGGTTCTGGTTAAAGCCGTACAGGAACATCAGCAGAGATAGACGCCCTGAAGAATATAATTCAGGAGCAAAGCGCAGCGCTAGCTATTCTATTAGAAGAGCATAAAAAATAACATAAAGCATACCCCACTATGTCATGATTGAATTTTTATTATAAAATTTAAAATTTTATGATAGAGTTCCAAAGGCTAAGAATATGTGATATTTAGGAGGAGACGCGTGTTTAATAAGAACCTTTTTGGTGAATCGTCAGCATCTTTAATTTCTGACAATTCGGAAATTGTATTTGTCAGTGATATGTTTGTTGACGATTATGTTGGTGGCGCAGAACTAACAACTCAAGCTCTAATCGATTCATGTCCATTCAATTTTGATAAGATCCATACTAAAAAGTTAACTTCTGAGCATTTGGAAGCCGGCTTTGAAAAACATTGGGTTTTTGGTAACTTTGCAGGATTAAATCCAGAATTAATTCCAACAATTGTTGCAAATATGTCATATTCGGTATTGGAATATGATTATAAATATTGCAAATATCGTTCACCTGAAAAGCATGAGTCAATAGAGAGTCAAAAGTGTACATGTTCTGATGAGATGCCTGGAAAAATGATTTCTGCTTTTCTATATGGGGCTAAATCATTATGGTGGATGTCCGATAGGCAAATGGATCATTACCATGCGTTATTTCCCTTTTTAAAGGAGAGAGTGAATAATGTACTCAGCTCAGTATTTGATGACCACTTTTTCCTTCATCTCAAGATACTTCGCGAAAAATATAAAACAGTTGAGAGGAGTGGGTGGATTGTATTAGGTTCAACTAGTTGGATTAAGGGCGCTGCGGAGGCAGAGGAGTGGTGTAAAAATAATAATAAAAATTATGAGGTTGTCTGGAATGTGCCTTATGATGAATTACTTGAAAAGCTGATTCAAGCGGAGGGGTTTGTATATCTTCCTCAGGGAGGTGATACATGTCCCAGGATGGTTATTGAAGCCAAACTACTTGGGTGTGAGCTTCATATTAACGACAACGTTGAGCATGCAGAAGAAATTTGGTTTGATACTGATGATCTGTTTGATACCGAGGCATATCTTTATGCAGCACGGGTTAAGTTTTGGAGCGGTATAAAACATGCAACATTGTGGTCTCCTAAACTTAGTGGCTATACAACCACGTTAAATTGTAACAAACATGATTATCCATGGCGACAGTCAATTAAATCAATGCTTGATTTTTGTCATGAAGTTGTTGTTGTTGATGGTGGCTCAGATGATGGAACATGGAAAGAATTAAGCGAATGGTCGAATACAGAGAGTCGGTTGAAAGTGGAACGTATTGTTAGGGACTGGGAGCACCCTCGATTTGCAGTCTTTGATGGGTTACAGAAGGCCGAGGCACGAAAGAGATGCACCGGTGATTTTTGTTGGCAACAAGATGCCGACGAAATCGTACATGAAAACGACTATGAAAAAATCTATAATTTAATCAGATCATTCCCATCACAAGTGGACCTGGTGTCGTTACCAGTTGTTGAGTATTGGGGGAAAAATGATAAGGTCCGCATGGATGTCAATCCATGGAAGTGGCGCCTGTCTAGAAATAAGCCATATATTACACACGGAATTCCAAAGCCGCTACGAATGACAGATGACAATGGTGATACGTATGCATCCCTAGGAACCGATGGGTGTGATTATATCGATGTTGAAACCGGGGGTGTGGTTGCTCATGCATCGTTTTATAATTCAGAAGCTCATAACCTGCGGATTCGTGCTCTTCTTGGTCCGACCAGAGATGGAGATGCCATTAAGGTATATTCTGAATGGTTTAATCGATGTGTGGAATTACTCCCCGGGGTTCATCACTATTCCTGGTATGACCTAAGTCGCAAAATACGAACATACAGAGACTATTGGTCAAAACACTGGCAGAGTCTCTATAATATGGAACTGGGAGATACATCGGAAAATAATATGTTTTTTCAGCGACCGTGGAATGACGTAACTGATAGTGATATAGATATGTTAGCTTTGAAATTGGAGGATGAAATGGGAGGATGGGTATTTCATGAACCTGTTGATTTTTCTACTCCAACTCCACATGTAAAAATCAGCACACAGCAGCCCAAGATTATGTTAGATGAAGGAAATATCAAAGTCTAGTCAATTTGTTTTTGTTACGCCGGCTTACAATTGCCAAGACTCTATCAGGCAAACAATTTTTAGCGTTCTGGCACAGTCTTATCCAAATTGGAGAATGATTGTTTATGATGATCTTTCAACTGATCAAACAGCACAAGTTGTGGAGGATATATCCAAGACGCTTAATTTGGGTACACAACTATCCGTTATTTCAAGGACGGAAAAATTTGGTGAGGTCCGAAATACGATTGATGCCATGTGTGGTATTGATGATAATGAAATTGTGTGTCGTCTAGACGGCGGCGATTGGCTGACTGAGAATGATGCATTATTTGTTATAGATCAAACATATAAACACGAAGACCCCGCAGTCTTATGGACAATGCATAGGTGGGCCTACACAACTCATAACATATCAGGTCCATTGAACACCATTGATGCAAATGTTTATGAACACCCATGGGTCTCCAGTCATCTTAAGACATTTCGACGGGATGCAATGAATGGAATTAATCATAAAAATTATCATGATGATGATGGAAACTGGATAATGATTGGGTGTGACCAGGCAATATTTTTACCAATGATGCATAAGGCACTTATGGATGGTAGGAAGAGAATATTTCTTCCAATGGTTTGCTACCATTATAATATCAATCTTTCTGATCCAACTCTTTTTACATGTGATCGATCAAAAAAACAGAAATATGATGTGGAGAAGCTCCGGGAAAGAGGTTACATAGAGTGAATATTCTTTTTGATAATGTAAATTTTTCTAGTAATTCCGGACCAAATAGTTTTGCAAAAAAACTTGCGTATCAATTTAAAGATGCGGATTATAATGTTTCCATCAATGGAGAAAATTCACCTATTGATGTTCAGTTGTCATTTATTAGTAACAAGGAAAGAAGGGCTCCCATTGCATTGCGACTGGATGGAATTTATTTTAACCTGGAACAGAATTGGACACTGTTAAATGAACCAATTAAAAGAAGTTATGGGATTGCTAATGCTATTATATTTCAATCAGAATTTAATAAGCTATTAATAGAAAAATATTTCGGCCCACATGAAAATTCACATGTTATTCACAATGGCACAAATTTAGAGTGGATTAAAAACATAAAGCCTATTGAAGCACCAGTTTTGGATAACTTTGCCGGTACCTGGTGTTGCGCATCATCCTGGCGCCCCCACAAAAGACTGGAAGAGAATGTTCGATTTTTTCTGGATTTTGCCCCCAGCAATTATTGTCTGGTTATTGCTGGTGATAATTTAAATCATCAGATAGACAACCCTAGGATTTTTTATGCTGGTAATTTAGACTGGACGTCCTTGATAGCACTCTACAAGAGATCCGAAGTATTTTTACACCTAGCATGGCTAGATCACTGCCCGAATGTAGTTGTCGACGCCAGGGCAGCGGGATGTAAGATAATCTGTAGTTCAACCGGTGGTACCAAGGAGGTTGCCGGAAAAGGAGCAACTATCATACAGGAGGATGAGTGGAATTTAGATCCTGTTAAGTTGTATCATCCACCCACTATGAATTTTTCAAATACATTAGAGAATGAATTAGACATTGATATATCAATATTGAGAAGTTCTGAAATGTATTTGGACGTTCTTAGTGAGATAATATAAAGTAATGAATATTTTAGTGACAGGCTCTGGGGGATTGATAGGTAGTGAAGCATCATTTCACTGGCTAAAAAAGAAAATTATTGTTCATGGGATTGACAATAATTCTAGAAAGACTTTTTTTGGAATATCAGGTGACGTCTCCCCGGTGATAGAATCATTGCTCAAATATCCCAATTATACTCATCATGATGTCGATATTAGAAATCGAGAAGCAATCATCAAGTTAGTCTATAATATTAAACCGGATATTATAATCCACTGTGCAGCACAACCTTCACATGATAAAGCTGCATCTATTCCATTTGATGATTTTGATACAAATGCCGTAGGTACATTCAATCTTTTAGAAGCCGGTAGAAGGTTACGTAACAACGACTTAGTCTTCATTCATATGAGTACTAACAAAGTTTATGGTGATGGACCCAATTTTCTGGATATGATAGAGACAGAGAAAAGGTATGATTTCAAAGATGAAAAATATCATGATGGTATTTCTGAAAATTTTTCGATCGATAATTGCATGCATTCGCTTTTTGGGGCATCAAAAGTTGCTGCAGACATTGTTGCACAAGAGTATGGCCAGTATTTCAATATGAACGTTGCTATTTTTCGAGGAGGGTGTCTGACAGGGCCACAACATGCCGGCGTTGAACTACACGGGTTCTTATCGTATATTATTAAGTGTGCAATTAATAAAAAGCCATATACGATCTTTGGGTATAAAGGAAAGCAGGTTAGGGATCAAATTCATTGTGCAGATGTCATTAGCGCATTTGAACATTTTATTGATAGTCCCCGCAAGGGAGAAGTATATAATATTGGAGGGTGTAAGGAAAACACTTCGTCAATATTAGAGATTATTGATATTCTTGATGATGCGTATGGTATACCATTAGATTACAAAATTCTGAATGATAATCGTCCTGGGGATCATATTTGCTACTATACTAACATGACAAAATTTAAAACACATTATCCTTTATGGAAAAAGCAATGGTCATTGAATGATATTATTTCAGAAATGATTAACAGGTAGATATAATGAGTGAAAAAAGCTATTCAGAATATTTGAATTCAGAGATTTCATTAATACAGGATCAGTATAAAGAATTCGTTGCTAAGACAAATGAGAAATCATCATTATCAAAAATAATATTTGATGAAAATAGTAAATTAGAAAAAACAACTCGTCAAAGAGGTGATGTTGGCTTAGATTGGGTTTATACAATTCAACATCAAATTGCATTTCGTTGGTATATGGAATTTATATCGGATAATCCAAGCCTCTTAAGTTTGGATGATGATATCTTTACGTGTCTGGATATTGGATCTAAAGTTGAATTTGTTGCTATGATGGCATCATTTACAAATTACATACAACTCGACCCAAACTTGAATATATCTTCATCAGAATCATTAAAAATTATTGATGCAAACTTGGCCTTCAATTCTGGAGAAGCTCAAAATATCCCGTTTGATGACAAATCATTTAATTGGATAACAAGCATGCATGCAATTGAGCACTTTGGCCTAGGCCGATATGGGGATTCAATTGATCCACTGGGAGATATAAGGGGATTAAAAGAAATATCACGTGTCTGTAATTTAGGTGGTTGGTTTCTAGGGTCTGTTCCGATAACAACAGATGAAAAAGAACGTGTTGTTTTTAATCGTAATAGGATTTATTCGGTCAAAAAAATTAAATCAATGCTTGAAGATAGCGGTTTTTCTATTTGCCATGAACATTGTGTTGTAGCCCCATTAAAAGATTACGGTAGTAATAAAACATTAGGATCGATTTTTAGTATCAAGGATTATGAAGACCTGATGTATCGCCTCCCACACCCATATGAGCCTGATGCTGTTTATATTTGGTTAGCAACAAAAAAGCTACGTCGTCCAACCCGAACTTAAAGACCAACAAATGAGAGGTATGAATATAGTATGCAAAATTTACCTAAGGTAACCTTCGGAATTGTCAACTGCAACAGGCTCTTTTATTTGAAGAGTTGTGTTGAGTCACTGTTATATTGCACAGAGGACTATCCCAATAAAGAAATTATAATTGTTGATAATGCATCTAATGAGGAGGGGACGGAGGGATATTTACGTGAGAAGGAGGAGCAGGGTATAAAAGTCTTTAGGCAACAAACCCGTGATCCTTCTAATGAGTTTGCTCGTGCACTAAATTTAATTGTAAGAGAGTCGATCGGTGACTTTATCTGCCCACTTCAGGGGGATATGCAATTCGTTATCAAGGGTAAATGGCTTCATGAATATGTGAATTTTTTTCTAGAAAATGATAAAAATATTGGGTGTATTCTGTTTGATGCACAACGATCTGCTAGGAATACCACGGACAAATTTTCTGATCCCATGGGGCAACAATTTAAATTTGTGTATAGCTTGATTAGAAACCCCATTAACGGTGCCGCGGATGTGATGTATAGCCGAAAAATAATTGAGCAGATATATCCATGGAATGAATCAAATATGAATCATGAAGGAGGAGAAGACTCTGAGACCAAGATGGTCAAAAGGGTTTCAAAAATTATTACCGATCATGACTATAAGCTTTTCTGTACGCTACCAATACTTCCGGTTTCGGTGGCCATAAACACGGATCCACGGGGAACAAATGCTCGTGTAAGAGGTAACAAAAGGTATGGGGCTTATTGGCCGGCAAAGGTTGATTATAGGTATTATGAAATTTACGAATTCGATAAAGCCCAGACCCTAGGACAGCCTAGGTACTTTGATCCTGAAACGAAACCCATCCCCATTGGAATTGAACACATTGCTAACCCGATTGGGTGGAAAAAGCCGGTGGATGCCGATGGAAATTGGTTAAAGAATCCGATTGACCCAAAAATAGCAAACCCATCAGACTATACAATTTTATATGAAGACACAACAGTTAGTGTTACCAGCGAAGTTAGTGTTACCAGCGAAGAGTACTTGGATGAGTGGTTGAATTCAGAATGAGGATTTTTTGTCATATTCCTAGAGAAAATTGGTTCGCAGATAGATTCGGGTCAGAATTTCAGAAATATTCTGCGCATGAGATTTCACATATAGAACTCAATTGTGATGTTATTTGGTTACTGGCATCTTGGTGTTGGAGACAAATACCACCTCAGATTTTGCAGGATAGAAAAGTTGTCTGTACAATTCACCATGAGGTACCTGAGAAATTTGATCAAAATAGAGAGAATGAATTTAAATTGAGGGATAAATTTATTGATGCCTACCACGTTCCGTGTGAACAGACAAGGAAATTTATCTCTGAACATACTGACAAGCCTATTATTAAGCTAGGGTATTGGTGTAACAATTATGTGTGGTACCCGATGAGTCGTGAAAAATGTAAAAAAGAACTGGGCTTACCTACTGGCAAATTTTTCGTAGGTTCATTTCAAAGAGATACAGAGGGTTCTGATCTTAAGAGCCCTAAGTTAGAAAAGGGGCCAGATAGGTTTTGTGATTATATCGAAAAATTAAATGACGAAATAGGGAATGTGCATGTCTTATTAAACGGCTGGCGACGTCAGTATGTTATTTCTAGATTAGAAAAAGCCCATATTCCCTATACATATATCGAGCTACCAGACATTGATATTGTTGCTAAGATGTATGCGGCATGTGATTTGTATGTGGTTGCATCCAGATATGAGGGTGGACCACAGGCAGTTTTGGAAGCACCAGCCATGAATATTCCCATCGTGTCTAGCAACGTCGGCATGGCCCCTGATATTATTCCTTCTAGCTGTATACTGGATTTTGACACATCATATAATTTATACCATCCTACCGACGAAGATATTTACACAGCACACCAAAATGCTAAAAAATATTTTGTTAAAACCCAAATTAAAAAATACGATAATTTTTTTGAGGACGTGGTGCGTTTATGAAAAAAATACTAATAACAGGCGGAGCTGGATTCGTAGGCGGGAATTTAGCGATTAAATTTACTGAGATAGGTTATGAAGTTGTATGCTTTGATAATTTGGTTAGGCGCGGAAGCGAGTTAAACCTAAATCGATTTAAACAACACAATATAAGGTTTGTGCACGGTGATATCAGAAACCCAGAGGACTTTATAGGATTAGGATTTAAGCCTGACATTGTTTTAGAGTGTGCAGCTCAACCTACAGCAATTGATGGGTATAAGAATCCATATTTTGACCTCACAAACAACACTTATGGACTGGTAAATGTTTTAGAGTTCTGTAGAAAAAATAATTCTGCATTAATATTTTGGAGCTCAAATAAAGTATATAGCGGAGATTTATGTAATTCTGTGCCGGTCGTCGAGGGTGAAACCAGATTTAGATGGAAAGAAGATGATACCTTTAAATTAAGAGGATGGTCTAAGGATGGGTTCAACACCAAATTGGATCTGAATGGTAGCGAACACTCAATATATGGTGTGTCCAAGGTGGCAGCAGATCTGATTTGCCAAGAATGGTCTGGTGCATTCGACATTCCTGTTATCATCAATCGTTATAGTTGCTTATATGGACCCCATCAATTTGGGAAGGTGTCACAAGGATGGATTACGTGGTTCATTATTGCTAAAATTTTAGAACAACAGCTAACGTTTTATGGGTTCAAAGGAAAGCAAGTTAGAGATTATTTACATATTGATGATGCTTGTGACCTAACGTTGAAACAAATAAATGATATCAATAACCACAAAGGGTCATATTACAATGTCGGTGGTGGAATTAACAATACAGTGTCAATATTAGAGCTCAATTCATTGTTAGATAAAATGTTGGGCGTAGACAATCCAGTACTTCATGCTGCGTCTAGACGGAGTGATCAGATTATTTTTATATCCGATATTGACAATGTGTGTAATGACTTTATGTGGAAGCCCAATCGTAATTTTAAAGACGGACTGTCTGAAATAATTGAATGGGTTCAGAATAATATCAATGCACTTAAATTATTACTGTGAGGTCAGATATGAAAATTGCAGGTGTTTGGTCGGGCCATGATTGTTCATACTGTGTATTCGAGAACGGCAAACCGATAATACACAATGAGTATGAAAGATTCATTCGTGAGAAAGAGCCAAAGGGAGACTCTATAAAATTTCTTATAGAAAATTATGAGGATTATGAGGAAATAAAATATCTGGCGACGGCTTCTCCGCTCCATGTGGTGAGTAATCACAGTGAGTCATGGGAGTTGATTAGTAAAATTGTAGAAAAAAATGGAGGAAAAATTTATGAAATAGGGCATCACGAAGCCCATGCCGCAAATGCATTTTTTTCCAGTAATTTTAATGCAGCGACTATAGTCACATTAGATGGCGGTGGTGTTGAAAGTGATGGCTTTGTAACAGCATGTACAGTGTGGAAGGGTTCCGATAACGGTATTAAACTAGTGGGGCGTATCCCTATTCACACGTTTAATATTGGTGGACTGTGGACCCGGGCAACAAGGTATATTTTTAAATTACAGTCAGGGTGGCCCCGGGGACACCAAGCAGGATCCGTCATGGCAATGTCGGCATTTGGAGACAGCAGTCGATTCTTACAAGATTTTCTGAAAATGCTAACCACAGATATCCATGCAGCATCTTTTAAGCCCCCTAGCCAGCCTAAGGGTGCATATATCCCAGGTGGGGATCCAACACATCCCTACCTGGACCCATGGGCCAAAATAGCTGAGAATAGTGAGAAAGACAAATTTGACTTGGCTGCCGGTCTACAGGCTGCAACCGAGATTGTCTTCCGTAATTTTTTACAGCAGGCATTGAAAGAAGCACCGAATTCAAATTTATGTTTGGCTGGTGGTGTGACGCTGAATTCAGTTATGACAGGAAAAATATGTGATTGGTTTCCCGAGATTACTGGAATGTATGTTACCCCCACACCTCATGATGGTGGACTTCCTATAGGGGCAGTTCAATATGTTTGGCATCAGGTTTTAGGAAATCCCCGCGAGAAGTGGAGTGATAATTTCACACCATACTTGGGGAAAACGTACGATAAAAGTGAGATAGAAGAAGCGTTGGTCGATCGAAGCGATATATCATGGGAGTCAGTGACAGATGACGATGTTTTATGTAAGCTAAATAACCAGAAGATCGTGTCTATTTTTGGTGGTGGATCCGAATCGGGCCGCAGGGCCCTAGGAAACAGGAGCATCCTTGCAGATCCTAGGAATGAATTCATGAAGGATATTATTAATGATAAGGTAAAGCACCGACAGTGGTTTAGACCTTTTGCACCTTCAATTTTAGTAGAAAGAGCCCAAGAGTGGTTTGAGAACAGTGTTGAAAGCCCTTATATGAGTGCAGTTTTACAGTTCAAGAAAGAGAAGCAATCTTTCGTTCCTGCAGTAGTTCATATTAATGGTAGTGCACGACTACAAACTGTTAGTAAAAATGATAATGAGTGGTATCATAATTTTCTAGAAAAATGGGAAAATATTTCAGGCGTTCCAATTATTTTAAACACTAGTTTTAACGATCGCGAGCCCATATGTGAAACTCCTGCCCATGCCTTAGAGTGCTTCTGCAGGACTGAGATTGACTATCTGTATTTTTATGACTACGGAATATTAGTCCACAAAATTTAAAATGAAAGTTCTCATCAATAGAAAACCGGTGGACGGTCCATGGGGAGGAGGGAACCTTTTTGTAAAAGCATTTTCTGAAAAACTACCATTGTGTGGTCACGACGTTGTGTATGAATTTTCCGATGACATTGATATTATTTTTGTACAGGATCCTAGATATTCCGATCTGGGAATATCAATTAATGAGATAGTGGCCTACAAACAACACAGACCACATGTCAGAATTATTCATAGAGTTAATGAGTGTGATGCCAGAAAAGGCACGGCTGATATGGATAATCTTTTACGAGCTACAAGTCAATATACTGATCATACAATTTTTGTAAGTGAGTGGATACGGCAGTATCATATGGACAGAGATTGGGGGTGTAAAAATACTTCTGTCATTTATAACGGTGTTAACAGGGATCATTTTTATCCTCTTCCACCGGCCGGTAAGATGAATAATGGTAAAATAAACATTGTTACACATCATTGGTCAAGTAATCGAATGAAAGGATTTGATACGTATGAGGCAATTGATGACTTTGTTGGAAAATATTCAGAGAAATTTACGTTCACCTACATCGGTAGGGAGTTGGGTACATTTAAGCATACCAGAATAATTCCGCCTAAATTTGGAAAAGATTTAGGAAATGAATTAGCACACTACGACGTATACGTGAGCGGTACAAAGTTTGATCCAGGTCCCAATCATATTTTAGAATCATTGGCATGCCAAATTCCTACATATGTTTACAATTTAGGTGGTGGGGCTGTAGAATTTGCAGGGGAATCACACATTTTTAAATCGATAGAAGAAATATTAGAAATATTAGATTCCAATGATTTTATTATTAATAAATTTTTACCATATGATTGGGGAAAATGCATTGAACAATATGTCAAATATTTTAAATGATAGTATCAGTATTTTAATTTTCAGGTAGGTGCTTTACATGACTTCGTATTTTTTAATATCTCATAGAGGTAACATTAATGGAAAAAATATAGAAAGAGAAAATTGTCCTGACTATATTGATGAAGCTATAGATGCAGGATATCAGGTTGAAATTGATGTTAGATCATCGGAGGATGGGGGTATTTTTTTAGGGCACGATTCCGGTCAATATGAGATTGACTTGGGTTGGCTAACGGCTAGGAGAAACGATATATGGATACACGCCAAAGACCTACGAACACTTAATCAATTTTCGAATGATTCACCTGAGTGGCGTGTTTTCTGGCACCAGAATGATGACTTTACTTTAACTAGTAACAATTTTATTTGGACATATCCAGGAAAAGAATTGTGTGAAAATTCGATCTGTGTCTTACCAGAAAGTACCAAATGGTCATATGATGAATTAATAAAATCTGCCGGCTTTTGTAGTGACTTTATTCAGAATTATAGAAGAGAAAAAATTGAATTGCCCACCCGAAATGATCATATTAGCCAAACCGATGATAATGATCCCGGCCAGCTATCGTGGGGAGAACAACATGGACAACTTGAAAAAAACTGGGCCGTCGACCTCACAAGACGCAGGGTAATGGAACAGAAGTCGGCTATCAAAGAATCGTTCCTATATTTTGTGCACATCCCGAAGACAGGCGGGCTTTATGTAAAACGAAAAGCATTTCCAGACTATCCAGATGTTTCATGGTGGGGTAAATTTTCCGGAAAAAAATATGATCACCACCCGTGTGCTTTGAGAAAGCCAATTAATTTAGGAACAAATAATAGAAACCAAAGTCATTCATATGTTGATGATGAATGGTTTAAAAATCCCAGTTCACTAGTTTTTGCAATTGTGCGAAATCCATTTGATTTGTACGTTAGCTTATATAAGACACATCAAACAAAGGGCACAATGTCATTTGAGGACTATATCAAGAGAACCTGCCAGCCGGATTTTTTTGAGCCTAAAAGCATATTTGTTGTTGAGTCTACGCCGTTTATGTTCTATCAGATATTCAATGATGAATCAGATTGTACATGTGATCTCATTTTAAGAACAGAGTTTTTAGATGGTTCTTTATTACAAGTTTTTGAGGAAATGAATCTAGATATACCAGACGAAATTCATAAATCTTCTGTTATAAAAACCCAGGAAAGGACATCTGAGTTCAGAAAAGAAGCTGAGCGTGACTATCGATTATTTTATAATGATGAGCTAAGAGAGCTAGTAGAAAATCGAAGGGCACTAGAGCTAGAAATGTTTGGTTATAATTTTGACGGAATATCTGATATGTCAAACCAGATTATTGTTCCAAGTATGAAGTACGATTTTAGTAGTGATTATAGGTGGGAACATCTGAAGGTTATTTAACGTAAAATTATGGAAAGACCTACAATCATAATTCAGGGTAGACTTCACAAAAATTCACTATCAGCATTGCCTGAATATTCTAAATTTGCGAACATTATTATTTCATGTTGGGACTATGACAACTTATTACTTCTAAGAAAGTATGATGCTATTATTTACTGTCAGAAAATTATAATAAATAAAGAACCAGAAAATTTATCTGGCCCAAAGGAATCCTCTTTTATGGGCGCCTTCCCAGGTGCACCGCAATTGATTTATAATCGAGGAAATAGCTACAAACAAGTATTTTCGACATTATCAGGTTTAGAAAATTCAACCACAGATCTAACGGTGAAATTAAGGTCTGATGAATTTTTTAGTAATATAGATCTATTATTAGATTTTTTAATAAAGAACGGTGATAAAAAAATAGTGTGTTCTGATATCTGTACACCATCTTTTTATGCATTAAATTATGCAATAGGGGATCACTATATTGGAGGGAAAACCACGGTTTTACTCAAAGCATTCAGGTATCTTAAAGATAAAATGGAAAAATTTTCCCTTAAGGATAAAAATTCTTGGTTTCATCGAGGCGGAAAGTCCATGAGAAAGAAGACCAGATTTATCCCAACAGAATCAATAATATGTCAGTCAATTTTAAATTCTTTAGGGCATGTAGATCTTTCTCCTCTTTCCCATGATGAAGGTAGAAAAATTATGAGAAAATATTTTTGTATATTCCCTCATACGAAATTTAAAAGATGCAAATATAAAGACCACGACCTAATTCCAGAACCACCATTTGATAGCAAACGTCACATAGATAACATGACAAAGGTCTAAAAATGATAAACGCAATTTTATTTGACTTAGATGGTGTTTTAGTAGATGCATGTGAATGGCATTACAAGTCTTTTAATAGGGCGTTAGACAAGAAATGTGGGTTCATTATTGAAAGAGATGAGCATCAAGAAATATTCAATGGCTTGCCTACGACGAAAAAACTATCCATTTTGGAAACACAGAATAGAATTTCTAATGATGACTTTGACGAAATATGGAAACTTAAGCAAAAATATACATTTGATATCATTGATAGTCATTCGCAATTAGACAGTGATAAAATAGAATTACATAAATTTTTAATAGAGAAAGGGATTAAAATTGCATGTGTGACAAATAGTATTACAAAATCTGCAAAGATGATGCTAGAAAAAACAGGACAATTTCAGTATATGTCATTTGTAATTTCAAATAATGATGTTAAAAATCCTAAACCACACCCAGAGGGGTATATAAGAGCCATGATTCGAATGGGAGAAATGCCTGATAATGTTCTAATAATTGAAGACTCAGATAAGGGAATCCAGGCTGCAAACCAGACAGGCGCACATGTTTTGAGAGTCGAAAATGCTAAGATTGTTACGATACACAACATTAGAAAAATACTAGAAAATGAGTGAATTTAAATACGATAACGTCACTCTCATTATTCAAGGTTCACTTAATGAGATGTCACTGTCAAACATTGAGAACTATAAAGGGTTGTGCAGAATTGTCATATCCTGCTGGACCAATAATGATTTCACTTTATTCGAAAAATATAATGTATCTGATGTCGATATAGTTGTTTCACAGGACAGTGCCGAAATAATGCCGACACACTCAAAGGAAAGACATATCCAGAAATATAGGCAGCCCATCAAAATAATGCCTAATAATATAACGTTATATAGGGCTTCGACTTGGAACGTCTGTAACGCATACAGACAGGTAAAGACAATTCTTGAGGGTGTTAGAATTGCGGATACAGAATTCTGTGTAAAGGTAAGAAGCGATCAGTCATTTTCAGATATATCATATTTTATTGATAAGACAATTTCAGCCCCAAATAAAATGACATGTATTGACCTAGGTTTCACATGCAATAATTTTGTGAAATACGGAATTGGTGATCATGTCATTGGGTGTCGAACGGATGAGTTTCATGATGCTCTTACTATGATGAAAATGCACCTTGAAAGAGCATCTTTTGCGAGAAGATATTCACCACCCAATCCTGGATACGACTATGTAATAGGGGGTGAGTATTATGATAAAAAGACAAGAAACATGGGTTTTGAGCCTCAATTTGGGCAGTGCTATCTTCTTGCAAAAGGAATAACGCCAGATTGTGAAAATTCAAAAAAGCTTGTAATGGAAAACTTCAATATAGTTTCACATAAAGATCTCGGAAAATTTTATATAAAAGAAGAAAATATAGAAAGGTATACACAGTTACGGCTCAGTCCAGCAGAGGGTGGGTTTATATCAAGTTTTGATGAACTTTAGTCATGAAAAAAATTAAGTTACTAATACTGGATGTCGACGGGGTCATGACCGATGGTACCAAAACATATGACCTGGAAGGGAATGTTATTTCGAAACGATTTGCCGATTTAGATTTTACGGCAATTAAAAGAATTCTTGGTCGCGGAGTCAATGTTTGCTGGTTGTCTAGTGACAGTAGGGTTAATAAAAAAGTTGCTTTATCTAGAGGAATTGACTTTCATCTCAGCAGAACTAAAGACGGAAAAATAGACAAACGTAAGTTCATAAAAATATTTTCAGAAATATATGACATATGTGATGATGAAATGGCATATGTTGGTGATGACTGGTACGATGTTCCAATTATGCAAAAAGTTGGACTGAGTTACTGTCCGTCTAATTCACCAAACATTGTTAAGAATGTTGTGAACTATGTTTTAAATTCTAGAAGTGGACAGGGTGTTATTTCTGAATTATTGGATTACTGGATTGAGACCGGTGTAATTGTAGAAAATGAGCAATTTGACATGTAAGATATCCCTTCTCGGAAACACTGTCGTAGACAATATTTTGTGTGTTGGTAGTTTAACGACCGGAACATGTAATACCGTAATTTCTGAACGAGTATCTGTAGGGGCAATTGGAAATGTTGCCCGGGGATTAAGAAAATTATCTAATTGTGAAATCGATATACATACCTCAGTTGGTGATGATCAATATGGAAATTTATCCCTAGAGTATTTTAGTAGCATTGGACTAAGCACTGGGTCGGTGAAGACTTTTCTTAATTCAAGTACATCACATGCTATTATTATATCTGATATAAAAAATTGTCAAAAAACAGGATTTATAAAATGGGGAACATGTAGGAACAAATGCCCAAGCCCTGATATAAATTCTGACTGGATTCATATCCAATATGGAGACACACTGGATTATCTTGATTTAGAATATGTTCAAAAGCTAAGGACAAAAAATAACATAATATCGTTAGACTTATGTAATGAATGTCCAACCCCGGAGACCAAAAGGCGTATAATCAATTTACTCCCGGAAATAGATTATTTGATAATATCAGATTCTGAATGTAGGGGATTTTTTGAAGATGACATTACCAGGTCATCTATACAAGCCGGCTCTATTTGTAGAAATTTGGCAATCATACATTCGCCAGAAGAATCTGTTGCGAGTGATGGTGACACTGTGAAACTTGCAAGAAATTCGTGGTATATTAATCAGGGATTGAATGTCTTAGGCGCTGGTGACCTTTTTGTAGCATGCTTAATTTTAAATTTAATTGAGGACAAAGAGATTACCCAGTCACTTATAGAATCTCATAAATTTGCCTCAGAGAATATATTTCAGAAATGACAAAAAAGATAAATTTATTACTGCCAATAGCAGGACAGGCTAAGAGATTTCTGGATGAATCCTATGTAATGCCAAAGCCATTAATCATGGTTAATAATGAACACATGATTGATGTTGCCATGGAGTCTATAGATTATAGTGAGTGTAATCTAATTTTCGTGGTTATGAGTAATCATATTCATTCATTTTCCATCGATACATTACTTAGGGAAAAGTTTGGAGATGATATAGAGATTGTCATTGCAGAAGAATTGACCGACGGTGCAGTGTCTAGTTGCCTGCTAGCAACAGAGTACATTGATAATAATATGCCACTAATCATATACACACCTGATGTGTGTTTTGAGCCGGTCTTTAATCCTGTGTCAGAGATGGAGGCATGCGTTGATGGGAGACTTTTACTATTTAAGGCGAATAGTCCGGACCATAGCTACGCAGAAATAGACACTAGCGGACTTGTTATAAAGACTGCTGAAAAAAAAGTAATTAGCTCAAATGCCGCCGTTGGGATGTATTGTTATAAAAAAGGATCAGATTTTGTCAAATATGCGACGCAAATGATTGATCAGGACATAAGGGTTAATAACGAATTTTATATATGTCCACTTTACAATCTCATGATAAGAGATGGACTAAAAATTTCTGGCAGTTTTTGTGAAAAAATGTATGTTCTCGGAACACCTAAGGATTTATTGTTTTACACAAGAAATGTAATTCCAAAATTTGGTGCGGATAAACCGGTGGCTTTATGCTCGGATCATTCTGGGTATTCAACAAAGGAATTAATGAAAAAAATCCTGAAAAGGAATTCAATTCCGTTTATAGACCTGGGCACTTCGACAGATAGAGACTGTGATTATTCAGATTTTGTCTTAGAGGCCGTTCGCCACCTTAAAGAGGGAATCTGTGATTTTGGGCTGGGGTTTTGTAGAACGGGACAGGGGATTAATATAGCTGCGAATAAACATAAAAAAATTAGGTCTGCGCTTATATTTGATGAATATACGGCGGAGTATGCAGTTAGGCATAATTGCGCAAACTTTTTTTCGGTGGCGTCGAATTATGTTGATGAATTATTGCTTGATAGAATTGTTAAAATTTTAAAAGCCCAAACATTTGATGGCGGTCGCCATGCAACAAGAATTTTAAAGGTGGAAGATGTCTAATGTCCTAATTGGAATTATTAACAGAAACTCTCCAGAAACCGGAGATACAGCGTATGAGCATTTCTCTCAAACTGAAAAAGATATCGTTTTATTAGAGAATGGTTCTGATCCTGAAAACGTTTCCAAGTATATGACTCATCACGCTCCTGCTTCAAATGGGATATCATGGGGGGTCAATTATATCTGTAAGGTCGCCCTTGAGAAAGGATACGACTATGTATGGCTATGCTGGAATGATGCAAGATTTGAAAAGCCTATAGAATTTTTAAACTGGTCAATTGAAAAAATGGAGTCTGATAAAAGCATTGGAATTGTAACCGGTTATTGGAGCAGTGTCTGGGATCTGAATGGAAGAAAAAATACTGGTGTGGAGGATGTTTCATTTTTTGACCCTTTGAGCTTTATCGTTTCCTCTGACTGCCTTAAGGTTACATCTAATCATGATTTTAGGCTAGATCCATTTTGGGATTCATCAAATCATGTTGGGCATTATAATATACTAGGCCCATCCTTTGCCCTCTATCAAGCAGGAATGAGAATTGTGACAAACAAAAACTTCATAGTGACAGAGGACGATCCCGTAAGGGCAATAAGCGATGAGAAAAAAAGAAATGAGATGTCAAAAAAACTTAGGGGCTATGATGAAAATTATTGGCATCATGATTTAGGCGTTCGTGTTTCTGAAGAGTGGATGGACGGATTTTTTCCAATTCCGAAAGACAGAATTCCAGAGGGCGTGAAATTAAGTCCCAAACAAAAAAGGGATTTCGTAATTAGGACGATTTGTGACACTTATATAAAACGGCCTTCCCGCGGTACATAAATTTGATTGACTCCCAAAAACGTAGTATTACCAAGGCATGTTCATGGAAGGTGCTAGGATTAATTTTCTTATCCCTTTTGACATATGCCGTAACGGAAAGTATGGGTGCCGTAGGGCGGATTGCTGTGATATATCACCTATCAATGTTAGGGCTTTATTTTATTCATGAAAGATTGTGGAATCACATAAAATGGGGTAAAACAAGCGGCCTATTTATTCAAATGACAGGAATGAGTGGAGCTGGAAAGTCTACAATTGCGCACGGTGTAGCAGAGAAGCTGAGAAATAGAGGCATAAAAGTTGAAGTAATGGACGGTGATGAGTATCGGACTGGAATATGTGGTGATCTAGGTTTCTCGAAAGAAGATAGGAACACAAATATTCGTAGGTTAGGATTTATCAGTAAGGTGCTGGCAAGAAATAATGTTGTCTCGATCATCTCCGCAATTAATCCATATGATGACATTCGCTCTGAGCTAACAAAGCTATGTGACAATGTAAAGACTGTCTATGTCAAATGTGACTTGGAGACATTGATGAGGCGTGATCCGAAAGGGTTTTATTATCGTGCTTTATTACCCAATGGGGATCCAAATAAAATTCAGAATTTTACCGGAATTTCAGATCCATATGAGGAGCCTACAGCACCGGATCTAATCTTACAAACTAATAGAGAAGCAATGTCATTTTCGATTGCAAAATTAGAAAATTATATTTTGGGAAGCATACAATGAAAGAGATAATTTTAAGAAAAGGAAGTTACAGATGAATGTATTAATTCCAATGGCCGGAGAAGGGAGCAGATTTAAGAATGAAGGATATACATTCCCCAAGCCCCTAATAGATGTCAATGGCAAACCCATGATACAAGCAGTTGTGGAAAATCTAGATTTTGATGCAAATTATATTTTTCTTGTACAAAAATCTCATCTAGAAAATTATAAAATTGAATCCCTGTTAGAGAATATCACCCATGGTAGGTCGACAGTTATTACAGTAGATTCACTCACACAGGGTGCCACATGTACTGCATTATTGGCTGAGAAACTAATTGATTCGTCCGACGAGCTTTTAATAGCAAATTCTGATCAGTTAATTGAGTACTCACAAGAAAACTTTAACACAATTAGAAATTTTACCGACGTCGATGGAATTGTATTTACGTTCAATTCGGTGCACCCCAAATGGTCCTTTGTTAAGACAAATTCACAAAATATAATCACAGAGGTTGCTGAAAAAAAACCAATATCAGACATTGCCACATGTGGTATCTATTGGTATAGGAGAGGGTCAGATTTTGTAAATTGTGCCTATAAAATGATTGAAAAAGATATTAGAGTGAATAATGAATTCTACATAGCACCTGTTTATAATGAGATTATTGAGGATGGAGGAGTTCTATTGCCATTTTTTGTTAGTAAAATGTATGGCCTAGGCACCCCCGAAGACTTACAGGTATTTTTGAGAAATAAGAATATGATATCAATGTAGAAGGCGTAGCGTGTATTATTTATAGGGGGTAAGGTCAATAATGAATTTTTTAATGATATACCCTAATAAGGTTATGGTAACCCGGGCGCCGCTAGGAATAGGGTACCTGGCTGCATTTTTAAAAAATGCAGGGCATAATTTTAAATTATTTGATACGACATTTATCAGGTGTGGTGACATCCCAAGTGACGATGCACTCAGAGAGAAAAATCTTCAAGTTACAAATCCAGATTTCGAAAAATTAGGATTGGTCGAAAGGGATATCGATGTTTTTGAGGAGTTAGAAAAAGAGGTTGAGTCATTTAAACCGGATATAATAGGAATATCAACTGTTGACCCAAACCATATGTTCGGTATGCAGCTATTAGGGCATTGTAAAAAAAAATACCCTGATATTCCGACAATTTGTGGTGGTCCTCTTTCAACTTTGGTCCCTGACGATATAATCATTGAGGACTGTGTTGACATTGTAGGGCGTGGAGAGGCGGAGGAGAAGCTTTTAGAGTTGGTGAATATTTTCGAAGAGCATGGTATCAAGGGGTGGGAGAATTTGCATAATGTTGAGAATTTTTGGGTAAAAGATAAGGACTACAAAGAAAACGGAATAGTTCACAAGAATAGAGTAACTCTTCCCAATATATCAAAAGGTCTCCCCCCTGACTTAAGCATCTTTGACCCGCGTCATTTTTTGCGACCACTGGGTGGTAGGATGTACAATATGGCAACAGTCATTTGGACTAGGGGTTGTGTGTTTCGTTGCAGTTATTGTGCTAATGAAACATTTTACAAGGCAGCAAAAGTTTCGGCTAAACAGTACTACAGACTAAAGGAAACAGCACTGTTGGTTGAGGAATTAGCTGAATTTAAAGAAAAATTCAATCTTAATTTTTTGATGTTCGTAGATGATATATTCCCTCTACATGAGCCAGAAATGATGGAAGAGTTTTGTGAACTTTATAAAGAGAAAGTAGGTTTGCCATTTTCCGTGAACCTTCAACCCCGATTAGTTCGAGAAGACACGTTCGCCATGGCAGTGGATGCCGGAATGAGGAATATATGTTGCGGTGTTGAGTCTGGTAGTGATAGAGTGAGACGCAAGATTCTCAAAAGAAACTATAGAGATGAGCATGTAGAAAAAGTCTTTGAAATGGCTCATAGGCACAAAATAAGGTGTTCGTCTTTCAACATTCTTGGTTTACCCGATGAGAATAGGGAAGATATATTTGAGACTATTAAACTTAATAAAAAAATTAATCCTACTAGTGCCACTGTTACATTTTTCCATCCCTATAGGGGTGCACCACTGCGTCCACTGTGTGTTGAACGAGGGTATATTCCACAAGACCAAGGGAAACATGAAGATGTATACAGATCAGACTCCCAATTAGAGATGCCTCAAATCACCCAACAAGAGTTGAAAAACATAATGAGTTCTTTTCAGCTATACATGAAACTGCCTGAAAAGTACAATAGATTAATTGAGATGCAGGAAGACCCCACAACATTTGAGGCAGAGATGATTAGAGAAAAAATTCTACTTCCGGAATTTAAGAAAATTCAAGACGCAGAGTCTCAATGGGACTTCAGGAAAAAGGAAGAGTGGTGGTATAGTGATGATTTAGGCAATGAAGAAATAAATCCAAAGATAAAACTTCCTGCAACTAAACCTGGAGATGCTGGATTTTTTCCATTACATGAAACCAGCAAAGATTCAAAAATTACAACTGCCAAAGAAGATTTTAAAAAGGAGATGTACCCGGGAGACATGTCTGCGGTATAAGAAAAGCAGCGTGTTGATTACATCAACAGGAGAAAAATGAGCTATATTATTGATAATATTATTAAGTCCCAATGTGTTGAAGATTATTTGGATTTTTTTGAGAATAAAGACCTCACGAGTATTGAAAACTTGCTTGCTGATAATTGTTCCTTATCTGATTGGGAGATAGGGACCGTAAATGGAAAAGATGATGTTATGAAAGTATTTTCGAACATTTTCGATACAGTAAAAAATATTTCAGTATCAATACAACACATACATGAGGATCCTGACGTGATCATCTGTGAAATGATTTTGACCGTAGATGACCAGGAATTATTAGTCGCCGACATATTCGAGTTTGATAATTTCGGTCGGATTAAGTGCATAAGAGCGTATAAGGGATAATCCATCGCTTTATTGGTATAATGAATATAATTTAGCGAAATTAATAATTTCAGAAGACCAATTAACAAAACTATAAAAGGATTAGTGGTGAGACGACCCAAGACTATATTTTGTGATATTGACGGCACCCTGGTTGAACATGTCCAGCCTGGCATGGCATGTATGCCTCATAATTCCATGACTATTCTAAAGGGCACCATAGAAAAACTTATAGAATGGGATATCAAGGGTTACAATATAATTCTTACCACTGGAAGGAGGGAGTCAGCCCGTGTTGAGACAGAGCGCCAATTAAGTGAAATTGGAATTTTTTATGATCAATTAATAATGGGAATTGGAGGAGGCCATCGAATTTTAATTAATGATCTAAAACCCGATTCACAAGAACCAACCGCTATAGCAATCAGTATTAAACGAAATGAAGGAATAAAAGATGTCGAAATTTGACTACATTGAAGACCCACAAATCCGGAAGGCTCTGGAAGACTATAAGGGTAAGATAGATGACAAAAAACCATCCAAGCTAGGATTGAGTAGTTATATAGTGAGCAAGCCGTGGGGTCATGAAAAGTGGCTTGAGATGAATGAGTTTTATGCCTACAAGCTAATTCACATGAAGGAAGGTAATCAAAGTAGCCTTCAGCTTCATGAAAAGAAGGTTGAGGCGAATTACGTAATAGAGGGTACGGCAGAGGTACTTTTGGAGGATGACAGTGGTAATCTTAGATCTCAGATTTTTGAAGCCGGTACAGGATGGGTAGTTCCGGTAGGTAGAAAGCACCGGGTCATTGCAAAAACTGATTATACGGCACTGGAAGTATCAACACCTCATCTAGATGATGTTGTTAGATTTCATGATGATTCAAATCGTCCGAGCGGTAAAATAGATTCTGAGCATGGGTGATGAGATTGCAAATTTTAAATACTGTATTCTAGCCGCCGGTATCGGTAGTAGGAATACCGCGCTGAGGGGGCTGCACAAGGCCCTATTTCCTGTTGGTAATCGTCCAGTTATTTCAATTATAATTGATAAGATACCGAAAAATGTGCCAATTGTTATTGCATTAGGGCATAATGGTACGCAGATTGAGGCATATCTTTCTGAAATCTATCCAGGTCGTACGTTTGAATTTGTTTATGTTGAGAATTATTCTGGTCCAGGTTCGGGGCCTGGATTAAGCTTATTAAAGTGCGAAAAAAATATGCAGTGTCCGTTTATTTTTACATCAGCAGATACAATCGTAGATGAAGATTTTCAATTTTCATCAGTTGATAAAAATTGGGTAGGTGTTAGCCAAGTTTCAAATAATGAGTCGCATGAATATTGTTTGGTTAGGGTTCATGAGGGTTTAGTTAGCGAGTTTTTCTATGGTGAAAATCAGAATGCATATGCTTATACCGGTATTGCCGGTATATTGGACTATAAGCAATTTTGGAATGGGCTAAAACAAGAAAATATCATAAGGGGTGAGCATCAGGTTTTGGATGGCTTGAGATCTCTTAGTGATGTAAGTCCACTTAGTATGACCTGGCTTGATACCGGTAATGAGAAATCATATGCTAGAACAAAGTCATATTATCCCAACGACCTTGTTATAGAAAAGAACAATGAAGCGATATTTGTCGACAATGGTCGGGTGATTAAGTATTTTGATAATGCCTCGAAGGTGAAGGCGCGAATTCTAAGGGCAAGTGAACTTCTGGGATGTGTACCAGAAGTGACAAAAATTGATAATAATATGTTTTGTTATAAGTTTCATGAGGGCGTACGCCTCTCGGATGTTTATGACGATATAGGACTAGCCAATTTCTTAGCAGACTATCACCTCAAATTTCGACAGCACAACTTTGAGAAAGGTGAGTCGTTTTTAAGTGACTGTGATAAGATGTATCGTCAAAAAACCTATGATAGAATTACGCCTTTCATTAATACTACGTTGGACAGTATTAGTGCGATTAACGGCATTAAGGTTATGCCTATCATAGATTTAATCAATGATGTGAATTGGGCGACACTAGGTGAGAAAGCTATAGCATCTAGATTCCATGGTGATATGCAGCCAGAAAATATATTATCATTACCAGACGGCAAGTACCTGTACTTAGATTGGCGTGAGTCTTTTGGGGATCATCTTGAAATAGGCGATGCATACTATGACCTAGGGAAGCTTTACCATGCCTTGGTTATCAATAACACCCTAATTCTGGAAGGGGGATATGACATTATTGTCAAAAATAATCAAGCTACCCTTTCTTATGTCATTAAAAATAATCTTCACTATCTCCTGGAGAATTTAGAAGAGTTCTGCACACAGAACGGATATGATTATTCTCATGTACAATTAGTGGGGATTTTAAATTATTTGAATATTGCTAGTCTTTATGGTAAATTTGAAAATGGAAAATATGGCAATTTTCTATTTCTATTGGGGAAATATATGTTGACTAAATTGCTGGAGAAAAATAATGAGCAATAGCACCCACGAATGGATTGACATTTATAAGAAAGAGTCGTCCGATGTATTCAATAATCTATCAACTGATGAGATTGTTAGGTTTACAAATATTATTTTGGATGCATATGACAGAGAGGCGACGATATTCGCATGTGGAAATGGCGGTAACGTTGCCGCAGTGCAAAATATGGTTGTGGACTTAAATATGCACCCGTTTGTTAGTGAAGATAAAGGCCGGTTGAAAGGTGGCAGAAATAAATTTCATGCAGTCAGCTTGTGTAGCTGTTCTGCAACAATCACTGGTATTTCAAATGACCTAGGGTATGAACACATTTTTAGTGAACAACTCAAATATCAGGCCAGATCCGGTGACGTTTTATTTTGTATGACAGGATCTGGCAATTCTAAGAACGTGATTAAAGCAGCAGCGCTAGCGAAAGAGGCCGGTTTGATTGTCGTTTCAATCACACGTGGCATGGACAGTTATTGTGAGGCTGTTTCTGATCTTGTGATACATGTAAAGGGTACATCTGTATTTCCAGGTCAGACCGGCAAGAATAATAATAATTTTCATTTTGAGGACTGTATTTCCAAGGTTGTCCATACTGCAGTCGGCCTTCTTAAGGAGAGAGTTCAAAATGGAGATTAGTGCTAATGCATTAAGGAAGACTGTACTGCGTATAGTCTATGAAAAGAATTCCGGACATATCGGTGGATCTTTTTCAATTGCAGATGTCGTGAGTTATCTTTTTAGCAACTATAATTTGGTGGGTCCGGATAATCATAGATTTATCTTGTCTAAGGGTCACGCTGCACCGATTTTATATGCCGCATTATATGAGTTAGGAATTTTAACTGATCTAGACTTACATTCGTTTAGAGAAGTCAATTCAAAGCTCCAGGGTCACCCAGACAAGGTGAGGCTGCCTGAAGTCATTGCAACAACCGGTTCCTTAGGACAAGGTCTAAGTATCGCAATTGGGCATGCCCTAGCCATAAAGTCAAAAGGTTCAGACAAGAATGTCTTCTGTATCGTTGGAGATGGTGAGCTTCAAGAAGGACAAATTTGGGAATCCTTGATGTTGGCCCCAAAGTTTAAACTAGCGAACCTCTGTTGTTTGGTGGACCACAATAAATCTCAAAATGATGGATTCGTGCAGGATATTTTGCCCCTTGATCCACTGGATGAGAAAATAAAGGCCTTTGGTTGGAATGTCATAAGAATTTCAGGACACAATAGGAGCCAGATTCAGTCCGCTTTAGAAAATTTCGAAAGTTACCAAAATGGCCCGACGCTTATTATTCTAGATACCACTAAGGGTATGGGTGTATCCTTTATGCAAACGCCTGAGTGGCACGCTAAAGTACCAAATGAAGAGGAATATGAGAGAGCTATTGAGGAGTTAATGTGAAAGCAACTAGGGATGGTTTTGGAGACCAACTTGTTGAATCGGCATCCGTGAATAACAAAGTTGTCGTGTTGGGTGCAGATCTTGGGAAGGCTACTAGGACAGTAAAATTTCAGGAAGAATATCCGGATAGATTTTACGAGATTGGAATTGCTGAATGTAACATGATTGGGATCGCGTCCGGAATGTCTGAGCATGGCTTAAGGCCCGTAATTTCTTCATTTGCATCATTTTTGACCGGGAAGTATGATGTGATCAGGGTTTCCTTGGCATATTCTAACGCACCGGTTATCATGGTGGGTACACATTCTGGAATGGCTATTGGAAAAGATGGGGTGACCCAAATGGGCCTTGAGGACGTGACATTGATGCGCGCGCTGCCTAATGTGGTTGTCTTACAGCCGGCGACGTATAATGAGTGTAGGTCTATAGTTAAGTGGGTTCTCGAGAGTGATAGTATTTCTGGGCCAGTTTATCTGAGGCTGGGAAGGCAGCCAATTCGGGAGATATTTGATGAGTCACCAAAATTTACCCTGGGAAAAGCGCACACTTTGAAGGAGGGATCGGATGTTTGTCTGATGTCTTCGGGATGCATTTTACCTGATGTCTTCGATGCCGCAAAAGTCCTGGAGACTTATGGGATGTCATGTGGAATTATCAATTTTCCCAGCATTAAACCGCTTGATGAGGTTGCAATAATTGATGCTGCAAGTACTTACACCCATCTTGTGACAGTGGAGGACCATACAATTGTGGGCGGATTTGGGTCAGCAATTTCTGAAGTTCTTACCGATAAGTGCCCTAAGAGATTATTAAGGATAGGCTTGAATGATATATTTCCAGAGTCCGGACCACCAACAGAGCTATATAAAAAGTACAAACTAGATGGTGCTGGAATTTCATCACAAGTTTTGGAGTACATTACGGAATAATTATCGAGATGATAAGGTGAAAAAATGCTGGTTTTTTTTGGACAACTAACCCACCGGGCAAATGACATTAATCAAAATCGAAGATTTCCTTTGGCATGTGGATTTTTAGCTTCATATCTGGCTAGCAAGCTTGGGGATAATTTTGAATTTGATATATTCAAGACACCTCGAGACCTGGATGATGCATTTTCAGCTCGAAAGCCAGATGTATTGATGTTATCAAACTATATGTGGAATGAGAACCTGGCCTGTGCGTTTGCTGAGAGAGTGAGGAAAGCTTATGATGATGTTCTGATCATAATCGGCGGACCGAATCTTAGTTTGAATGAGGAAAAAAATATCCAAATACTGGAGGAAAACCCGGCGATTGATAAGATAGTTTTTCATGAGGGAGAAATTCCGGGGCTTCTCATTCTAGAAGAGTTTGCAAAACATAAAAATGTTAACACAATCAGGAGGACGTCTTTTCCCGGGTCTTTGAGTATTGATGGGGGCAAAGTTTTTACTGGATCCAGATCCACAAATTCAGCTAAGTCGATGGGTGTTGAAGAGACTAGGTTAGGCATGAAGGGTTCTGGTGAAGATTTGGACGCAATCCCATCACCATATTTGTCTGGGTATTTTGATAAGTTTTTTAAAGATGGAGAAGTGCCTCTAATAGAAACAAATAGGGGATGCCCATTCAAGTGCACATTTTGTCAACAGGGGACAGATTATTTTAATAAGGTCAGAAACTTTGATATCGATCGAGTGTGTTCTGAGATAGAGTATATTGCTAAAAAGATATACGATACCGGTACAAAAATTGATACTTTATGTATTGCCGACCCAAACTTTGCGATGTTTAAAAGGGATGGTATAATTCTAGACGTAGTCAAGAAAATGCAGGACCTCTATGGGTATCCGAAAAATGTGATATGTTCGACCGGCAAGAACAAGCCTAAACTCATTATTGAAAATACCTCTAAACTTACCCTAGGGTCAATTTTACTCCGAAGTGCCGTGCAGTCTTTAGACGAAAAAACGCTTGAGGCAATTGATAGATCGAATATTAAGCTTGATGCTTATGAAGATATCCAGAAGGAAATGACCCGAAAGGGTTTGGAAAGCAATGCGGACCTAATGTTGGGCCTACCTTGTGAGACAAGAAGCGCTCACTTCGGAGGAATTTACACCCTGATAGACACCGGTGTTAAAGAAATAGCGTGTCTGCAGACAATCGCTCTCAAGGGCACGGTCTTAGAAGAAAATAGCTATGTTAAAAAATACGGTATTAAAACTAAAAAAAGAGTGATCCCGGCATGCTACGGCAATTATCGAATTCTGGGAGAAGATGTAGATGTCGTTGAGTTTGACGAGATTATTATTGGCAATGATGACCTCTCATTTGATGATTATCTAAGCTGTAGAAGATTACACCTTATTGTGATGATATTTCACAACACTAGATTAATGCAGCCAATTTACTTATATTTAGACCGTCTAGGGATAAACAGATCTGAAATAATTAGAAACATGTATCTCACAGAGAATAAGGGATTCAACAAATACGTACGTAACTTTATAAAAGATACCAAGGATGAATTGTTTGAAAATTTTACAGAGTTTCAAAACTCATCTAAGAACTTTTCCGAGATTACTAGCAACAAGATTTTTCGAAATCTATCGATAGCGCTATATCTCAAAAAGAAAATAATTTCAGATGCATTACAAGAAGCACTACTAAAGACTGTTGCCGATACAATTGATGACAATTGCCAAAGACAGATTGAGGTATCTGAATTGATTGATATTTTCAATAAATCAATCGTATCACCCTTCGACAATTTTACTAAAGAGACAACAATTAAAGTCAATTCCGAGTTGATCAAAGATATCTTTGGAGATACAATTGTTCTAGGGTTATCAGAAAAACAGTCAATAATGCTAGCAACACTGAGTAAAATTTTTAGTACTAGAGAAGCCAAGATTAACAGGATGGCGTATCACTTGAAACCGGCTAATCTGTCTAAACAGATCCTATCATCAGGTGTTACCACCACCCTAGGGGATGCTAGTGAGTATGTGGTTGAATAAAGACGGACCAGGTTATATACAAGCTATAAATAAAGACACTGTGCTATGTATGTCAATTGCAAAAACTGCAGGAAGCACCGGTTGTGCAATTCACAATTATGCCTTTAAAAAATGTGGCTTAAATTTTGTCTACAAATCATTTTCAACAAATGATGTGAAAGGCGCAATGGACGCCATGAGAACATTAGGAATTCGGGGATGTGGAGTAACAATGCCACACAAAATTGATGTTCTGAAATACGTGAATGAACTATCTGATGAAGTAATTGAAATAGGGTCAGCAAATACTATAGTAAATAATAACGGACATTTGACAGCGTACAATACGGATGTATATTCTTCATCATGTATTCTTTCCGACGTAAAAGATAAAGATAAGATCTATATTTTAGGAGCAGGTGGGTTTTCCAAAGCCGTACAATATTCTGCAAAAAAATATTTTAAAAATATAGAAATTATTACCAGGGACAATTGGGATGTGATAGACAAGATAGAGAAAGGTACAATTTTTAATTGCACACCCGTTGATAATATTCACCCGCACAAAGACGTCAATTTTATTGATTGTATTGTTACTACGACTACCGGAAAACGTTTAGCAATCCTGCAGGCGTCTAAACAATTTGAGCTCTACACTGGGTCTGATTTTCCAATTGATGATATCATGACAAATTATAATGATATCTTAAACGAGGTGTCACAGTGAAAAAAGTGGCTGTATGTATATCAGGTCATCTAAGAGGCTTCAAAAAAGGGTATGAAAAATTCCATGAGATGATAATAAGCCCAAATTCGCAGCATTGTGAATTTGATATGTTTATTGACACTTGGGCTGCCGATGACTGGCGCGGCGATTATCAAGAAAAAAATATGAATAACTTGACAGGTGGAACTATAGAGAGTGCAATGAATCTATATCAACCAATTTTGTTAAGAATTCAAAAGAACGTAGTATTTGATACGTCAAAATATTTGCAATATATTAGGCCAGGTGATGTTAAAAAAAGATCCCGTGGTGAACACATTCCCGCGATGTATTACAAAATATACAAGAGTAATGAGCTTAAGTCTTCCTTTGAGAACGAATTTGGGTTTGAGTATGATTTAGTTATTCGTCATAGATCCGATTGGGCATTTAAGCACCCCCTGATACTCACCCCAGAAATATTTGAAAATATTAAAAATACTGTATTTATACCTCACGTTGAGGGACCGACTGATCTACAAGAGTGGTGCCCTGATGTCTTTGCATTTTCTTCTTCAGCAAATATGAATTATTATAGTTCATTGATTAATCGACTTGACTATTTGGTTGAAAAACATGGCGTATTCCGCCCTGAGCCTTTACTATATTTTCACTTAAATGAAAACACATCGTTTGATATTAATATATTTGATCATGAATGGGAAGTTGTACAGTAGTATATGGCAGCTAGTTTTTGTATGAGAAAATGAGATAATTTTATGAAAAAATTAGGTGTAGCTATTTCTACATATAATAAAATTGATGAGGTAGCGACTAATATCAATGTAATCAGAAAACACTGGAAAAATAAAGACGTCTTTATTTCTGTGTGTTGCAATGATCCCCAGAATCTAGATAGAGTTAAGTCTCTAGATATTGATTGTTTTACACCTGGTATTGATTATAAACCTAGTCAGTTTTTGCAGCCCAAGGCATGGAGGAGAATGCGGCAATATGATACTATTAAAAAAGCCGTATTAGGATGTGTCAATGAAACTGAGTATGTAATTCAATATCACGGTGATGCGTATGTACTGGACGACAGTGTAGTCTTTACAATGTTAGATGAGATGAAAAGAAATAATATGAAGGTGGCATTTAGAGGAAAGTGGAAATATGAAAATACGCACCCAAAAAGACCAGCCGGACATATCGATGATCATTTTGTAATTTTTGAGTCTGAGCATGTTAGAATGACAAATTTATTTAGCGATGATAATGAACAATTGGAGGCCGCGAAAAAGGGCGCCGCATTCTGGAGCTCAGAAGGTATACTGAGTTATCTGATACAAAAAGTAACACCCCCCAGCGCTTTATGGCATTATGATGATATGAGACATAACATTGTTGATTTAGAGTCCTACAATGTTGAAGATCCTTTCTATCCAGACAAAATACCTCATGACAATATTCCTCCCCTAAATTTTGATCCTAATCGACTTTTTTTGCACTCTGATACAAATGAGTTTACAGAAAAATATTTTAGTGAGTGTGGTGTTGATGTGGGTTTGATTGTGTACCCGCAGGACGTGGAATAGAAATGAAACCACTAGTTACCATCGCGTTGCATACAGGATTAGAAAGAAACACATCTCTTATTGAGAATTTTTTAAAGTCATTTTTAGTTTGCAATCGATACCCAAATATTGAATTGATGCTAGTTGAGTCCGGCAATAATATTGCAATCAGGGACTGGTTTGAAAAACTTGATTTTAACAATAATTTTATTAATTTTGACGGACGTATTACGGATATCAGGAAATGGAATGATTGTTCTATTAAGAAAAGCCTGGTTTTTGTTGAACAAAATGATGGTGAAAAATGGTTTGTTCCATATTATCGATCCATACAGGCAGTAATTGATAAAGCAGAGGGAGAATATATTTCTTTTTTAGTCGAAGATCATCAATTTGTTGTTGTTGGTGATGTTATCAGTGACTACATCAATATTATCAATGAATTTGGTGAGGATAGAACGCTGATTCATTTATGTACTCAACAAAATTATAAGTACTTCAAGAAAAATAATAGATTTGAAGGACCATTTACACTGAATAACGGCCTAATGGTGTTCAGGCCGATCGAATTTAAGTGGACACCGTATGGTTTTTGTAGTAAAAAACTGTATGATAATATTGGCGAATTGAAATTATTTGATGAGGAGGAGATTGGTGGTATACCACTCACGGAGGTGGATTATTCTACACGATGCAGTGATGCCGGTTTTACGAGGCTTTATCCATCTGTCTTTTTTGGTGTTTGGATGTATGACCATAATCATAAACGATTCAATAAAATTATTAAAGAATTGACCAGAGACAACCCAAATATTTTGTTATATAAAATACATGATTATTCAAGTACCAAAGAACTGTTTAAAGCAAGTAAGGTTCCAGTTCCAATAAGCACTGATTATTATGATAAAATAAATGGATTCAGTATTGACCTTTAAGGAAAATTAATCGTGGAAATATTTTCGAAAGTTGTAAAAAATAAATTGCTGCACAAAATTAATCGATGTGCAGATATAACAGAAAAAAGAAATGACCTAAGTCCTTCTTCAGAATATCTGCAAGTTTCCACGTTTAAGCTGGAAAAAGATAAAACGTTTAGGGCCCATAAACATATTAATACTCAAAAAATAACAGATATTACTCAAGAATCATGGGTTATTATTTCTGGAAGGGTTAGGGTTTATTTGTATGACTTGGACGATTCAATTATTTTTAGTGATATTTTAGGACCAGGTGACTGCTCTATCTCTTACTGTGGCGGTCACAATTATATGTCGCTGGAGGAAGGTACTACTGTCTACGAATTTAAGACCGGTCCGTATCTTGGTCAACACTTAGACAAGGTATTTATATGAAAAGAGATCTTTGCTTAATTTGCGATTCTAAAAATTTAACAAAAATATTGGATCTAGGAAATCATGCATATGCTGATACGTTTATTGCCCCAGCTCGTGCGCATGATTTACTACCTGTATATAATTTGTCTTGTGCCATGTGTGAGGAGTGTGGGCAAATCCAAGCATGTTGCATTACGGATCCGGACGATCGATATAACTTATACGATTATTCGTATACATCCTCCAATTCAAGCGTAGCCCGAAGTCACTGGCAACATTTTTGCAGTGACGTTTGTGAAGTATTAAATTTACCAAGAGAAATTAAGGTTGTAGAAATTGGTTCGAATGATGGGTATCTCATGGGTCGCTTTAAAGAGCGAGGTGCTACTGTTATGGGGGTTGACGCGTCGCATTATGTTTCCAAAATTGCAGTTAGCAATGGAATACAGACTATTAATGAGATTTTTGATGAACAACTTGCTGAAAAAATTATAAAAAACAATGGGAAATTTAATTTAGCAATTGCCAACAATGTTTTTAATCACTCGGATGATCCACTTTCATTTGCCAGAGGGGTGAATAAAACTTTAGTTGATGATGGTTATTTTGTTTATGAATTACCATACTGGCGATGCTCAGTCAAGAGTAGAAAATTTGACCAAGTTTATCATGAGCATGTAAGTTACTTTACGGCGCGCTCGTCAAAAAAGATTATGGAACTCGCCGGATTCGAAATTAAAAATATTGAAGTGGTAGATTATCATGGCGGTTCATTGAGGGTATATGCTAGGAAAACGAATGAAGCGATTCCGAAGCATTGCCAAGAGTTGTTTAATATGATTCAAGAAGAATCATTTTTATTCGACGCCCAAACGTATCATGTGGCATTGGAAGAATTTCAACGATTAAAGTATAATTTTCTTTCGAAAATAATGGAAATTAAATTGTCAAATTTGCCAGTTGTTGCTATAGGCGCCGCCGCAAAAGGAAATACGTTTTTGAGATTCATGAATTTAGATCACACAATTGTTGATTATGTGACAGATGTATCTTCTCATAAACAGGGAAAATTAACACCCTTGACAAATATACCGATTGTAGGTGATGAAATATTTGCACAATATAAGGCTGTATATGCGATTATTTTGTCTTGGAATCTGTCCGATAAAATAAAAACAAAATTACTGGAGATAAATCCAGAGATACAATTTCTAAATTTTTATAAGGAATTTGAATGAAATTAAGAAATATTTGGAAAAAAGTGAATCCCCCTTTGCAGCTTCACTCTGATGAGAGAGGAGATATTGTGGATGTTTTTTATAAGGAGAACATACATCACGTTGCCGTTGTGAGATCAAAAAAAGGTGTCAGGCGTGGTGACCATTATCATAAAAAGACAATTCAATATATGCTAATCACAAAGGGATCATTAGAATATTGGCATAGGCCTTTAGACTCAAAAGAGCCGGCTCAGTGTTTATTGATGAGAGAGGGAGACTTTATAGTCACACCTCCTAATGAGGTTCATGCATTAAACATTATTGAAGATAATGAATTTGTTGTTTTTACCACCGGTGAAAGGGGCGGCCAGGATTATGAATCTGACACAATACGTCTAAATAAAACAATAATTGGTGGATGATATGGAAAAGATCAAATTACATTTAGGATGTGGAGAAAAATATCTTCCTGGGTTCATTCACATAGACTATAGTAATTTATCTCACCTGGACTATTGTGGATCAATGGACAATTTACATATGTTTGAAAATGAGACGGTTGATGAAATTTATAGCTGTGGGTCATTTTACTATTTTGACAGAGTCGAAGCGACTACTGTTCTAGAAGAGTGGCATAGGGTGCTAAAGAAAGGTGGCGTA
>NZEE01000102.1 GCA_002688965.1 archaeon | reverse complement strand
ATGGACCTGGTTGTACGGGTCTGGGAGGAGATATAGATTGTTATGATTTTGCTGATGAGTGTGTAGTAGTTGATTGTTCCGGTATGTGTGGTGGTAGTAATGTTGAAGATGTCTGTGGTGTATGTGATGGTGGTAATGTATGTATGGGAAATATGTATGATGATGGAGAATTTTGGTTTTGCTATGGTGTTGCTGGTGGACCTAATTTTGATTGTGCTGGGTACTGTTATGGTGGAAATACAATAAATCCAGGATATTTTCCCGGCATATCTCAAGGAGATTTTGAAATCGGTGACTTATTAGATCCAGAATCACCAGGCGATTTAATAGAATGTTGTACAGCACCTGAATTAGGCGAAGAACCTATAACTGTTTCGTGCTGTGAAGATTCTACTAATACTGGTTATTGTGATAATATTAATGGACCATACTATTTTTGTGGTGAATCCTGTCCTAATGGATATACAAGTTTTGATGCTGATGTTGAAGTATATGGTTGTTTTAAAGAGGGGGATGGAGCATATAATCCAAATGCTAATGTTGATCATTGTAGAAATAATAATGGAGAAGAAACAACTACTCCGTGTTCAAGTGATCAACCTTCCCAATGTGACGATTTAGTAGAGGGTTGGACTTGTGATAGTAGTTGTGCAGGGTTATCAGGTTTTGATATTATAACTGATAATTCATCTCAGTTTGGAATTTCAAATAATATTTACCATATATCTGTATTTGGAAATGATACAAGAGAGTATTTATATCCCGGAACTGCATATCCAAATTGGAATTTTGGTGGTTGGATAAATGAATATTTTTTAGATCTTTGGTTTGATGAGGATTTTTATTTTGAGACATGGCAATATGAATTAGATATAATTAAAATAGAGGAGGATGGAGAAGAAAATTCAGAATTAGCTAATCCGGAAATATTTGGTGGGTGTGATTATTCTCCCTGTCATGATCGTATAGAAAGTTTTGTTACTGACGGATATATATATGAATTTTTAGAGTTAGGAACTTATAAAATAAAAATTACTATGAAAGATTGGGTTGACCCAATGTGGGAGATTCCGGATGGGCCAGTAAGTGCTTTTTATACATATGAAAATTCAAAATTAATTGAAGTTACTTCAATTGTATCAATAGAGCAAACTCTTAGTAATAATCTTTTACCGTGGCAAGGAATAGATATTAGTTTAGATGATTTTGAAAACACACAAATAACATGGGAAGATGATGATGATGATAAGAGACCATCACTTGGATGTTTTTATTATGATGATATAAATTTATCAGATAATAACTTTTTATATGGTGAAAATATAAATACAAGTGATGAAAATAATTTTAAACAAATAGAATTTATAAATGTTGTCCCTAATTCTGGAGGTGATCAAGTAGAAATTAGTTCAGACTATTATCCTGGTGGAGGTGATTATAGTCCCGGAGAAGGTTTGGGAGAATGTTCTAAGTATATTGGTGGAATATTATGGCATCCCGGCCCTGATGGTTCTCTTGATGAAAGTGCGATGCCTTGTTCATGGTATGCGGATTTTACACCAGCTTATGATGGTGAAGAGCCTTACAAATGTAATAATTGGGGAGAGTATCAATCTTGGTGTGGGATGGTAGCTAATGACGCTTGTTGTGTCTGTGGTGGTGGTACTACTGGTGGAAATCCTGGTTGTATGGACTTAGCTTGTACAGATATGAGTTTGTATGATGAAAATGAAGATTTAGTTATTATAGAACAAGTTATACCTTGGAATATTGATAATCATAGTGAAGCATATTTACCTCGTGGTGGTTGGGGTTTAGGTCTTAATTGTGGAAATCCAAGATGTGAAGCTGGAGATGGAACTGTATTGACAGAGATAGATAATATAGATGATTGCTTATGTGGTTCTGGTGCAGAGGTATCGAACTTAACATGTGTCGGAGATAGTACTATAACTGGAAATACTTGGAACAATGCTGTCTGGGTATCCGAAACGGCTGATGATGGCCTTTTCGGCCAAAATCGTCATCATTCTCATTGGATACGAGGTCCTGAATGTATGAGTAGTGAGGGATGTATAAAGATGTATCAAAATGGTCAAGGTTGGTTGGGTGTTGGTAATACACTTAGTCGTCAAACTCCAAAGGATTTAGATTGGAATTATGGAACAACCATTTATGTTTCTTGGTGGCAAAAGACAGTTCCTGATAATGAAGAAGAAACAATTACCAGATCATCTTATGTTGGAATTTATAATTATAATGATGGTGATAGTTGGGCTGGACTTTATAATTCAAGCACACCAACAATAGACAAATCTTATTCAAAAGAATATAAAAATTCAGAACAAGATAAATGGGAAAAGTTTTCATTTACTTTTAACATACCAGACACTTGGAATATAGATGGAGAAGGATATGATGCAGAGATTCGGTTAATAGCATATAATTATGTGAATTGCCCAGCTGGGGGTAGTATAGAAGCGGGGTGTGGACCAGCTACAATGTATTATGATAATTTTGAAGTAAGAAGAGGATATGATTTTATTCCAGATGTTGATGTTAGAAAGGTTAAATATGAGGGCGACCCATCTATATCTCCATTATTTAAATACTGGGATAAAAGTATATCTCAAACTGAATTTGAAGATACAACCGCTCCGATAGAAGTACAATTTTATTTTTATCCAAGACACAAAACAGATGATATATTTTATATGGGTGAAGATGGCTTAGGAAAACCCATTATGTATGATGATTTTAAAAATGGTAATTTTTATATAGCTAATATAGATTGGGGAGATGGAAAGACAGAATTTACTACAAATCCTATAAAACTTGGAAATGATATATCTTTAAATCATTCTTATGAAGATGCGGGAATATATGAAATAACTGGATATATGTTAGGAGTTGATAAAGACGAAGGAGATAATGTTGTTGGAGTTTTACATAATAAGAGATTTGTGGTTAGAATACATATAAATGAAGGTTTGGATAATGAATTTGAATATTTAGGTGGTGAAGGATTTACATTTATACCATATAAAGAAACAACTCCAATAATAGGGGGAATTTCTGAAAGTAGTATTTATTATAAATCAATTAAAAGACAAGCTGGATATTTAGAGGGTGGCAACAAAGTAGATGTTGAATTTGTAAGTGAGGGAGATAAATTAAAAACAGAAATCGCACTTGCGCAAATAAATCAATCTTTAATTGATGATTTAGATTTATTAGATAGTTTTTTAGTAACCAGAAGTGACGATGGAGGGGTAATATATGATGGCATAATAGATACTTTTGGTGAACTAGGTTATTCAATTGGTGATATGGATATAGGACAAATTAGATATTTTAATGAAGCATTTTCTTTATGGCAGATGTTAGGATTTAGTGGTGGTGAAAGAGAATTTTTTGATTGTTCAACCATAGGTGAACTACAACCCTGTGGTTATAATTTTGGTTATGTATCTGGTAATCAAGTATGTGAATGGATGGGTGGGATAGTTGGTTGTTATGGAAACCCATTATGTACTGAATTAAATGGAAATCAATGTGGAACAGCTCAAGTTTTAGGATATTGTTCAAATGGTTGTGGGTTTGAAATTGTTGAAGCTGGAAATCCCGGATCTAATAGATTTTGGAATAAAATAATACCAGAAGATTATTCAATTGAAGATAGAACTGGTGTTACAATTTCAACAGACGAAGAGGGTAATGAATATTTAGAGATAGAAGAAGATGAACCTCAAATTTGGAATATGACTGAAGATGGTATGTGGCCTTATTATCCAGTACTTCCAAAATTAAATAAATTTGGAAAATTTGATGAAAGTCTTGGATTACAAGGACCTAATAATATTCCATTTGGATCGGTTGGTAGAGAATGGAACGAAGATGATATTTATGCATATATAACAAATTTAGAAGTAGAGGATGATTCTTTATTAATTGATATTGAATTTAAAGAATTAGAAAGAAATATTTTTAGTGATAGAAGTGGAAATAGTGTAGTTGGTATTGGAATTAGTGATTATAAAGTTAAATTTGATGATGAAACTATTAAACCAAGTAAAAATAAATTTATAAGTAGGATAAATATTGGAAAGAAAAAAGATGGGGCATATTAATGGCTATTATTAAAAAAGTAATAAAAAATAAACCGTTTCTAAACGCACATGGACAATATAGTTTTGACGGTAATATTAATCTGGGTTTATATCCAGTTTTTAATGACAAGTTTATCCATAGAGATTTATATACTACATCCGAAACAAGTGATGTAAATGAAGCTATATTAGCTGCAACAGAAATAATAACTTTAGAGGACGATTCACATCTTACAATTGATAATTTAACGGTTGTCAATAGTGGAGTCAGTCATAAATTAAATAATATACATTTTAGAGTTTATATTGTGGATTCCAATAATTTTGCGATTACAGATGATGCATCATATGAAGACATTGCTGGTGTTCTTGATCTTAATGTTTCGTTTAAAATATATGATTGGTATCCAGGAACCGCGGGTGAGAATTGGAGTCCCCCCAATCCATTAATTGAGGGTGGGGCAATATTTACAAATTTATTTATAGAAAACGGACTTACATATAATACGGATTATACAGCATATCCAACAAGTGCAATTGTTCCGAACTATTCTATATCGAATTTAAATTCAACTTTAGGGGTAGTGGGATTGGACACGCTTTTCGCAGAAGATCATTTAATTTATGTTATTGTACGAATGGATGGAGATGCTGATAGGTGGTTTGGGACAGATGATCGTGATTCAAGGATACAGATATTTTCTATTCCAGTTAATGATATTATATCAGCACAACAAGAAGTATCATTTAATTTAGAATATTCTGAACCGTATACAGGCGGTGGTGGAGGAGTGGGAGCTGAAACAGCAGCATTTCAGGTTTCAGTATTAAATGTTAGAGTGTCAAGGGGTTTCGAACAAACAATTCCATTACCAGAATCATTAAGTGAATTTGAAAATCAATTAGATTTTCCATTATTTATTTCAAATGATAATTATGAAGGGATAGTTGAAGCAAAACCAAATAGAATTATTGATTGGTCGACCAATCAACAATCTATTGATTTTGATTTTTATTTAGGAACAACCATAACTGTTTTAGATAATACTGATATTCAATCATATTATACAGATGATGATGATAAATTTAAAGCTTCTACTCCAACAACAATTGATTTAAAATTTAATATAAATAAGAAAATTCTTGAAGGAGAATTATTAGAATATATACCAGTTGGAGACGAAGAAAATACAAAATTTAAATTTTTTGTGTTAGATTGGGATGATAAAGAGAATAAACTTACCGGTTGGGATAGTGTTTTTAATTTTTGGCCAAAGACTATGGATGATTTCATAAATAATCAACAAGATAATACTTTTAAGTTTGGTGAGATAATATGGAATGGATATTACTGGGAAAATATAATATCGTTAACTAATAGTTACCAAACTTCTGGAATAAAAACAATAAAAGCTATATTTTTTTCATATCTTGATAGTGAAGACGCAACTGAGTTTCAAATAATAAGATGGAAACTTGCAACAATAAGAATATATTTAGGTAATGCTAAAGTTTATCTTGAAGATTTTTCTGATATAGGAGGACCTGATTTTGTTACATTACCTTGGCCATATACAACAGCAATTATTTCTGGAATAAGTGAAAAATCTCAATATATACAAAGCATAAAAAATGTATTAGCTGCCGGCAATTTATCAGATATTGATGTTATAGATTCAACATTATTGTTAAATGCGAAAGAGAATGATGAACTTGGTGATTATTTAGGGGACACGGACATAGAACAGACAAGGGTTTTTAATAAACCATATGATATGAATAGGCTTTTAAATCTTGTAGTTTATGGGTGTGATCATATTGAATATTGTAGTGGTGACGATTGTTTTCAGGATGAGTGGGTAGAATTCGAATCTGGATTTGATTGTAATAGAGTAATTTCTCATGATTATGCCGTAGATGGAATTAGAGCGGTATGTAGAGATGATACAACAGTTGATATATGTTTATATGATCCATCTGTTCCCTTCTGTTATTTCGATTCAGGCGATTTTATATATTTTTCTGGATATGACGCCTGTAGACATTATCCATATATTAATGATGTAATTGTTGGTTCTTATGTAGAGGAAATTATTGGTACTGGAGCGACAGATGATACACCAACCGGAGAACTTATAGATTTAGATTCAAATCTTCCATTTAGATATCGAACTTCGTTAGCACTCGATGATGATACTCCATTGCAATTATGCAAAGAAGTTACTGGCAATGAATTTATTTCTTATTATGAAGTTCCATATTGGGATTGGTTGCCAGAAGACGATAAATATTGGTATTATGATACTAATCTGAGTAGTTGGATTGAAGGTGATTATCAGGGTTACAGTATTGCACGGATCATTCAATTACGTTGTTATGAGTATGCATACCTCCATCCATATTCAGACGGCACTTATTGGGATTTAGATGGTGACGGAATTGGTAATACTTTTCCAACGGAAAGTTGTGTTGGACAGATATTTATAAATGATAATATGGATCCACTTCTTCGTGAAGCTTGTATTATTGAATTAAATGCACAAGAATTGGAAGGGGATATAGTTAGGGATTCATCTGGAAATGGAAATAAAGGTATTTTAATCGGAGATTATAAAATAGATAAACCATCCAAAGACGTGCCAATCAGAAGAAAATCTGACTTTAAAATTTCGGAAAAAGATACAACTAATGGAGCTATTTAAATATTATGCCTAATATAGAAGAAAATTATACAGACAGTCAATTAGAGATAATTTCTTTAGGGTCAGTTGCTGCTACATTTGATACTGGCAGTGGCGATTATATTCGTCTTTCACTTTTTGATGAAAATGGAAATTATACAAACAGACAATTTTTCTCAAATCAAAATATATCTGGACTTGGTGTTCCCCAAATAGAAATTTATACAGATGCTAGTAATAATATACATGTTAAACCTAATGAAATTCTTGATATAAATGCTGTTCCT
>NZEE01000101.1 GCA_002688965.1 archaeon | reverse complement strand
GTACATTTTTTCCTAAACACTTCAAATCGGTTGTTGCGATTACTCTTCCGGTTGGACTTATTGTATTTTCTACATCTTCTTCTGTTGGTTCATTTACTACTGATTCAAATCCTTCTGGAGTTCCTGATGTCCAACTTCTGACTGATTCAAGGCGGTCGAAGAATTCTGTTGGAAAATTTATTGAGTAAATCGGTTTGAATTTGTATACGTATCCATCTTGGCTTAGGATTTCTAAAAAGTCTGTAAATTCTTCAGTTTCATCACCTTCTGTGTATATTATCTTTTGTGGTCCGCCCTTTATTATTTTGTTCTCGTAATCAAAGTCTGATTGGAAGAACAAGTTTGTATATAATGAATGTTCATCTGAGAGTGAGGTTTTCTTTATTGGTGGGAAATCTGCTATATAAATTAGTAAATATTCTCTGAATCGATCTTCAAAATATTCCTTTATTTCATTTGACTCTGGAATGGCTTCCTCGTTCCAAGCTAATGCCGTTTTGTGTAGTGCATTACATCTTGAAAGTTCTGCCGAATCGCCAATATAGTTGTTAATTGTTTGTCCGAGTACGAAAGTTTCAAATATATCTGATTGAGTTTGACCAATGGTTACTTCTTTTGTGATTCCTCCTTCATTCCACAATAGAACTGCACCAAGTGAAACTAGCAAAACTATTGCCGTTATTATTAGCATTTGTCCCCGTTTCATCAATAAATTAACCTCATTTCCATAAATATTTTACATTGAGTTTCTTCTGAATCTTCTACATATTCTTCTGGGTCGCATTCAATTGGAATTGGATAATTGCACCTCTCGAAATTTGCAGTATCAGTGAATTGGAATCGTTTAGGTGTTGTAGTCTCTGGATCATTCTCTAACCTAATTGTGCTTGCTTTTGCGATTTCATTGCCTGCCGTTTTCTTCTTATCACACACTCCTCTGAAATCATTACACGTGTTGAACAAGGTTAGACTAAATCTTGAAGTTGGGAGCATAATTTGTAATTTATCTCTAATTGTTTCTAAATTGGTTTCTTGAATATCCTTTGCATGACTATATTCAGATAATTTTGTTGAAGTCTTTCCATCGAGGAATTGGTCTGACTGCATAATTGTGTTGAGATTTATGTAGCAATTTGATTCTGTGTTCTCCGCGAATACATCAGCATTTGCAGTTATGTTTGCTTTCTCAGCAAAGTAAAAACTACTTGCAACAATTAGCATTATTAGTACAGATCCAATAAAAAGTTCTACCATAAAATTTATTTGTCCCTTCTTTAAGTTATACATATTTCAAATACTCCCAACTCTGTTGTTGAACCTTTTAATCCAATTAAGAACTCTCCTTTTCTATTTGAGTTTTCACAATCAACGTTTCCATAACCGTTTGAATTTTCTAAGATGGTTCGAGTTCCATCTGTTGCGAGTTCATATAAATTTATTTTGTATGTGTCTTTGTCAAAACCCTTTAGACATTTATTAATTATGGAATTTTTAATCCGATTTTTATCCACTCTCCCAATTTCCACGAAATTAACTTTGTATTCTTCTTCACCCGCGTTAAGGGTTACCGTTTCTCTTACACTTAAACAATTGTCTGATGCAATCATTCGTGCACTTAATATTCCAAAGTCTAGATTTGAAAGATGTAAGTCTTTATTGAGTTCAGCATTTAGAAGGTATGCTTTGACTGATAAAATTCCGACCATGATAAATATGACTGCAAAAAATAAGTATAGTATTGTTTCTGCTTGTCCTGTTCCTTTCTTAGATTTCATATTGCTTTGTCCACCACCAGAATATATTCGTCCGACTCCTCATCATATTCTTTACTTATTTTGATTACTAGTGGATCCTCCATGTAATATTCTTTGTCGCCATCGATTAATTCATCTGCTCCTGAAATGTATGAGAATAGATTTTGAGAATCTAGAGGCATTAAATTGTAGAGTCCTAATGCTATTGCGCCAAGTCTACTTTCAAAGAAATTTGGTTCAGGTTTGAGCATTATTGCTAACATTGTAATCATAAACGTGTTTCCTCGGAAATTTTCTTTCCAACCATCTACTGTAAAAAATGAGTTTTCTTGATTTGACCAAGCACCCAATAGTGTTGCTTCCATCATCATTATACATGAACTTCCATCGCTTGGTTCTTTTAGCCCAACAATACCGCATGCAGCAAATGGAACTGCAATTCCGAGAGTATAAGGATGAGTTATAACATAGTCTTCAAGAGTTAATACGTCTGTAATGAATCCCCCATCTTCAAGATACCAATTATGGGCATCAAAACATTCATCTTGTTGATTGGTTATTCCTGAATATGTCTTGATTTTGTCTGTTGACCTTGACATTGGCATATTCATTTGTGCGCTTAGAATATCCATCAGACCAATTGTTCCAAGGACTCCTGATTTTGGTAAATTCATATTAACTACGTAGGGTTCACTTTCACAGTTGGGTATTGCCACTTGTATGGGGATATCTCCAGTATGATATTCAAATGTTCCAAATTTATTATCGATTTGTTCGGTTGCATCTCGAGAATTAAGTATGGCATGATGGATTGGCCAAAAGGTCCATACAAATTCTCCAGCTACGAATATCATAAATATTCCTTTTCGTACGAGTGTGCTAGTTATTAAAGCTGCTTTTGAGAATGGGTCTGGACTTAATCGTAGAAGATCTTCAGCAGTTTCGCCTATATCTAATGCAATGGTTGTAGCCGCACCTCTTGCGATTGCATCGTTTACTTTTTTGGCTGCTTTTTTGGCTGCACGTTGTTCTAATTTTGTTACTACTTTTGAACTGAACTCAGGAATTTTACTTTTCATAACTTTTGAATCTATAGTGTTTATTACTGATCTTGCAAGGTTTGGTGGCCACACCCATGATGCAACTTTTCGTAATTTGCTTAATTTTGATCCTCCGCGAGATACTCGAATTTGCTTTGATAATTTATTTGATAATTTATTTGATAATTTTTTGGAAAGATCTAAACTGCGTTTGCCGCTCTTAGAGGTGAGTTCTCTCGTACTTGCTGCGATTGATTCTCTTCCAATTCTATCTAAATTTCCAAAAAAGTCTTCTGCTAATGCTTCTTGTGCTTCTCTAACTGCTTTGTCTTTCGCTTCTGCTGTAATATCGGCCGCTATACTTCCCGCCAATCTTGTTTTTGCTCTCATAACTAATTCACTATTTCTGAAAGAATATAGGAATGCGAGGCTGTATACTTCCTCTACAGATATCTCACCATACATAGCTTTGAGTATTTGGGCCTGCATTAAATGTTGGGGATAGGGGTGAACACGTATTTCTTGATCTTCAGCATTTAGAAGAACCGTTCCGTATGCCGGAAAACCTGCCATAGTTATTGGCGTTGGTGAATATATTGTAAGCTCGTTTGGAGATGATGCTGCAATATCCATATATGATGTAAGTTCTCTTGCGGCAATCTCTGGATCTCCAGTTACCATACTTCTTACTACATCATCAAAAGTTGAGTAAACTGCGAATACTGATATTGCTGTTGCGAGTATAACTCCGACTAGTAAAACTAAGTTTGTGCTTTGTCCAATTTTATTCATCGTTTGCTTGACCTCCGCTAACTGGATTATCACAAGTGACGGAAAAGAAGCCTTTTGGATATACTACAAAGTTTGCAGCATCTACAATTGGGACTGGTATTATTATCATCCCGGGTGCGGTAATAAACAGTAGATCTATATCAATGACGTTACATACACAAAATGATTGGTCAATCTCTCGGTCAAAGTTTGGATTAATTGTTAGTCCTTCTGCTGTATTCTTGCATTGTGGAGAATTGCCTCTACAAAATATTCTTCCATCCAGATTCAAAGTTATGCTGTCAATTTCTTTTTCTTCATCTATTGCTATGCCTTCCTCATCATATTTTTGTCCCCACAATGTTAACAAATTATCTTTTGCGATTAATTTGTGATTTCTTGCTAAGTTAAGTTCTGCTGATGCGCAAGTATCACCAAATTCTGCAGAACTTACTGCAGTTGCAATTTGTCGCATGGATGTGACTGATAAATCTTCATCATCTACAATGTTTAGTGTTGTTGAAAAGATATGACTTCCGACAATTAAAATCATGACTGCACCGATTATGCTAAAAACAATAGTTAGTAATGCATCTCCTTTTTTCATTCGTCAAATATTTGATCTATGTTTTCTGTTGCTCCCTCTGATATTCCAGTTTCCAGTCCTCCTAACGTTCCAGTTAAATCAGTCCACTTTCCTGTGACAAACAGTAAAACTAGTGTTAGTACAACTATTGCAATAATCATAATGATAATTGTTTCAATAGGTAGCGCCATTCCTTTCCGAGAGTTCATACTGTAATGTTGTTTCAATTTTATAAAAAGATGACTGTACTATTAAGCGAGTATAGTTCTTGCAACTCCTGCTTGGCAAATTTCTTTGATTGCTCCAAATGGGTTTAATACCTCTTCTCCTAGAAGAGATTCTTGAAGGTCTGCAGCAGCTTCCAATACTGGGCAATTATAATTCAGGTTTTCATTAATTAGTCGTGAACCGCCGCCAGTTGGAGTATCTGAAATTAGGATTCTCCTCTGATCAAGTCCTCGCTCACAAACTGAGCTTGCTACTAAGTTTGAACCTAAAGGAAGCGTGTCTCCGCAATATTCAACTGAGAATAATTTATTTTGTTTTACAGTAAATCCTTCAGGGAAATACTCTACACGGTTATCGCAATTTTTTCCTCTGTAAGATATTGATTTGCAAAAACTTGTGGTGCGTCCTTGAATTGGGATGTCCTTCATGAAAGTTTTAAACTCTGATTCGGTGAATTTTATTGTGTTGGTTTCTAATCGTGTATCTCTTTGTAATTGGAAAGGTAATTCAGTCAGTGCCGGTTCTCCGTGTGCCTCATTGTAATTTCTTAATACTGATACTTCATATTCTTCTGCCGCAGAGATATAGGATTGAATATCTTCTAGACCTGATTTGGTTTCTGGTACGAGCGTATCGAGCGTACAATCATATTCTTGATCTCCTTGCGTAACTAATTTATCTTTTACATAATCTGAAAGAACTGTTCTGACATTATTTGGTTGTAATTCTAAATAAATATCTTCAGTCCGTTCATTTATTAATTCATATTCATATAGCTGTTCTTCAGTGTCGCCTTCAACTTCAGTTTTTCTGCATCTTTCAATGCTATTCTTAATTCCTGTTTCAGTTATATCAATTAAATTATTGTATCCTGCCAGAATTGTTGCAGGATCTATTGAATCTCTTGCCTTGTTTTTACAGTTTCCATCCAGGAATGGACAGTTAAACGTTTTTATTATTTGATGTTTGAAATCAGTATAACTACTTACTTCGGGTGTTTCGCTTGCGTCAGAAATTACTACAATGAAACACGCCCAAGAAAAGGCAGTTCGTCTTCCTTCTCCGGACATATCCCAGCATCGTTCAATTTTATCTGCTACTTGCTGCATTGCACAGTTTGTTGCTGCGGTTGTTGGCTCGGTTTTTGACAGTGTTCTGAAAGATGAGTCACAAGCATCCCAGTTTTGTGGATCAATTATTGCTTTTTGAGGAGTACATGATGCTCTGAATGATTCTATTAAGGTTATAAATGCCTCAGTTAGTTGAGCATCAAGTCTCGGTTCAATTTTTACGCTTAGTGTTTGTATTTTAGATTTACAGAATGCGTCATTGACGTCTTGATTTTCTTGTAGTTTTCCTCCAAGACTTGTAAATAAAACCATCCCTGTTACGAGAGATAGAACTGCTATTATGACTATCACCATGAAGTAGTTTTGTGCTTGACCTTTTTTCATATTGAACTCGCTGCCGCCAAATTAATTATAAACATATATAATCCATATATTGCTGAGACAAATGCAGCTAGAAGAATCATCATTATCAAAATGGATTGTCCTAACGACATGGTCGTAAAGTAGCTTGCTGTTTTTGCCATTATGAATATGAAATATAGCGTCGCAGGGATTATCAGTATGTTGAAGATTAATGTTAATATTGGTGTACCGTGCGCGATAATAGATAATGTTTGTAGAATTTTTATTATTAGGAAAAATGGAAGTATTGAATGCATTGCAAAAAATAGTTGAGCGAAGTTTGACTTCTTTCTTAGGATTTTTGCTGCGATAAAAATTACTACTGAAATAATTGAAGCAATTATTCCCAGTGCTACTAAAATTAGAGGTATTGAACTTAACGAAAGTAGGTAAAAGTCTAATGACCAAAAACCTGGAACTGCTCGATTTAGCGCATATAAATCAAGAATTTTTATGAGTGCAAAACCAATTCCGAACAGTAGGTATGTTAGCATGAAACGTTTGAAAGAGTGATAATAGATGTATCTATACATTGGATCTTTTCTTCCGAGAATTGTTCCGATTAAATCTTTAAGCATTATATTCCTTCTCCTGCAGTATCCATGAGAGTTATAACTGTTTGAGTTATGCTTCCTTCAACTCCAATTTTTCCTAGAACAAATAGAATTATTAGAGTTGCAAGTACGATTCCAATAATTATCATGACAATTTGCTTCATTGCAACTTCCATTATATTAGACTTCTTATTGAATTACCGATTTTATCGACTAAATTCATTGAACCTCCTTTTAATGCAACTACAAATCCTATGAATATGAGCAAAAAGATTACTGAAATTAAGAGTGTTATAACTTGCCAGTTGGCCTGAGCTCGTCTCATAACTTATAGAAAACCTTGGAGATATAAAAACTTTAGCAGACGCCGTTGTAAGCATAATTTAATGAATCTTCAGAGATGTCTGTGTCCCAATAACCAATTATGTCTGAAGCTTCTCCTAAGAACGGAACTCTCGCCCAATCTTCAGAGTCTTGATACTGAATTATCCATGACTCGTTTTGACTAAAAGTGAATAATTCATCGTTGTTTATACTTGGTCTGAATGCATTTTTGTCAAAATCGAAAAGTCCTTGGTCAGAAAATGATACTGTGTTCATTCGAAGATTGTCTCCGCTGATTTTATCCGTATAAAGTTCTCCGCGGTTTCCTCCCGTGGTTGTTTGCTCATTTTCAAAAGTATAAGCGAGCTCTGAAACGTACGTGTCTTGGAATGGGATTTCGACTACAATTGTTAAATCTCCGCTTCGAAGTTTTTTGTATTCTATTCCTTCATCCGTCAGAGTTAATGTTAATTTTTCAGAAGTGTCTTTTAGCGCTCTTAGATGTTGAGGATCCTTGGAATTGAATCCATCGTCTTCAAATATCTTCAGATTTTCATCAGTTAATCCAGTGAAGTCTAGAGGAATTGTTCCTTCAGAATTTTTGACTTCAATGTGTCCATAAGACGGTTTCATGCAGAGATTGTAGCAAGTAGAAGTTTGGAGATTTCCTTCTCCGCTCAAGTAATTTATCCAACAAATTACTCCTTTGTCTGCGAGTTTTGCAGTTCCACACTCTTTTGCAACTTCGTTTATGTTTCTACCATTACTGCTTATTTGAGGACATTCCAAATGATTTATAGTCAGATCATCTTTGAAATCAATCTGTTCAATTGTTGCCAAAGTTGTTCGGCAAGGATTTGATGTTGATCCGGCAAGATTTGCAAGTCGGTTTCCAACAATGCAATTAAAATCTGCGTTTTCTGTAACTACTTCTCCAACTCCTGAATAAATCATTATTGCAACTACAAAACTAACGATTGCCATAACTATGGCTACAACTTGAAAATTTACTCCTCCGCGTTTATTGAAATAATCCATTTTTTACAATCATTATACCAATGACGACCACTACGATTGCTAGAATAAGCATTGAAATCCAAGCCATCGGATTAGTTTGTCCTTTCATGGTTTTAGAAAAAGGTTCTTGATATAAATAGTTTAGGAGTTATTCTATGCTGGCGGATCACAATCCCGATCTGCTGGTTCGCACCCTTTACTCGTATAAGGTGTTCCTGCTCCAGATTTTTGGAGATTGCATGCAACTTCACATCCCGCAGCAGATGTTGAATCTTCTGAGTCTAGCTCAGATACTCCTTCTGAGAACGTTGCGAATTTTCCAGTGAAGAAAAGAACGAGAGTAATTAAAACTGCTAGTGCGATTATTGTTACAACGATTGTATTGATACTCAATTGACCTTTTTTCATATTATGCTCCGGTCTGTAATCTGCCTAGTGATTCTGAATATTTGGCAGGATTACATTCAACTTCTGTCAATGACAAAGTTCCAAGTGCAGTGGAAGAAGTTGTTGAACACGCTGTTGAGATTGGTACATCGTCACAATTAATTATTTCATTAGCGTCAATATCTCCGCTTCCGTCGATGTCGATGCTAAATTCTTCAGTACAGTATTGTGAAGTTGTCCATCCAGAATGTCCGCTTGTTGCTACTTCAGTTTTCAGTGAGTTACATATTGTCGTACAACGAGCTTTTGCTGAATCAAGTTCACCCGGGCCTGTTTCTCCAACCTGCCCAAATAGGTTTCCAAGTCCACCAGTCGTAAATGCGACAATTAATATTAGAACAAGTAGTGCGATTGATACATACACGATTGTGTTCATACTAATTTGAGCGCGCTTTGACATTGTTGTATTATGCGCGCGGGTTTTTATATAGTTTTTGTGTTATGCGACTGCAGCTGTTACAATGAATGCTAGGGATGAGAATATTATTGTTCCTACTAATGTTAGTCCGCAGTAGAGAAGCGTACTTCTTAGAATATTTTGAGAAAAAGTCCATTGGAAATCTATCTTTCCTGGACCCTTTACAATTCCTGAGAGCGCATAGCTGAGCAAGAATACTACTTGAATAATATAAAATCCGACCATTAATTGTAACAAATATGGAGGCATTGCCGCTTCAACTTTGAAAATTGAGGCTAATCCTGTTCCGAATCCAAGTCCTGCAGCTCCCGTTCCTGAAGTTTGGAGCGTATCAAGTTGAGAAGTTAAATTCATTAATACTCGAGTTATTAGTACTGAAAGGCTTACAACTAGTGCTGAAACTAGTGGTGCGAGGAATGAGGCCTGCATTCTCATCGATGAAAGTGTATCTGAAAGCAAATCAGTCATTCTTTCCTTAACTTGATGCATTTTTTGTAAGTATTTTGACAAAGAAGTCATCGATTCTGCTGCCACTTTTGG